>PBRG01000029.1 GCA_002726615.1 Marinobacter sp.
ACACACAGCACTTGATTGTATTTCAATGCGATACCTCTGTGGTTTAAACCGGAGGGTGTTGGGGTGCTTTCTGCCGGGAAAAAGGTGTCTGAGCGCAGCGAGTTCTTTTTCCCAGAAGAAAGCACCACGACGCCGTCCAGGCCCCCACAAACCAGCAGGCTACAAAAAAGCAGGCAACTCCCAGCCTCAAAGAACCATAGCCGCCAACCACCCAAAGCCCAACAACGGCAGGTTGTAGTGCAGGAACGTCGGCACCACCGTATCCCAGATGTGGTTGTGCTGGCCATCGACGTTAAGGCCGGCGGTGGGGCCGAGGGTGGAGTCCGATGCAGGGGAGCCGGCATCGCCCAGGGCGCCGGCGGTGCCGACCAGGGCCACGATGGCCAGGGGGCTGAAGCCCAGTTCCAGGGCCAGCGGGACATAGAGGGCGGCGATGATGGGGATGGTGGAGAACGACGAACCGATGCCCATGGTGATCAGCAGGCCGACGACCAGCATCAGCAGGGCGGCCAGGGCTTTGTTGTCGCCGATGGTGGAGACGGAGCCTTCCACCAGAGTGGCGATGTCGCCGGTTTCGCGCATGACCTCTGCAAAGCCTGAGGCGGCGATCATGATGAAGCCGATCATTGCCAGCATTTTCATGCCTTCGGTGAACAGGTCGTCGGCTTCTTTCCATTTCACCACGCCGGACAGGTTGAACAGTACAAAGCCCGCCAATGCCCCGAGGATCATGGAACCCAGCCATAGCTGCACCACGAACGCCGCCACGATGGCGACCAGGGCCATGAGCAGCGTGCCGCCGTTGTAGGTCACATCCACCCGCTCGGTGCGGGCAATGGCGTCCAGGTTGTAGTGGCGCTCGCCGCGGTAGCTGAAAAAGACGGCAACGAGAAGACCACAGAGCATGCCAAGTGCGGGCAGGGCCATGGCGGACATGACATTGAGGTCCGTGGCGTCGATGCCGTTCTCACCGACATTCGCCAGCAGGATTTCATTCAGGTAGATACCGCCAAAGCCTACCGGGAGGAACATGTAGGGTGTGATCAGGCCGAACGTCAGCACGCAGGCCACCAGGCGTCGGTCCATGTTCAGTTTGGCCATCACATACAGCAGCGGGGGCACCACCAATGGGATGAAAGCGATGTGAATCGGCAGGATATTCTGGGACGACATGGCGATGGCCAGCAGCAGGCCAACGATCAGCAGGCGGATTCCGCCAGCGGCCTTGCCGTCATCCTGCCGGCCTACCAGGTTCAGGGCTTTGTCGGCCAGGGCATGGGCGAGGCCGGATTTGCCGATGGCAACGGCGAAGGCACCGAGGGTGGCGTAGGACAGGGCGACGGTGGCGCCGCCCCCCAGGCCCTCGTTAAACGCGGCAATAGTGGCGTCCAGTGACAGGCCGCTGATCAGTCCGCCGGCGACGGCACCGATGATCAGGGCAACAACAACGTGGATGCGGCACAAGCTCAGCACGAGCATGATTACTACCGCAGCAACAACGGCATTCATGGCAAACTCCGGGATGTCGGGAATGGCTTTCAGCGCCCCTGAGGTGGGGCGGTTAAGGAAAGCGCGCTAATGTGCCGGAAACGCGTGCTGCAGTCAAAAATCGTGCTTACGGGCGATCGTCAGCCACGTAGGTAAACCGGGGAACATCCTCGCCAGCGACTTCCACTGTCTCCTGGAACATCGCCAACGGTCGTACCCATAGGCTGTAGTCACCGTACAGGCAGCGGTAAACGACCATCGGCTCTTCGGTTTCGCTGTGGCGGGCCACACCGATGACGTCATAGTCCCTGCCCTTATAGTGTCGGTACCGGCCTGGGCGGAGCTCTGACTTTTTATCGGTCATCGTACCTGTCTCCATGCGTAGTTAGTTACACGCGACCGGTGGCTACTCGAACGGTCAGTTCTTGAGCTTGTAGCGGCCCGGTCCAAGAAAAACAACGGCAATGGCAATGAACAGGAAGAAGCCCTGCAGTTCGAGTGCCCAGCCGCCGTTATTGCCCAGTGCCATCAGTTCATGGCTGTGTACCAGAGCAATGGCCACCAGCATGTTGAAGGCGATGAGTAACGCGCCGATACGGGTCTGGTAACCCAGGATCACCATCAGTGGTGCCAGCAACTCACCAATGAACACGCCCCACGCGAAAAAGGCGGGAATTCCATGGCTGGCCAGTTGGCCTTCGATGAAGCCCACGCCATGGAACAGCTTGGCGATGCCATGAAACAGCAATAGTCCGCCCAGGGTCAGTCGAACAATCAGTTTTCCCAGATCCGCGTTGTCGAGCAAGGTTTATCTCCCGTCAGGAAAGGTTTATCGGTCAGCGGGCAAGCTTAACCGGTTTGTCGCCCGGCTCAAAGGTTGCGGATCTGGGGGTACAGCGGCACCAGTTTTTTGATCAGTTGGTTCTGCGCACCCGTGGGTATGCCGTTCTCTTCCATGGCCAGGATGAGGTTCTCAGCCAGGGCATTGAATTGGGTGTCCGTCACGTTCATATCGGCGTGGCTTTCGCGCATTCCGCGCCCGGAATAAGTGCACGGGCCACCACTGAGTTCACAGAGTTGGTCCGTCAGGTTGGTGTGGAACTGGCGTACGTCAATGCCACGAAACTGGTCGTTGATACGCTCGTCCTCGACAATCCGGTAGAGCAGATCTTCGACGATATCGGCAATGCCGGAACGTTCGCCGAGCTGTTGGTAGAGAGCAGAATTCTGTTGGTTGGTTTCAACCATGGCCTGGCAACCGGAGAGAGCCAGAAGAGGTAATAGAACCAAGATGATGACAGAATGTTTCATAATGATCTCCCGGGTTGTCAGAAACTGGCCTGCAGTGAAAGGTAGGCGCCGCGCTGGTCTTCCAGGGTGGCAACGTCACCAAGATTGACCAGGGCCGCCGTGACCGACAAGCGCCGGTCGGGTACCCAGGCAACGAAGACATCCCACCAGTCGTCCTCGGTGGCGAAACCCAGATTGTCCGGTTTCTGGCGGTATTCGGTACCCACCAGCCACTGGCGGGTCACAAACAACCCGACGCTGCCTTCAAACATCGCCTCGTAGCTGTCGTTGCGGTCGCCGCCGAAACCTAATAGCCCGCCCTGATTGGCCTTGGTACCGCGGACGGTGGCGTTGACCAGCAGATTGCGATCCATCACCGCCGCGAAGAAGAGTTTGCTGCCACTAACGTAGACATCGGTGCCGCTGTCGTCTTCAGCGCCGATGGCGTCGGGTACGGTGAATTCGCGGTTGCGTTTGTGCAGAAGGCCGGCTGACCATTGCCCCCATGGGCTGTATAGGGCATCGCCGGCGAGCCTTACTTTGAGCCCGAAAACGTCCTGCACCAGTTCGTCCTCTTCTAGGCCAAAGCCGTTTTTCAGGGTGAACACCAGGCTGTCCAGGTCGAGGGTCTGGCGTGCCAGCGTCAGCTCGACACGATTGTTCCAGGTGACGCCCGCCCCGACAACTGAAAGCGTGTAGTCGTCAGTTTCGGCGCGGGATAGCGTTAGCGTGCCTCCCCACTCCTCATCGCTGGCATACCCGCCAAGCAGGGCCCAGGGGGAGAGGCCGCCACCTGCGCCGCCCTCGACAGAGGTAACCCCGCCGGTGGCCCACAATCGGCTGCCAGTGTCCGCAGACAGGTTTGCTGATATCAGTAATGCCAGTAAACCGGTGCTGAATACCCTGGCCATACATGTCATGACGTGGTTTCTCCTGTGTCTCTGAGTTCCTGCTGACGGTTCGCCAGCGACTTTTCCGTATCTTGTAGGTCACCCACACCGACGGGCCGGCTGAGGAAAAACCCCTGACCGCTTTCGCAGCCCCAATCCCGCAGTAATGCCCAGCTTTCGACGTTTTCGATCCCTTCCGCGACGACCCTCAACCCCAGGCCATGGGCCATATCGATGGTGGAGCGAACGATGAGCTGATCCTGCGGCTCAGTGTTCAGGCGCAGGACGAAGGATTTGTCGATCTTCAGTTCCTGCACCGGCAGCTTGCGCAACTGTGACAGCGAGGAATAGCCGGTACCGAAATCATCCACCGATAACGTCACACCTAGTTGGCGCAGGCGTCGCAGAGTTTCAAAGGCTGTTTCTGGGTCTTCCATCAGGGCACTTTCGGTTACTTCCAGGGTGATGCTGGACATGGGTAACTGCCATTGGGTAAACGCCTCCGCAACTTCCCGGGCCAATTCCGGGCGGGTCAGGTCCAGCGCCGACAGGTTAATGGCAACACCGATATTCAGGCCCGCGGCGTGCCACTTGCCCGCGTCGTTGGCCACACGGCGGAGGATATGCCGGGTCAGGTCGGTGATCTGGCCGGATTGTTCTGCCAGGAAAATAAACTCTTCCGGGGAAATGAAGCCCAGGTCTGGGTGAATCCATCGCACCAGTGCTTCAGCCTGATAGAAACTGGCAGATGCCATGTCAAGTTTGGGCTGGTAGTTCATGTGCAAGCCGTTGCTGGCAATGGCGTGATGCAGATCAGAGATCAGCTGAAGCTCCCGCAGGTGGTTCTCATCGTGTCCTGGCTGATAGTGGGTGACGGGCAGCCGGCTTTTCTGTGCCTGCTCGAAGGTCAGGTTCAGTCGCCTGCGAACCTGGTCGGTATCGATGGCGTCCTGGGGGAGCTGTAGCGTCACCATGGTGCAGCGAAGGGAGAACGGAGTGTTGTCAATGAATAAGGGAGACTCCACAATTTTGCTGAGTTTCATGGCAAGCTTGTCAAGCTCGGATTGCGACTGGGGCGCGACCATCATCAGGAATTCGGCGCCGCCAGTCCTTGCCAGCGATGAGCTGCCGGGCAATGCTTCCTCCAGCCGTGTCGACACCGAACGCAGAACCTTGTCTCCGAATTCAAGCCCAAGGGTGTCATTGACGTCAGAAATATCATTGAGGCGCAAGCCCATCAGGCTGCAGGGGCGGTTGCTGTTGAACTGTTCCCGCAGGCGCGACAGGAAGGCGTTGCGATTAGGTAGCCCGGTAATCTCGTCGTGGCTGGCGGCGTAGTGTATCTGCTCTTCGCGGTCCCGTAGTTTGCTCAGCATGTCGCCAAGCGCCCTGCGCAATTCGGCCAGTTCGCCTCCGGCGCGAATGTGGGGAGGTGTAGGCGTGTCGCCATCACCGATGGCCTTGGCATAGTCGGCCAGTTGCAGGACTGGCCGCCCCATGTTGCGAGCGATAATGAGCGCAATCAGGGCCGCCAGCGCAAGAACGGCACTGACCAGAAGCAGAATCTCCCAAGCGCGCTCATAGTAATTGCTCAGACGGGCATCGCGGTTGATCAACAGCAGCAGCTGCAGGGCCGGCATTTCGTTTCCGGTCAGGTTTTTGATGCGGGTAAAATAGTGTGTACTTTCGAGAAACTGATTCTCGTCGGAGGTCCTGGCCATGGCATTGTTCAGTTCATCCAGCCTGGACAGNTTGATGGAACCTGGATCGGTAAGAATCTGATAGCCATGGTCCTCGCCGGAGAAGGCCCTGAACAACACCTCGGTTCCGCTGAGTTGACCGATGATGTCGGTAAGATCACCATTGACGCTAAAACCGGCAATCAGCCATGCCCTTAATCCGGGTGCTTCCACTGGGATGGTGAGCAGTTCAAAACCGTCTGCACCGAAAACGCTCATCTGGCTGGCAAAGCCTGTTTGTCGCGCCTTGGAAAGCATTTCTGTAACCAGCGGGCTGTTGGTAAACGCCTCGGGCAGTCCATCGGTGTCGGCAAGGATACTCCCGTCGCTGCCAAGCAAGACGGCGAAATCGGCATTTACCCTTTGGGCCTGATTGGTCAGTGCGCTGTCTGTGGTGGCGCGGTCCCCACTGGCGACGGCGGAGCGAAAGCCGAAATCCTGAACCACGACGCTGAGCCGGGACAATTCCAAGTCGGTGCGCCGGTCAATGACTTCCTTGGTCAGCCGCTCGCCTATGGTCAGTTGTTCCAGGGCCCGGCTTTTTTCATCCTCGAACAGGTACACCATCAGCAGGGCCACGATCACCAGGCTGACCAGGGCCACCAGTGAAATCATGGCGGCAATCAGTCGGCCGCGGAATCCGAGACGAGACGCCAAACCCATCAAAGCTCCCGGAAGCGCTGCTGGAGTCGGTCCAGCGAACCTTCTGCGGCAGGCTCAGGTTCGAGGTTGAGCGTTACGATTGCTGACTTGTCGCCAGCCTCGATTTCACGGGTGACCGGGCGGGTGTTGTCCGGTAGTCGTGGGTGCCAGATCTCCACTGTCACCTTCTCAGGGCTGCCTTCGGTACCCTGCGACTCGATGGACAGGGTGACCTGGCCGGAGGCATCCGTCTGGCTGGTCGCGGCGGTATCAGTAACCACCACAAACCCTTGCATGTGATCGTGAATGTTGCAGCCCAGCTCAACGATACCTGGTTTATCGAATACGATCGGAGCCGCCGGGCTGTCGGCGTAGAGTTCAATGTTGAAGGTTTTTGCCGGCGAGAAGGAGTAAACGTGGTGCTGGGTATTGTCGCGATTCGGGAAATCCACGCTGGAGCCAACGGGAACCACCAGCACATGAGGATGGAAGGCGCGATCCTTCTGATAGATTTCGGCAGAAACCGGGGTGCCCTGACGGCCGCTGTCCACGGAAACCACGGCATTGGCCACGGGCTCGGTGCTGCCATCCAGGGTAACGGTTACAGACAACTCGTACGCGTTGGCTGTCACTGCCATGGCAGACATCAAAAGGCCCGCCAGTACTGCAATCACTGATACTCTCATTAATCCTCTGAACCTGTCAGGCCAGGCCGGAACCGAGGGAAAATCGAATGTGGTTCCTTACCAGCAGATTTTCCCAGTAATGCCGCATCCAGTCCCAGGCGGCGTTGTTCACCTGCTCGACAAAGGGGTCGAGGTTAAGCTCGTAATAGTCCGGCGTGCCTGCTATCTGCAACACGGTTACCGTGATGGCATCGTCCAACTCATTGGCAAAGGGCTCGCCGATCAGCTGATGAGCCAGAAGGTTAGCACGAGTCGCTTCTATATCCACGATTTCGCTGGCCCGGGTACACCGGTTATTTTCATACATTTCTTCCATCAGCCTGTGGCACAGGTAGGCGCGAATCAGCAGGCCATCAAGGCCGTCATAGTGCACTAAAAGCGACGACGGCTGGGTGAAATAGCGGATGGCGGCGTTCACGAAGGGCTCAAAAAGGTCCGCTTTACCGGCCTCACGGGCGCAGGCTTCGACGCACTCAATCAGCCTCGGTGCCATTTCGATGTATTCAACCACGAACTGGAACAAGCAGGTGGCGGGATGGTACCCCTCGATGGTAACGGCAGACGGCAGCGCGGCGGCCTTCTCGTGAAGCTGCCGGAGGAAGGTTCCGGAGCGGGCCTCCTTGCGTCGCGCCTGGTCAATAATCTCTAGGACTACCTGTGGTGTCATTTCAGGAGAAGCCGATGTCTGAACGAATTGAGGTCGCAAGGCGCCTCCCGTTGTTAGCAACTGATAGCAACGAGTTCCC
>PBRG01000030.1 GCA_002726615.1 Marinobacter sp.
CCGCCTCGGCCGTCAAGCCGTCACCGGCCTCCATAAGCGCGCGGGTGACATGCATCCGGCCCTGGATGGGCCGCGCGGGCGGCACTCCAAGGCACGCGAGCTTGCGAAACGCGTCGTTCTGCGCCGCGATCACGGTCGGATCTGCACGGTCTGGCTGGGGTTGAACGGTCATGGACATGGGTATCTCCTTTGAGAAGTTAAAACACCCTTCCCAAAGCCCGCTTTCACTTTTCCGCCTGGCGGAACAGCCAGACATAACCTGCCTGACCCGAGCAGTTTCAAAAGTCGGCTCAGCGGACGGAAGCTGCCGTCACGGAATATTTCACTTGGCCATTTGATGACCAATCTACTAACGCTGATTCCATGAACTATGATTATAACAAACTGTATGGCGAGACCCGCGACGCATTGGGGGAACCGACCACAATTTTCGTCAATTTCTTTGATCACCTTGAGCAGCAAGACGTTCGAGTTTTGGATGTCGGATGTGGGCAAGGTCGCGACGCAATTTTCATCGCTAGAAAGGGTCATCGCGTGGTCGGAGTGGACATCTCAGAAAATGGTATCCGTGACCTCAAAGAAGTGGCGGCACGGGAAAATCTGTCTATTGAAGGCGTTGTGGCTGACATCGCCTCATACGAGCCAGATGGATCATTCGATATCATTTTGATTGACCGGACATTGCACATGCTCGCTCGGCAAACACGTCTCACGGCGCTAAAGAAAATGCTTAACCATGTAGGCAAACAAGGATGGATATTGATCGCTGACGAAGTCTCCAACATCGAAGACTTCAAGGGAGTTGTATCCGAACATCCAGCCGACTGGAAAACGGAACTGTCTCAGCGCGGCAACCTTTTCTTGCGCCATGTCTGACAGGTAGGTTTGGGCCCCAGTGCTGCCGTTTTGCCGCTTCGCGGCAATGGGATGGTCAGGCAGCCTCGGCGCTGCCCTCTGCCCTTCCCACCTCGGATCGGGCGATCAGATAGTCACAGGCGCGCTGCGCATCCGCGGCGTGCTTGAAGATCGCACCCTTGTCCGACCGAAGAACGCGCAACCAGTTATGGAGGTAGGCAGCATTCATCTCGAGCGTATGCGCCGTAAAGCCGAGCGTCTGACCCAGGAACACCGAGGTCAATTCCGCGACGATCTCCTCGCGCGCGTAAGAGGTGTTGCCAAACTTCGAGAACCCGAAATCACGGTTCAGTCGATGCCGGGCCTTCGTGGCATGGGCCTTATGCCGACATCGGCATAACGCCCATAATGCCGATGTTCGGATTATGCCGCGTTTTTGCTGGCGATTGCTTTTTTCGTTGGGTTCCTCGCGTTTTCAGGCTGCATAAGACGGCAGCAGAGATCGTCCGTCTTTCAACCAGAGAGAGGTCGGTTTGGAAAACCGCCATGTGCACGTTTCGACAGCGCCAATCGCATCCGCCCTCTGCCATAAGCGCAAACTTCAACCAGTGAAGGAAATGCTTATGAAAAACGACGAAAAACCTGATCAGACAATCCGAACGCCGCAATATGCCGACAACCATGCGGAACGCTTCGGACGTCGGATCGAAGAGGAAGGATACAGTCTCCGTTCCGTTGCCAGCTACAAGGCCACAGCCGAGGTGCTCTGGGCCGCGATGTTGAAGGCGGACCTCGGGCCCGCTGACTTGACCAAAGATTGTATGGACCGACTGATGGTGCCGGTTATCGACACCGCTTCTGCGAAAGACAAAAAACATTGTCGATACCGCATCAATCGGTTCTGGGACTACTTGATTGAGAACGCGGGCGCACCGCAGCGTTCTGTGCCGCCCCTCGATATGTCACCAAGGGCTGTCCTGAAACGGGAATACGAAACCTACCTCCGCGTCCAGCGTGGCCTATCCGAGGACACCATCTACCACTGCTTGCGGTTTTATGACCGCTTCCTGACTGCCAAGTTCGGTGCCGGTCTGGGCGACCTCAACACCATCAAGCCCGACGACATCACGGGGTTCATACTTTGGTTGCGAAAGGAGCAAAACGCGCCGCGTGACAAGACCGGCCCGTCGCATCTTCGCAATCTGTTCCAGTTCCTGTTCTGGAGCGGCAAAACCGAGCGCAACCTGAGCAACGCCGTACCAAAGGCGCGGCAGCCAAAGCCGACCGGCATTCCGAGATATCTTGAGCCCGAAGAGGTCAATCGTCTCATCGAGGTGGTTCGCGATCACGAGAAAACGGGTCGGCGCAACTATGCAATGTTGTTGATGATCGCCCGGCTCGGTCTTCGTGCGCCGGAAGTTACGGCAATAGAGCTGGACGACATCGATTGGCGCGCCGGCGAAATCCTGATCCGCGGCAAAAGGCAGTTGCAGGATCGGATGCCACTGCCGGCGGAGGTTGGCGAGGCGATTGTCGATTACATCAAGGATGAGCGCCAGGGGCCGGAACGCGCGCTGTTCGTCTCGGTGAAACCGCCGTTCAAGAGGTTCAAGGACGCCCAAATCCTGCGCTGGATATTGCGGGATGCCTACGATGCGACCGGCATCAGCCCGCCACAAGCCTATATAGGCACACACATTCTGCGGCACAGCCTAGCCACCGACATGCTGCGAAAAGGCGCTTCGCTTGCCGAGATCGGGGATGTGCTGCGTCACCGATCCGCGATGACCACGACCATCTATGCGCAATACGATGTGGATGCCCTGCGCTCGATCTCGCGCCCCTGGCCGACTTCGGGAGACGTGCAATGAAGACGCTATCTCAACGACTTGACGAATATCTGGCCCTGCGGCGTTCGATGGGCTTTGATCTTTCTTTCGACGAACGGGTTCTGCGCAAGTTCACGACTTTTGGCGATGAAAACGGATTTGATCGGGTCTCGACGCCGTTGTTCCTTGATTGGAAGTCGAACTACGGAAACGCCGACAACAACACGTGGTCTAATCGCCTTGGTATGGTCCGCCGGTTTGCCTTCTGGCTTGCAGAACACGATGATCGGACCGAAACCCCGTCCAGTCAGCTTGTCACAGGTCGCTACCAAAGACGGGTGCCGTACATTTACACGCCCAGGCAGATTGCAGACATTGTTGCGGAGGCAGGTCGGCTGCCGTCACCCTACGGCCTCCGAGCCGCATTGTGGCAGACCCTGTTCGGTCTGATCGCGGTGACAGGCATGCGCGTGAGCGAAGCTTTGTCTCTGGATCGGCAGGACGTCGATCTGAAACGCGGCTTGCTCACGCTCAGAAACACCAAAAATTGCAAGGACCGGCAGCTTCCCATCAACGGCGGCACCGTTGAGCGGCTTGCTCACTATGCCGGGTTGCGGGACCGGCTGGTCCCGCGTCAATCATCCCGGTTCTTCATCAAAGAGGATGGCGAACCGGCGGGAGATTGTGGGGCACGCTACAACTTCGCGCAGGTCGGCAGAAATATCGGCCTTCGGTCACCGCAAGCCTTCAACCGCCACGGCCATGGACCGCGCATCCATGATTTGCGGCACAGTTTTGCCGTCCACACCATCCTGGACTGGTTCCGCGATGGCCGGGACATCGAAGCCGAGATGTACAAGCTCAGCACCTATCTCGGCCATTCTGAGCCAAAGCACACATTCTGGTACATCGAGGCCGTGCCAGAATTGATGCAACTCGCTGCCGCGCGGGCTGAACAGCAGGTTCTGGAGGGCGCATCATGATCGCGACCTATCCCTTGCCCGTCTATGTGCAGCGGTTCTTCACCGAGCGGCTGTTAACCCAGATGCAGGCCAGCCCAAACACGATTGCCAGCTATCGCGACACCTTCCGGCTCTTGCTGAGATACGCCGAGGCGCAAACCAGGCTGCCGCCGACTGAGCTACATGTGGCTCATATTGACGCCGACATCATCGGGCAGTTCTTGAGTTTCTGCGAGGAGAAACGCGGCAACAGCGCGCGAAGCCGAAACACGCGCCTCGCGGCCATTCGCTCGTTCTTCAAATATATCGCGGGCTGTGAACCCCAGTTGCTGCATCATTGCCAGAAGGTGCTGGCGATGCCCTCCAAGCGGCACGAAAAACGTGTCGTGGACTTCCTGACCCGTGACGAAATGGAGGCCCTGCTGAAGGCGCCCGACCAATCGACCTGGTTTGGGCGGCGAGATCGGGTCCTGCTCCTCACAATGATCCAAACCGGCCTGCGTGTATCGGAGCTGATCGGCCTGCGCGTCAGGGATGTTGAACTCGGCACGGGGCCGCACCTGAGGTGCATGGGCAAAGGCCGCAAGGAACGCGCGACGCCACTTCGGGCAGATAGTCGGGATGCTGTGAAAGCCTGGCTTGCCCAGATTGACGCCGAACCCAACGATCCCCTGTTCGCGACAATCCGCAGAACGCCTTTGAGCCGCGATGCGGTTGAACGGATCGTTCGGAAACACGCGGCCGCGGCCGCCTCGACCAGTTCGACGTTCAGATTGAAACGCGTCACGCCGCATGTCTTGCGCCATACCGCCGCAATGCAGCTTCTGCAGAGCGGTGTTGACCGAACGATCATTGCGCTCTGGCTGGGCCATGAGTCGGTCGAGACGACACAGGTCTACATCCATGCCGATATCGAACTGAAGGAAAGAGCGATGGCGCTGACAAAGCCGGTCGACGGCACGGGCGGACGGTATCGACCGGGCGACGAACTGCTGGCATTCTTGGAGGCGCTCTGAACTATGCCGACACGCCGCGCCGGTCTTCCCACAGCGCAACAGGTTGTGCGGATCGGCGCGGCATAATCCGAACATCGGCATTATGGGCCAGCTCATGCGCCCAGACCCCGTAGAAATTGCGCGGGTCCTGGAACCGCGTGATGGATGGCATGTAGACCTTGTCCACGGGGGGCAAATAGTACGCCTCCGTGCCCGTGAAGACGGTCGTGATGTCGATGGCATCGAAAAACGCCTGCATGTGCGGGATGGGCTCGGACGGCGGATGCTCGGGCGCGGGCTCCGGGTCTGGGAAGAAGCTGTCGGGCAGGCCATCGATCTGGCAGGCATTGAACACGCGGTAGGATTTCTGGAAGCGGAAGGTGCGGGCTTCCTCGGAGCGGTCATCGCTCTCCTCTTGGTCTTCCTGGCCGCCTGCGTCATTCCGGCTTTGACCGTAATAGACGACGACGGAGGATTTTTCGCCCTTGCGGACTTTTGCATCCAAAGCATTGGCCTGGGGAATGGTCATCCAGAAAGGCGAACTGTGGCCCGCCATCACAGTGCGCATGGTCAGCAGGAAGTTGTTCACGCCCTGGTAGGATTCTCCGCCCACACGCAGGGGACGCGAGCTGCCACCTGCGGTCCAGGGCTTGCGCCACGGCAGGACGCCGCGTTCGATAATGCGGATGGTTTCGTTTGTGATGACCTCGGAGGCATCGAATTTGGGCGTGCTGGATCGGGCCATGGCTGGCGTCCTTTCGTGTGTTGGTGAGAAGATTGGGGATCAGGTTGACCGACGGGGCCGCGGATCGTTGGCGATCCTCGCGCCGAGCCCTTCGACCATGTCGATGTAGGTGGTCAGCGAGACGCACTTGCCGGCACCCGAATGCTCAGGGTCGAGCGATCCGTCCCGCGTCACCCGCGGCAGGTTCGCGAAAGCGACGACATCGGTGACGGGTCGGAGATCGATGAAGGGCGTCCCGCGTGCGACCGCAAGAGCGGCCAAGGGAAAGCGCTCGATCGGCGCGAGGGTCGACACGGTGGTCCAACCGAGATGGATGAATGTCCCGCCCTCGCCGCAGATCACATGCGCATTCGGCAATGTCGCCGCCTGCCTGAGATGGACGAGATCGCGCAACACGGTCTTGCTTTCGAGCCGCCGTGCCAATTCTAGCTGGCCAGTTCGTCGCAGTTCCTTGTGCCGCCACCAAGAGGCAGCGGTCGCGCGCAGCACGCGCAAGACACCTGTTTGCATGGGAATGCCCTTCATCAGGAAAGACAGACCGGAATCCGGCCCGGACCCATCTGAGCGGCCCTAAAGGCCCTCATCCGTCAGTCACAAAACCCGAAGAACACTTTCCCTTTCCCCGATCCCTTTAGGCACACAACAAAACTGAAAGCCCGGCACATCTGCCAAAGCCATTGATTTCATGCAGCAATTCAAGATCGGCAACGCATATCGGCAGAACCCTGCCCTTAATCAAGTAAAATGTCGAAATTTCAATTACTTAGAAAGCGCAGAAGATCGGCAAAAGGCTAGAAACGCCCGCCAGGATCGAACCCTGCTTCTTCGAGGAGCATATTCCTACAGAACTGGCAGACCTTTCGGTCGACATCCAGAGGGAAGCCACCGGGCTGGGACTTGGGTTGCATCCTGACAGCGCAGCCGAACTTGAGGAAGAAACCCGCCCTCTCGCCCTTGAGGCCCGGGCGCAGGTCATCGTTCAACGGGCCATCGATGAGATGCATCGCATAGGCACCCTGCCCCGCCCCACATCTGTGGAATTCCTGACTTGGGTCCATAAGAGCTTCTACGACGAGATGCCGGATGAGTTTCGGGTCATCGAACATCCCGACGGCACACAGAAGCCCATCGCTCCGGGACGCATGCGCCAGGATGACGATCGGGAAGCCGCAGTCGGGCGCCACCTACCTCCATCATCGTCGTGCGTTGCGGCGTTCATGGATCACTTTGACAAACGGTTTCAAATTGCGGCGCGGTCTTCGAGCGGACGGATCATCGCGATCGCGTCTGCACATCACCGGTTGAACTACATCCACCCTTTCCCGGATGGCAACGGTCGTGTCAGCAGACTGATGTCTCATGCCATGGCCCTTATCACGTGGGCTGGCCCGCAGGTTAACCGATCGGGGCGAGTACAAACGGATGACGAATCTGGCTGACAGTTCACGCCGCGGAGGCCGCGACGGACGGGGAATTTTTCAAAGGCGGCACTGAAGACGTTCAATGAATGACTCCTAAAGGTGACGCTCGACCAGATCACCCTCTCAGCAAGATTGTTCGATCTCTGTGGATTGGACCAAAGGTATCGACGTCTTGTTGCTGATACCATCGATGACAAGCGCGCTCCGGAGCTGATCTCGGCGGTTCTCCGGCATGGCTCATTGGAACGAGGAGACGCGCAGATTATGCTCAAGACGTCCGAGCGAACGGCACGCAATTCGCTCCGCAAACTCACCGCCGCCGGTTAACTGACCTCCGCGTCTCCGAAAACGCCGCTGGGGTTAGCGTTTCCACTGGACTATCGAGAGAGGCTCTTTCTAAACCTTTTTTGGTGATGGTGACCTTCCCGTGTGACTGGTAACTGCAGCACCCTGTTTCGGGCCAAGTCCGCAAGCGCAGCCTCTTTCCGTGTTGGAAATAAGTTCACAGCTGTGAACCATCCCGAGCTATCCTTCTTGTCAGCCAAGTTCACAGCTGTGAACTCATCATGCAGCATCCCGCCGCATCAAGGCCATGATCATCGGGCCACAGGAGAATTCCCCAATCGCCGCCTTTGAAGATAGGGTTCTCAAGTAGCCTCCAGGTGATCGGATATCTGCAAAGCGTTCAAGCATTGCAACAACGACAACAGACGCCTCTTCGGGCCCCATATAGCGTTTTGCCTCGTCCCAGGCGGAAGGCGAAATACCCATCATGGGTCTGACCACGTCAGCCACCCGGACCAAATCGTGCCAATGGCGCACAGGCTGCTCGGAATACGCTTTGAATTCCTGACAAGAGGCGAGGACCAAACCAAGCGGTATGTTCGGCATCAGTTGGTCGTCAGTAGTCGAGGTTGAGTTAGCCTCATCGTCAGAACACAGAGGGCTATCGGCGACTTCTCGGTTTTCACGCACAGCGTCTCCGCCCCGCGCTTTTTCTAAGCGAGGTTCAAGATCATAAGAGTCTTTATTTGAATTCTGATAGTGCTGCTCANAANNAGCNTCATTGGTGCTCATATNTTCTGNTTCACNGCCATCNAGAAGGTTTCNGGCGTGNTCNAANGCNNNCCCCAAAGNGTCTTCGATGCGCCTAAGGTCTTCCATTTCNAGTTTTCTNCGAAGATCTCGNGCCNTTAGGGCCGCAAGATCAGAGAATTGGTCCCAGACGCCCTGATCCGGACGAAGTGNGCGCCCGTACTCGGCCAGCCCNGCNAGGTCACGCCGCATGAGGCTCACAGTGGNACGTAGGCGCTTGTANCGCTCNTCNGCGGCCCGGACGGNCTCNGCGGCCTCACANACCTCCTGGAAGCGTCGAACNAGCGGAGAGAGGTCGAACCCNAACGCAACCTTTTCGTCGCCGTAGCGGCGGGCATAGCGCTTCCCATTGGGGCTATCGCGCCGGACNACAAAGCCAGTCTGNACAAGGTTGGANAGGTGGCGCCGCATCGTCGAGCAGGGCATGCCGTTCAGGCGCTCGCAAATCGCCTTGTTGGACGGATGTACAATCAANTCGCNGTCATTGCCTCCGAGAATNGTCGCTTGGTGAAAGCTGACCAGNGCCTGAAGCACCGTCAAATCCCGATCGGANANGCCGAANGCGACTCGAGCGGNAGCNAGCTCCCTNAGGACCTCCCACTTGTTGGCGCCGGNTGGGGGCAGGNCTTCCTGNGNCGCTGCCTGATGTTTNAGNATGGCAGCATCTATCGTTCGCCGNAACGGCGTTACGGGCGTGTAGTCCATTTTNTCATTCACGAAGACAAAAATNTCCCGGNCCGCGAATCACTTTGGACTTGCGGAAAATNNCTCCGGACACTACCTTGAAGGTGCTAGAAACAAGTTAGGGTCTCGTGGAGNGNTCGCTTTGCGGGACCTTTTCTTTTGCCTTTTCGTGCCTCCTTCTTTGATTTCTGCTCTTCCTCAGTCTTCCGACCGCTGCTTCCAGCGTTCGTGAAGGTCTTCAATCATGTCATGCACTTGCGTCTCAACCCAATCGGCGAAGTCTCCGCTTGCCAGCTCGATCGACAGGCCCTTGGCAGTGCGTTTGACCGTGCCGCCGCGTTTGCCGCCGATCTTCAGCGGGACGCTGGAAGGTGGGGCAGGGGAGGGCGACTTGGCCGGTTTAATCGCCTTGGTCACAGCCTTTTCTACGGCCAGGAACGCTTGGATGGACGGGTCATTGGTAGAGGCAACGTCATCCACCACCATGGAGGTCTCGGCATTTTCACGTGCCTCTTTCGCGATCCCGATAAGGTCCTCGCGGTCCAGACCATTCTCGTCGATGGCCCGACCAAGGGATTCCCATCGGGGTCGGCCAATGCCATGGGCGGCGCCAATGGCGCGTACCAGATCCGGCCCGACCATGTCCGCGATCGCGATCGCCATAGATATGGACGACTTCGTGACGGTAAGAATTTCTGCAACCTGAGATTGATTTCCGAAGCCGGACGACACAAGGTCCTTTGCGAACAGGGCCTTTTCAATAAAAGACAAATCGCGCCGCCCCATGTTCTCCGAAATCTGAGCACGCAGAGCGCTGTCGTCATCCAGGTTGGTGACTAACGCGCGAACCTTGGTAACCTTATCGGACTGACGGATCGCCTCCAGCCTGCGTCGCCCATAGACCAAAAGGTAGCGATCATCTTCACCCGGCGCACGTCGCACGAGGATCGGAACAGTCTGACCGTTCGCCTCAATCGCATCGCGCAAATCCAGTACATCGGCCGGGTCAAGCCGGTCCGCCATACGCCCGTCTTCGATGCTCGCCGGGTCCAGTTCCCAAACATGATGGGAATCGACCGCGTCGCGGGCGGACCGAAGGGCGCGATTCGAGGTCATCATCGGTGTCACAGCACCTGTCTGAGGGGCAGGGGAGGGGGCCCCAGCTGCCGCGAGACTGTCCAGCATTGACATGCGCTTCTTCTTGCCACTGGTCATGTGCGCCCCCAGGTTTTCTGGATTAGGTCGGCGATCTCGTCATTTAGCGTATTCAGGCTCTCAATCGCGCGATCATAGGTGGAACGCGTGAACGCGCTGCGTTCCACTTCATAAAGTGTCTGCTTGGTCAGGCCCGCATCTGAGATGGCTGTGGACTTCAACATGGGCGAATTCAGCACGGCTTCGCCGTACATTGTTCGCAGGAAAGCCACGATGCGGTTCTGCGGCGCATCCTGCGGCTCGTAGCGGGTC
>PBRG01000031.1 GCA_002726615.1 Marinobacter sp.
CGGCTCGAGGAAGATAAACGGCGCTGGCTCTTTCAGCGCCCAAGGATCTTCGTCATGACCGGCGATATCGTCCCAGTTTAATTCGCCGGTTTCGCAGCCTTGATGAACTGGGAAATCGAGACGCTCGCCTGGTGTGTCGGGCAGCATCATTCGGATCTCAAACTGTTCATACGCATAATCTGGGAATGTTCCGCCCGACCAGGTCACGGAACCAACGACGTCTGTCACTTCAAACCCATGTAACAGGATCGGTTTATCCAAAGTGACCATCGATACTTCGACAGTCCACCCTGATATGGCCCTTGGGGTCACGCGGGTGACCCCTTCCGGAATGATAACAGTAACGCGATTGGTCGGCTCGCCGTCACAGCCGTGCATCACGCGCAATTGAGCCGTATGAAACGCACCCGCCGCAGCTTCGGTCTCGTTGAAAACCACATGGGCTTGCGCCGAACTGGCGATGGATAATGCGGCGATCCCCAATTTGAAAAAGTGCTTCACAAAAAGCTCCTTAAGCTGATTATACCGCGCCGGGTCCAGTCAGAGTTGTCGCAGCAGCAATGACCAAGAGAATACCCGCAAAAACAAGAATGTCAGCGCCAAGCGAGCGCTTGAGACTCGCCACGCCGCTTGGCGCATCGTTCTTCAATAGATGCGTGATCCGCAATTTATTCCAGGCGCCAATCGCAAGCGCCAGAGTGGCGAGCAGAAGCTTTGCAAGCAGCAGCTGCCCATACGAACTGGAAAGTATCGCTTCAAGGGATCCAGCCAGTCGGAGGGCCAACCATATACCAGAAACGAATAGGAACGGGACACACCAGAGCGCAATTTTGCTGAAACGCTCCATTCGCGCATGCACGAGATCGGCATCTAAACTGGCATGGGGCCAAAGCGTAAACGGCGCGACGATCCAGAAACCAGCTATCAGCGCATGTACGCCAGCAAACCATGGTGCCAGGCCCGGCGTATCAAGCCCTTGGGTGTGTCCGCCGAGCCCAAAACCGGCGGCGATAAGGAGGGCGGCAGGTAGCCTAAGATATTTCAGAGGCGCCAAGCTTGACGCCGCGATCAGGCCCCCGCCAGCCAAGAACGCCATCGCCTGGGAGCGATTGGCGGGCCAGATCCAGCTAAAGGTGTCCGGCGAGAAGGCTGCACTCAAACCGCCCGCCAGTTGTGCATTCAAAAGAGTGAGCCGGAGAGAGACGGCGATGATCAGGCCAAGGCCAAGGATGACCAACCATCGCCGAGGCGTGACGATTGCCGCAGCGCTATGTAGCGCCGCGCCAAGACCCATAAGCGCGGTGAGATAAAGTCCGAACTTCGAAAACAAGACCAGAAGCGTCAGCATTCAAGACGCTTAGCCGGTGATGGTGAACGATACTTCACCTTTCATGACGTGCCCATCTTTAGCCACCGCCCGCCACTTCAAAACGTATGCGTCTGCCACGAGGGGCGGCAATGCGACGGAAAAATCCTTTTGCATGCCCCGGGGGGGATCAAAGCTGATTGCCACCGCTTCACCGGCCAGGGTTTCAAGCTCGAGCCCGGCGAGACCAACGGCGCTACCAAAACTGAATTCAAATGCCGACGGCGCGCCCGATAGAGTCGCGCCATTTTCAATATTGGCCGCTTGTATCGTTGTGTGAGCCAGAGCCGGCGCGGCGAAGAGAATTGCTGCGATCGCTGCCATTGCGAACATTTTTCTGCCAAGCTTCATGTTGGTGTTAGTCCTTTTATCGGTTCCATCCAATATCTGCATACGCCGGTCACGCGTCGTACCCTCAACAAAAAGCTATATCAGACCCGCGATTAGAGTCATTGACGGAGTCTCAGCGTGCTCTTGACGAGGCACGCGCTTTCATCATTATACCCCCAAGAGGTATTTTCAATGAAACCAGATACGCGCACAAATGCCACACGCCGCCTTTCCCGGATCGAAGGACAGGTTCGCGGCGTTGCTAAAATGGTCAATGAAGATCGCTATTGCGTCGACATTGTCCGTCAGGTCCAGGCGATCAAGGCCGCGCTGACCAGTCTTGAGACGGTGATGCTGGACGATCACCTGGAAAATTGCGTCGAGAGCGCATTGAAAGGCAACAGCCTCAAGGCAAGGCGAGAAAAGGTCGAAGAACTGGTCGCCGTACTGGGTGGACGTCGAAAATAGCAGCGCCGTTAGATCACATGCCCGTATGGGGTATTTGTTTCTTTAGACAATTCGGGTATANGCGAAGCAATGATGTCATTTGCCCGCCTTCTCTCNGTCTTTGCGATAATCGCAATGATCAGTGCNCCGGCAATGGCCTGCTGTTTGACAGGCCATGATGACGNCGCGCATGTAGAAATCGNCGCTCATCACGACAGCGCGGCGANGTCCGACACTGATNCCTGCCATGATCATATGGCTGGAATGCAGGTCGATCAGACGCCTGCCGCTCCTTCGGACCCTGATTGTACGGGATGTTTTGACTGCGAAACCACGCTTGCGAGCGCTGATGACGCGCTTCAGCCCACATCTTTTAGCGCGGCTCAGAGCGCCGATCTGGTGACCATGCTCACGGCTCGGTTTTCGGGATTTGACACACCGCGCCTCGTTCTGACAACTGGTCCGCCCCTATTGGACCTTGTCGCCAAACCAACACTTGTTGAACTCAAGCAAATCCTCCTGATCTGATTGACGTGAACACGCCTTGCCGCACGGTCGCTGACCGAGTGCGGCTTTTCCGTTGTTCGCTCGCCTCCTTTGATTGGAGATCAGGATGTATAAACCCCCTATCTATTCCCTACGGCCTGCACTGACTGCGCTCGTGCTGGCCACACTCGGTCCCTCAGCCATCGCCCAAAGCATGGACGAACTTGAAGCGCGGCTATTTGATCATCCTGCTCTGGACGCCATGCGCTATGGTTCAGATGCTGCGCGCGAACGCGCCCAAGCCGCGACAGGCCTGCCTGATCCAGTGGTCTCGCTTGGGATCAATAACTTCCCAATCTTTGATCCCTCTTTCGATACATTTTTGCCGACAAATAAGGCGATCGGCATTCGCCAGCAGATTCCAAACAGGGCGGGCCGAGAGGCCCGATCCGCAGAGGCTCTGCGCCGGGCCGTCCAGAATGATGCCGCGACAGATATGCGATTCGCTGAGTTGCGCGCTGCATTGCAGATTGCGCTGATCGAGAAACGGCGGATTGAAGCTCAACGTATCCTGGCGGAAGAACGTGATGCCAAATATGCGGAACTCGAAGAGATCGTCCAAACAGAGATCGATTCTGGGCGACCGGTTGTTTTTCGGCTGGCTGAGATTGATGTCGAAAGGGCTGAGGTTGCCCGAACCCTGGCCGAGCTGGAGGGCCAGCTAAGCCAGGTCGACGCTCAGCTAATCGACCTCGTGGGTTTGGTCCCGGCAACGCCTGCTCCGGCGCTCACGGTCCTGGACTGGAACGGAGACGCTCAAGCCTTCCACCTTGTCCGCGTCGCCGACAAGGCGATCGATGTCGCCGACGCGGGCGTTGACCAGGCGGAAGCTGACTACCAGCCCAATTGGGGCGCGCAGCTGACTTATCAGCAACGCGATCAAGGCAGCGGCGCACCGGGGTCGACCTTTGCAGGTGACGATTGGGTGTCCGGGGCGGTAACATTCACGATCCCGCTCTGGGCCGAAAGCCGGCAGGCCCCTGCGCTACGCGCGGCAAAGGCCGACCGAGAGGCGGCTCGCGCGCGCTACATGGCCGCCGCAAGAACGGCCTCTGCGCAATATGCCGCTTTCGATGCAACGCGTCGCGCGGCTGATGAGAGTATTGCAGTTTTCCGACAGAAAATTGACGCGATCGCCGACCAGGTCGCCGCGCAACTGACCACATATGAGTCCGGCATTGGCGACTACTCTCCAATCATTGATGGCGAAATCGCCACCATCGCCCTTCGCGCGCAGATCGCGCTTGAACAATCCCGCCGCGACAATGCGATCGCGCGGATGAACGCTCTATTGGTGACCCGATGAAACAGACACTTCTCCTTGGCGCATCCGCGCTCGGTCTCCTGCTCTCCGCCTGCAGCGGCGAGCAGGCGCTTCCCATCAGCCAAACCGCAATGGCGCAAGCCGACAGCCAGCCCGGACAGGCGCAGCAATATACCTGCCCGATGCACCCCCATTACATCTCAACCGACCCCGACGGCTCATGTCCAATTTGCGGCATGGATCTCGTCCCTGTTGCAAGCGACGGCGCCGCGACCGGCGATGGCTCCATCGTCGTCGCTCCGGAAATGATCCAAACAATGGGCGTTCGGGTGGCGGTGGCGGAAACGGCGTCCTTTGGACAAACCGTGCGCGCGTTTGGGACCGTGGAAGCAGATGAGCGGCTGGAAGCTGTATCTGCGTCCCGTCTCGAAGGTTGGATTGAAAATCTCACCGTTCGCGCTGAAGGCGATACGGTTCGCCCTGGCGCCCTGCTCTACCGCGTTTACAGCCCAGAACTGATCGCTGCCCAAAAAGACTATGTCGCCTCGCTAGCCATCGGAAATGAAAACCGGATCGCAGCCGTCCGTCAGCGTCTGCGATCGATCGGCATGCAGAATGCCGCGATTAGCCGTCTTTCCGAAACCCGCGAAGTGCTTGAGCGTGTCCCTGTCTATGCCGAAGCTGGCGGCACAGTCGATAAGCTTCAGGTGCGCGAAGGCGATTACGTTAAGCCCGGTACGCCAATTCTGCAGCTTCAGTCCTATGCTGATGTCTGGGTCATTGCGTCCATTCCCGAGCAGGATTTGGCATTCATCGATACAGGCATGCCCGTCTCGCTCGACTTTCCGAGCGCGCCTGATGCGGCGGCAACGGGCCGGGTGGATTATATTTATCCAACCATTAACTCGCAAACGCGAACCGGCGATGTCCGTATCGAGATCGATAATTCACAAGGCTATCTGCGCCCGGGCGCATATGCTGACATCCGGTTCGACCTTGGCGGCGAGACGCGCCTGGCGGTCCCGACCGAAGCGATCTTGCGTGATAGCCGCGGAGCCCATGTCATTATGGCCCTCGGCGATGGCAGGTTTGCCGGGCGCGCCGTACGCACCGGCGTCTCAGCAAATGGCCTCACCGAAATTCTGTCGGGATTGGTTCCAGGGGAACAAGTCGTCGCCAGCGGACAGTTCATGCTCGATAGCGAAGTCAATTTACGCGAAGGATTTTCCAAACTTCAAGCGCCGCCCGCTTTTGCCGCCGGGCCGGATACGCCGCTCTCACAGCTTCCGGTGGATGCCACCACGCTCGCAGAGATCGATCACTTTACTGACATGGCGCTCTATTTTCACGAAGCGCTGACCGATCGCTACAAGATCGATCCCTACTTCGTGGATCCGGCCCTCGGGCTGGGTGAAACACTGCGTACACGATTTGCTGACACCAAGCTGGTCGGCATTCTGGAGCCGGCAGAAACAGCTCTGCGGGCCGCGAAAGCCGCCCGTGAAGGCGATGCGCTAGCCGCAACGCTGGCAGACTTGATGACGGCGCTTGAACCTTGGTTGCTGGAGGGCGCGCCCGTTCACTATCAAACAGCTGGCCTGGTGCTTTACCGCGAGACCGACACAGATCGCCTCTGGGTGCAGGAAGGCGGCGCGGCCCGCAATCCGTACGGAAACGGCGCTGCCGAGACCGTTGATTGGCCCGACCCCATGGCGGGGATTGAAGTGCCCGACACCGAGCGCGGCCCTATCGATCCGCATGCTGGTCATCGGTAGGAGCACGCCATGTCAGACCCCCACAGTGACGATCTTGCCGGACGTGATCCCTCCAAATCTGGGATCGCGAAGCTCATTTCTTGGTCGATTTCAAATCAGCTGATCGTGCTGACACTGGCCGCGGCGCTGGCCATCTCTGGCTGGCTGGCGCTCGATCGGACGCCGCTCGACGCGGTCCCTGATTTAACCGATACCCAAATTATCATCCGAACAGACTTTCCAGGCCAAAGCCCGCAAATCGTTGAAGACCTGGTCACCTACCCACTCTCAACCAACATGCTCGGTCTTCCAAAAACAAAGGATGTGCGCGGCGCATCCATGTTTGGCACCAGCTTTGTCTATGTCATTTTCGAAGATGATGTGGATCTGTATTGGGCCCGCTCACGGGTCGTCGAAGCGCTTTCGCGGCTTGGCTCAGAGCTTCCGCCAGGCGCGGTGCCGCAAATAGGTCCGGACGCCACGGGCGTTGGCTGGGTCTATCAATACGCACTGGTCGACAAGACCGGTGGCACCGATCTGGCGCAGCTGCGATCCTTGCAGGACTGGTTTCTGAAACTGGAGCTGGCAGGAGTTGAAGGTGTATCCGAGGTCGCCTCGGTTGGCGGATTTGTGCGGGAATATCAGGTCCTGATCGACCCCAACCGGCTACGCGCCTACGATGTGCCGCTTCGCCGTATCAGTGAGGCTGTCAAAGCCGCCTCCAGCGAAGTCGGCGGACGCGTTCTGGAGCAAGGCGAAAGCGAGTTCGTCATTCGCTCATCGGGCTATGTTGATGACAAGGCCGATCATGGAAATGTGGTTGTTTATGCCCTCGACGGAACGCCGGTTCTTCTGTCTGACGTGGCGCGCATCATAGAAGGTCCGGCGCTCCGGCGCGGTATTGTCGAGCTGAACGGCGAAGGCGAAACAGTTGCCGGAATCGTCATCATGAGAGATGGCGAGAACGCCTTACAGGTTATTGAGCGCGTCAAAACCAAGCTTGCGGATCTTCAACGCGGCCTCCCGGACGGGGTGGAGATCGTCACGGTCTATGACCGCGCGCCCCTGATCGAAGGAGCGGTGGAATATCTTCAACACAAATTGATTGAAGAAGGGATCGCGGTCGCGCTCGTAATCCTCATTTTCCTCCTGCATGTGCGCTCGTCTTTTGTCGCGATCATCACTTTGCCACTCGGTGTCCTGGGCGCATTCCTGATCATGTCCTTTCAGGGCGTGACCGCAAACATCATGTCCCTTGGCGGCATTGCAATTGCGATCGGCGCGATGGTGGATGCCTCGATTGTCCTGGTTGAGAATGCGAGCCGAAAGCTCTCAGAACTCGATGAAAAGCCAGATGCCAAATTGCATCGCCAAACCGTGATCGCAGCGGCCCAGGAAGTCGGCCCGGGGATCTTCTTCTCGCTCTTGATTATCACAGTGTCTTTCTTGCCCGTCTTCGCCCTGACCGGTGAGAGCTTCCGGCTGTTTTCCCCCCTGGCCTTCACCAAGACCTATGCGATGGCGTTCGCCGCGATCCTGTCCGTTACGCTGGTGCCCGTTCTGATGCTTTATCTGATGCGCGGGCGAATGCGCCGCGAACAGGAGAATCCGGTCAACGCCTTTTTTGTTTGGGTTTACAAACCGATTATTCACGCCGCGCTTCGCTTCAAATGGATCACGGTTGCATTAGCGCTCGCCCTCACCGCAAGTGTCATCGTTCCGATCCAGCGTCTCGGCTCGGAATTCATGCCGGCGCTTTATGAGGGCGAACTGTTATACATGCCAACGACGCTGCCTGGGGTATCGTCCACCAAGATGCGCGAAATCCTCGGACAGACGAACCGGGTAATGATGACCGTGCCGGAAGTGGAGCGTGTGTTCGGGAAAGCGGGCCGCGCCGACACAGCCACCGACCCGGCCCCGCTGACAATGATTGAGACCT
>PBRG01000032.1 GCA_002726615.1 Marinobacter sp.
CAGCTTTGCCGTGGAATCAGTGGCAGCTTTCGCGTGGAATGGGTGGCAGGCTTCGTCTGGAATCAGTGGCAACCTTGGTCTGGAATACGCACCCTGGCCTGGATGATCGTACGATCAAGTCCAAATTCGGGTGAGTGCGGCTTGGGCGCGGTATCGTCACTGAGCAGGTGACGACGCACTGCCTCTGGAATGTCTATGGAGTACCGTTCCAGTATTTCCAGTGCATCCATTGGCGTTGTTGCATCTGGAATGGTTGGCCCTGAGGCGATGAGCGCAGGATCGTCGCCAGGCACATCGGAAATCAGGTAGGTAATCACCCTCGCCGGATGGGCGGCGACGGCCAAGCGCCCGCCCTTGACGCGCGAAAGATGGCGCCGCACCGTGTTGATCTCCCGGATCGGGGCGCCACAACGCAACAGCGTCTTGTTGATGGCCTGCTTTTGCTGCAGCGTCAGCCCTGGCGCCGGCAGCGTCATGAGCGCGGAACCGCCCCCGGAAATCAAAGCGACAACAAGATCATTCCCGGTCAGCCCGGCCACCGAATCGAGCATACGCTGGGCGGCCTTCTCGCCCAACTCGTCCGGCATGGGATGAGAGGCTTCCAATACCTCGATGTGACGACATTCCGCGCCATGCCCATAACGGGTAACAACCAGACCGGAAAGGTCAGCGTCGTCGTAGGCGTCAGCCCACGTGCGCTCGAAGGCCGCAGCCATTGCCGCCGCCGCTTTGCCAGCCCCAATCACAACGGTACGTCCGGACGGGCGCGGCGGTAGCTGGCCGGCCGAAAGCAGCGTATCGGGGTGGACGGCAGATACTGCCGTTGTGGCAAGCTGCCTGAGCCAGACATTCACTTCTGTCGGATGATCAAAGGACAGCGAATTGGACAAGGCGTGCATCGGCGGCTCCTCGCAACGAATAGAAATATAGAAACGACGTGGTACGCCAGCGCATCCCAATGGCCAGTGCCGCATCAACACCGGCCATTGGGTTTGAGTGCAACGCCGGCGACTTAACTAGGCACCGATTTCGTGGTCAGCCAGCTTTTCCAGGGCCTTCACAATGCCTGCGTGGTCCCAATCCGCACCGTTGTTCGCGGCGCAGGCCTGAAACAGTTGCTGGGCATTGGCGGTACCAGGCAGCGACAGATTCAGGCTGCGTGCACTTTCCAGGGCCAGGTTGAGGTCCTTCTGGTGCAGGCGAATACGGAAGCCAGGGTCAAAGGTGCGCTTGATCATGCGCTCTCCGTGGACATCGAGGATCTTCGACTGGGCCAGACCACCCAGCAGGGCCTCACGCACTTTCGTTACATCCGCTCCGGCTTTCGAGGCGAAAAGCAGGCCTTCAGCCGCGGCCTGGATGGTCAGCGCTACGACGATCTGGTTGGCAACCTTGCAGATCTGACCGGCGCCGTGCTCGCCAATATGGGTGATGGTCTTACCCATTACCTCAAGGACGGGCAGGGCCCGGTTAAAGCCTTCATTGGTACCACCCACCATAATGGTCAGGGTTGCGTTAACAGCGCCACCCTCGCCACCAGACACCGGAGCGTCGACGTATTCACCACCAGCCTCAGTGATGCGCTTGGCAAATGCCTGGGTGGGGATCGGCGCAATGGAGCTCATATCGATGACCAGCGTACCAGGCTGGATGCCTTCAACGATGCCGGCCTCGCCAAGCAGCACGTCCTCAACATCGGGGGTGTCAGGCACCATGGTGATGATAATCTCGGCCTGTTCCGCAACTGCCTTGGGGCTATCGACTTCTTTCATGCCCTTGGCCGCCAGGCCTTCGTCCAGAGAGCCATACTTAACGTAGGTTACCAGCTCGTGGCCTGCTTCCAGCAGGTGTCCGGCCATGGGCCGGCCCATAATCCCGAGACCAATAAATCCGATCTTGCTCATAATCCTCTCCTTACTCACTTTTTTGTTGAATGACCTTATCGTGCGTTATCCAGCCAGCCGAGACCTTCGAGCGTAGTCGTCGCAGGCTTGTACTCGCAGCCGATCCACCCCTGGTAGCCCAGGCGATCAAGATGGCCGAACAGGAACGGGTAATTGATTTCCCCGGTGCCGGGCTCGTGGCGCCCTGGATTGTCTGCCAGCTGCACATGGCCGATTTGTGAAAGGTGCTTTTCGATGGTCGGGGCCAGGTCGCCCTCCATGATCTGCATGTGATAGATGTCGTATTGCAGTTGCAGGTTGTCGCTGCCCACTTCCTCGAACAACGCCAGGGCCTGCCCCGTCCGGTTGAGGAAGAAGCCGGGTATGTCGCGGGTATTGATGGGCTCGGCGAGCAACAGGATGCCCGCCGCTTTCAGTTTTTCGGCGGCAAAGCGCAGGTTGTCGATCAGGGTTCGACGGGCCTGTTCTTCGCTTACCGTGTTTGGTCGGATACCCGCCAGACAATTCAGTTGCTTGCACCCAAGCACGGTGGCGTAGTCAACCGCCAGGTCCACGCCTTCACGAAACTCGTCGACCCGATCCGGGTGGCAAGCAATACCGCGCTCACCAGCTGCCCAATCCCCGGCCGGAAGGTTGTGCAGCACTTGGGTAAGGCCATGGGCATCCAACTGCTTTTTGATGTCTGCCGCGGGGTAATCGTAGGGGAAAAGATACTCTACGCCCTGGAAGCCTGCCGACGCGGCGGCCTGGAAGCGGTCAAGAAAATCCTCCTCGGTGAACAGCATGCTTAGATTCGCTGCAAACTTAGGCATTTTTGGGTCTCCTACTCGTCCGTTTTTGGGTCTTCGCCCCCTACCTGACACTTTCCACAGGTCGGGGGCGATTGATTGCGATACTCAGGTCAGGCTGGCAATTGAGGTCGGCGCATCGGTGACGTTCTCTACCAATGCTTCGAACTCGTTAACACCGTCAAGGTCGGTCCCCATGGCAATGTTGGTCACACGCTCAAGGATGATCTCGACCACAACCGGCACACGGTGTTCGTGCATCAGTTGCCGCGCCTGTACAAACGCCGGGCCAATGTCATCAGGCTTGGTGACCCGCAACGCCTTGCAACCAAGGCCTTCGACAACCGAGACGTGATCAACGCCATAGTCGTTTATCTCCGGGCAGTTAACGTTCTCGAACGACAGCTGTACGCAGTAGTCCATGTCGAAACCACGTTGCGCCTGACGGATCAGCCCCAGATACGAGTTGTTCACGAGGACATGGATGTAGGGCAGCTTGAACTGTGCCCCGGCCGCCAACTCCTCAATCATGAACTGGAAGTCGTAGTCCCCGGAGAGAGCGACGACCTCGGCCTCGGGATCGGCACGGCATACGCCCAGAGCTGCTGGAATGGTCCAGCCCAGCGGTCCGGCCTGGCCGCAGTTGATCCAGTGCCGCGGTTTGTACACGTGCAGGAACTGCGCCCCGGCGATCTGGGACAAGCCGATGGCGGTCACGTACCGGACGTTCTTGCCGAACACCTTGTTCATCTCTTCGTAGACGCGCTGCGGCTTGACCGGCACATTGTCGAAGTGAGTCTTGCGCAGCAGGGTCTGCTTGCGCTCCTGGCATTCCTGAGCCCAGGCGCCGCGGTCCTTGAGTTTGCCTGCGGCGCGCCACTCCTTGGCCACGGTAATGAACAGCTCCAGCGCCGCCTTGGCATCAGAGACAATCCCATAGTCCGGCCCGAAGATACGGCCGATCTGGGTGGGCTCGATGTCAACATGAACAAACGTCCGGTCCTTGGTATAGGCCTCAATGCTGCCGGTGTGCCGGTTCGCCCAACGGTTACCAATGCCCATCACGAAGTCCGACGCGAGCATGGTGGCGTTGCCATAACGATGGGACGTCTGAAGCCCCACCATGCCGGCCATCAATGGGTGGTCATCGGGAATCGTCCCCCAGCCCATCAAGGTCGGAATAACGGGAACACCCGTAAGCTCTGCAAACTCAACCAGAAGGTCGCTCGCATCACTGTTGATAACGCCGCCACCGGCAACCAGCAAGGGCTTGTCGGCATCGTTCAGCAAGGTCAGCGCTTTCTCGATCTGCGCCCGTGAAGCCGCCGGCTTGTAGGCAGGCAACGATTCGTAGGTGTCCGGATCAAATTCGATCTCGCTCATCTGCACATCGATGGGCAGGTCAATCAGAACGGGACCAGGGCGGGAGCTGCGCATCAACTGGAACGCCTGCTGGAACGCCCGCGGCACCTGGGCCGGCTCGAGGACGGTAACTGCCCATTTGGTGACCGGGCCAGCGATGGCCTGGATATTCACCGCCTGGAAGTCTTCCTTGTGCAGCTTGCTTCGCGGCGCCTGCCCAGTGATGCAGAGAATGGGTATGGAGTCCCCCGTGGCAGAGTACAGCCCGGTGATCATATCGGTGCCAGCAGGTCCTGACGTTCCGATGCAGACACCGATGTTGCCTGCTTTTGTGCGGGTGTAACCCTCCGCCATATGAGAGGCCCCCTCCACGTGGCGCGCGAGGACGTGGTCAACCCCTCCAACCTTGCGCATGGCAGAATAGAACGGGTTAATCGCCGCTCCGGGCACTCCAAAGGCAATATCGATACCTTCTTTCTTCAAAACGTGAACAGCGGCTTCTGCTGCGGTCATGCGAGTCATGGTGTTTCCTCCGAAGTAAGGTTGTTCTTGTAGTCGAGGCGATGCTCGTCCCGGCGCTTGAAACGTCTGTGCACCGTCGATAAAAGGTTGAATGGGAATTCAGCCCGTGAATCAGTCAGATAGGTCGAGGAGCACACGCACCTCCATTCCGTACTCGTCGCAGTTGTGGCCCGGACCGCCGCGATCGATAACCAGGAATTCGCCTTCCCGATCCAACACCGACTGCACGGCGTGCCAGGTACCCGCGCGGTAATTCACTCCCTGGAAACCATCGGTGACAAAGGCGCGAACTTCATCAGGGCTGATCGTGTCGCCTGGGGGTGCGACAACAACCAGGAATCGCTCCTCGTGCAGGGGCATAAAGGCCTGGCTGCCTTGCGGGTGGCGCTCCAGGAACGACAGCTCAAGCGGTAACGTCACCGGCTGGCTGACAAAAATACTCACCAGAACCCGTGCTTCATTACCGAGCAGCTCCACTTTCGCCAGATCATGGTGGCGCTGGGTGCGCCCCGCGTTGATCGGAAAAGAGTCAGCCGTGCGCCGGTCAATAACATCCCCGAATTCGGCGAATGCCTCCGGGCTCAGTGGTTGTGCTTTGAGTTCCAGCATAAAAATGTCCTCGTCTCAGCTCAGCGCGAACCGAATCCACTGAGTTTCATGTGCCGGTTCACGTCCTTGTAGAGCAAGTAACGGAAAGGTCCCGGCCCACCGGCATAGCACGCTTGCGGGCAGAAGGCGCGAAGCCACATGTAGTCACCCGCCTCCACTTCAACCCAATCCTGGTTGAGGTGATAAACCGCCTTCCCTTCCAGCACGTAAAGGCCATGNTCCATCACGTGGGTCTCGGCAAATGGAATNACTCCGCCGGGCTGGAAATTGACAATATTNACGTGCATGTCNTGGCGAATGTCCTGCGGATCAACAAAGCGCGTTGTCGTCCAGCGACCCTCAGTTCCCGGCATCTCGGTGGGCGTTATGTCCGTCTCATTGGTGACAAAGGCCTCAGGCACATCAATACCGTCGACATGCTCGTAGGCTTTTCGCACCCAGTGAAAACGCAGCGTCGCGTCGCTCTCGTTGAACACCTGCCAGGACGCACCCGGCGGGATAAAGGCATAGCCGCCCTCCTGCATCCGGTGTTGTTGGCCGGCGATGGTCAGGGCCATCTCGCCTTCAACCACAAACAGGACCCCTTCTGCGCATGAGTCCAGCTCTGGTCGCGAGCTGCCGCCCCCCGGAGACACTTCCATGATGTACTGGGAGAAGGTTTCGGCGAACCCGGACAGCGGGCGTGAAAGCACCCAAAGCCGGGTTTTTTCCCAATGCGGCAAGGCACTGGCGACGATATCCCGCATCACGCCCCTGGGAATGATGGCGTAGGCTTCGGTAAACACCGCACGGTCAGACAACAACTGGGTCTGAGGCGGATGCCCGCCAGCGGGAGCGTAATACGTAGGTTTTTTCACAGATCGATTGCTCATTGCTGCTCCTTGGATGAGAGCGGGTGGTGGTGCTCGGCCCAATGGCGAGCAATATCCACACGTCTCGTAACCCAGACACGATCATGGGCTTCTATGTGATCGAGGAATCGCTGCAGGGCCCGAAAGCGTCCTGGCCGGCCTACCAGCCGACAGTGGAGACCAACGGACAGCATCTTTGGCGCATCCTCACCCTCGGCATAAAGCACGTCGAAGGCATCCCGCAAATATTGGTAAAAGTCCTCTCCGGTGCCGAAGCCTTGTGCTGAAGCAAAGCGCATGTCGTTGGTGTCCAGTGCATAAGGCACCACCAGATGGTTGTGCATCTCGCCCTGGCTATCGTACTGACGGGTCCAGAACGGCAGATCGTCTCCGTAGTAATCGCTGTCGTAGAGAAAGCTGCCTTCGTCCAGTACCAGACGGCGCGTGTTCTCGCTGTCGCGCCCGGTATACCACCCAGCCGGTTTCTCACCGTATAAAGCCTCGAAGATCTCGATGGCCCGACGCATATGCGCGCGCTCTATACTTTCCGGAATATTCTGGTAATGAATCCAGCGCCAACCGTGACAGGCGACCTCGTGACCCAGCTCTTTAAAGGCATGGGCAAGTTCGGGGTGCCGCTCAAGCGCCATCGCTACGCCAAACACCGTCAGCGGCATGCCGCGACGCTGAAACTCGTTCAGTACCCGCCATACCCCTGCCCGGGAGCCGTACTCATAAATTGATTCCATGCTCATGTGCCGGCTTGGGTAGGCCTCGGCCCCGGCGATTTCAGACAGGAACTGCTCCGAATGCGTATCGCCATGCAGAACGCAGTTCTCCGCACCTTCCTCATAATTGAGAACGAACTGCACGGCAATGCGTGCCCGGCCAGGCCAACTTGCATGGGGAGGCTCAGAACCGTAACCAATCAGGTCTCGGGGGTAATGGTCTGGATTAGCCGGATTCATCAAGCAACTTCCTTCTTCCAATCCGTTTGGCAGGCCGCTGCCACCAGCGCGCCCTCAATAAACATTGTATACTTAAAGATACTATATTGTATCCAAATGGAACGCAACAGTTATTCACCCCAGCTCTTGATGATTTCGCGCTCTTCTTTCGTCATGTTCGTGGTGTTGCCCAACGGCATGTAACCGTTCGCCACAACCTCCTGGATCTTGGCCTGATGGCTGAGAATCTGATCAACCGCATCAAACGCAAAGCCCGCAGGCGGAGCCGAAAACGCCGGGTTCTCAGGTTGCTTCGAATGGCAACCCACACAGTGCTGTTCGATTGTCGCGCCCACGTTGGCAGCCAAAGGGGATTCACTTGTCTCCTGTGTCGTACTGGGCTCGGCGCTTGCCTGAGCCACCGCCACCTGGGACTCTCCCGTGGGCGCGGCCACCCAGAACGTCAGCAGAATCAATACACCACCGGCGAGAAGGTAAGAAGGCTGGGTTTTGCCCGCGTGCATCAGTACGAAAAACTGGCGGATAACGGCGCCGGCAAATATGAGCAGCGACATCACCAACCATGCCTGAGCCTCTGTATACGCGAAGGCGTAGTGATTACTGATCATCAGCAGAACGACGGGAAGCGTGAAGTAGGTATTGTGGACAGAGCGTTGTTTACCACGCTTGCCATCAATCGGATTGGGCTCCTCGCCCGCCTTCATGGCATCGACCATGCGGCGCTGGCCCGGAATGATCCAGAAAAAGACGTTTGCGGACATGGCTGTCGCCATGACGGCACCGGTCAGAAGGAACGCAGCACGGCCAGCAAACAATTGCGTGCTTACATAGGCAACAATGACAAGAAGCACCCCAACCGCAATACTCAGAATGCCGTCGCGCTCCATGTTGGGGCTTATGCGCTTGCACAGCTCATTGTATACAACCCACCCGAATGCCAGGAAAAGCACCGCCGCAACGTTGGCCTGCCATCCACTTAGCTCAGCAGCCCACTGCCAACTGCTATTGGTGTTCACCAGGTAGAAGCCCGGGTTGACCATGTAGAGAATAACGAACAGTGCGAAACCCGACAGCCAGGTGGTGTACGATTTCCAGAACGACCAATGCAGGTCGGCAGGCAAAGTACCCGGGCTGGTGGCGTACTTTTGGTTGTGATAGAAACCGCCCCCATGCACGGCCCACATCTCACCAAAAACCCCCTTCTTTTTGCAGTTTTCGGCCTGTGGCGGCTTGAGGCTGTTATCCAGCATCACGAAGTAGATTGACTCACCAATCCACGCAATCGCCGCAATCACATGCAGCCACCGCAACATGAAATTCACAAAATCCAGAATGTAAGCTTCCATTAACCTGTTCTCTTGTTCGCACTGTTGTATTGATGACTGACCATCTCGACTCAGCTACCGCGGTAGGTGGAGTAGCTGTAGGGAGACAGTAGAAGGGGCACATGAAAGTGCTGAGAGGCGTCAGCCACGCCGAAACGCAATGGGATAACATCGAGAAAGCGCGGCTCGTCGGCTTCCACGCCCTGGCGCCGGAGATAGTCACCAGCGTGAAAGACCAGTTCGAACTGGCCTTTGGTAAAGGCCTCACCTTCAAGTATCGGGGCATCGCAGCGGCCATCATCATTGGTGGTGACTTCTTTCAGCAAGGTGCGCGATTCACCCTCCAGCCGGTATACCTCGATACGAATACCTTGTCCGGGGCGACCCAGCGAAGTATCCAGTACGTGTGTGGTAAGGCGTCCCATAAAGTTCTCCTGTCATGTGATGGCAGCTGGACCGCTGAAACCAGCGGCCCAATGGATCCGATGATGATAGCGAGGGTCAGAAGTGGAACTTGACCAGGGCGCTAACGGCATTTTCCGTATCTATATTCGGGCTACCGAATTTATTACGCCAGTACGAGTACTCTATACCGGC
>PBRG01000033.1 GCA_002726615.1 Marinobacter sp.
TGAGAACATTGGGCGCCGGTATTAGTTGTAAACCCCGCTAGCGGTCATCCTCGTGAATGGACGACGGGTGACGGCACAGGGGCGCAACGGTGATATCCATGTACGGGAACAGCGGAAGGTTGCCGACCAGATCCTGCAGCTCGGCGTTGTCCTCCACATCAAAAATACTGACGTTGGCGTAGCTCCCCGCCACACGCCACAGGTGGCGCCACTTGCCCTTTTCCTGCAGATCCTGGGCATAGGCCTTTTCCCGGGCCTTGATGTCCGCTACCACATCGGCGGGCATGTCGTGGGGAATGTTCACTTTCATCTCAACTTTGAACAGCATGTGCTTTCCTCCGTTATCCAGTCTTGCGGCGTACTTACTGACGGCGCCCTATGCGCCTCTGCGATAGACAGCCAGCTTGTCTTCATCAATTTCGACACCCAGGCCCGGGCCCTGCGGCAGGTCCACGCCGTTGGCGTGAAAGTTGAGCGGGCGCACTACAATGTCGTCTTTCATCAGTAGCGGGCCGAACATTTCTGTTCCCCAATTGAGGGTTTCCAGCGTGGACCAGGCGTGCAGGGACGCGGCGGTACCGATGGTGCCTTCCAGCAGGGTGCCGCCGTACAGTCCGAGTCCTGCGGACTGGGCAACCGTCGCCTGTTCCAACGCCCGAATCGGACCGCCAGCCTTGGCAATCTTCATGGCCACCGCACCGGCGAACCCTCCGGCCGCCAGGGCAAACAGATCCTTGGCATCGGCTACGGATTCGTCGGCCAGAATCGGGATATGGAATTTTTCGGACAGCCGTATAAGAGCGCCGAAGTCCTTCATCGGGGTAGGCTGTTCCACCAGGTCAATGCCCGCAGCCTGCAACTCAGCCATCCCCTTGGCTGCGGTGGCTTCATCCCAGGCCTGATTGACATCAACACGCACACTGGCCTGTTCACCCACTGCTTCCTTGATTGCCGCCACATGGCGCACATCTTCCATCACCGCGCGAGAACCAATCTTCAGCTTGAAATCGCAGTGGCGTTGTTGCGCGATCAGACTGTGTGCCTCGTCGATATCCTTGGCGGTATCGCCGCTGGCTAACGTCCAGAGCACCGGAACGTGCTGATGCAGGGCACCGCCGAGCAGATCGGAAACCGGACGATTCAGGCGTTTGCCTTGCAGATCCAGCAGCGCAGTTTCAATGGCAGACTTGGCCAGGTTGTTTCCACGGGTCGCACGGTTTAGCCTTACCCTAAGAGTATTGATTGCATCCGCCGGCTGATCGATCAGCAGTGGTTTGAAATAGGTGTCGATGGTAAGTTTCACGCTTTCGGGGCTTTCCGGACCGTAGGCCAGACCACCAATCGTGGTGGCTTCACCCAAACCTTCCAGGCCATCGGAATCCTTCATCCGCACGATCACCATGGTCTGAACCCCCATGGTTGTCATGGATAGTTTGTGCGGCCGGATGGTCGGGATATCGACCAGGATGGCTTCAATGGACTGAATGGTTGCGGACATGTGCTCTCCGAATCGCAAGTTAAAATGCCTGTAATTCGGACAGTACGAAGTTTCACGTATGGGAACCAATATTGATTAAGTACGAAGCAATACCCTGGAGGTATGGATGGAGCTGAGACACTTGCGCTACTTCGTGGCGGTGGCAGAGGAACTGAACCTCACCCGTGCGGCAGAAAAGCTGTTTATCGCCCAGCCCCCTCTGACCCGAGCCATCAAACAGCTGGAAGAAGAAGTGGGGGTTGCGCTGTTCATCCGGAAGCCCCGGGGGCTGGTGTTGACGACTGGCGGTGAATACTTTCTTGAACAGGCGAGGCAGATTCTCGACAAGATAGCCGCAACCGTCAGCGACACCCGCAGGATCGCCCAACACCGCAAAACCGTTTTCTCCATCGGCTTCGTACCCTCCGTGTTCTACGGGCAACTGCCACTGATGGTCAGACGCCTGCGGCGCAACAAGAATCTGGAAATCATCCTGCACGAACTGAAAACACGGGAGCAGGTGGACGCCCTGAAAGCGGGGAAGATTGATATCGGTTTTGGCCGGGTGCGCATAGAGGACCCGGATGTCGATCAGGAACTGCTGTTCGACGAGCCCATCATCGCAGCCATTCCCGCCGGCAACCCCCTGACCCGGCACCCGCCGTCCATGAAGGAGCTGTCGGAATGGCCGATGATCACCTTCCCGTCCGGCCCGGGCCCGAACTTCGCTGACCTGACCCAGGGCCTTTTCCACCGCCGAGGCCTGCGAGTCAACGTGATGCAGCAGGTCAATGACCTGCAAACCGCGCTGTCGCTGGTTGCCTCGGACATGGGATTCACCCTGGTGCCCGAGCAGGTCCGGCGGCTGAACCGTGAGGGAGTGGACTACATGCCACTGGAAGACGACAACATCAGCGTGCCGGTGATTGCGTCACGGCGACGGGGAGAAAACCCCAATGCGGTCATGCGGTTGGCGAACACGATTCTGGATGAGTTGGTGGAAAACCGACTGACGGGCCGGTATCCGTGATATTAGCGGGTCGTTCGCCGTACCGCCTCGGCCGCCTGCTGCAACCTTGGCAGATACACCCCTACCAAAGTGCCCATACCCACTCGCGCCGCATTGGTACTGATATTGATCGCCCCGAGCAGTTCACCATTGCCGGCAAACACCGGCACCGCTGCGGAACGAAGGCCTGAATCAAGCTCCTGATCCACAATCGAATAGCCCTGCTTCCGAACTTTCGTGATGTCTTTCTCCAGGGCATTGGCATCGGTAATGGAAGAAGCGGTAAAGGGCTCAAGCTTCACACGGGCAAGAAACGCCTCCAACTCCGCTTCCGGCAACTGCGCCAGCAGCACCCGCCCCATAGAGGTATAGGCCGCCGGAAGGCGCGTACCCACGGAAAGGGTAATGGCCATCAGCCGGTGCCTTGCTGATGAACGCACCACGTACACCACATCATCCCCGTCCAGCACCGCCAGTGAGGACGATTCGCCCAACTCTGCCGTAACGTCCTCAAGGTATTGCTGGATAACCGCGCGGTACTGGTTCGACGATTGATAGGCATAGCCCAGCTGCAAGACGCGCGGGGTCAACTCGAACTGACGGCCGTTGCGTTTCACGAACCCCAGAGCGTGCAGAGTAAGCAGGAAACGACGCGCCTTGGCCCGGTCCATATCCGTCCGGGTCGCCACCTCGCTCAGGGTCATCCGTGGATGCTCAGCGTCGAACGCCTGCAACACTTCCAGCCCTGACGCCAGTGCGCCTACATAGTCCCGGTCTCCGGGCCTGAGAACCTGATCGTCCATTCCTGCTCCTTACTCGCCTGAACACAGCCTCCGCAAATGGTAGCAGCTCGTTCGGTATCCGAACATCCGTGCATTTTTGGCAACTGGTGAAAATTTGTACTTGACGACGACAAAACCTTCGAGCCATTATGTTCGCATATTAAACTTATGTTCGTATATCGAACTTTCAACAAACACTGCACTGGAGATTCTGTGATGGCTGAATTTCTCTCTCTCAAGGAAGCCGTGAGCCGCTATATCAGCAATGGCGATACGGTCTGTATGGAAGGTTTCACGCACCTGATCCCTTTCGCTGCGGGCCACGAAATTATCCGCCAGGAGAAGCGCGACCTGACGCTCATCCGCATGACACCGGATCTGGTGTACGACCAGATGATCGGTGCGGGTTGCGCCAGGAAGCTGATCTTCTCCTGGGGCGGAAACCCAGGCGTCGGCTCGCTGCACCGACTGCGCGACGCGGTTGAGAAAGGCTGGCCGAACAAGCTGGAAATTCTGGAACACAGCCACGCCGCTATGGCCTGCGCTTACGAAGCCGGCGCTGCTGGCCTGCCACTGGCAGTGCTGCGGGGTTACGTGGGCAGCGACCTGCCAAAGGTGAACGACCAGATCAAATTCATCGAGTGCCCGTTCACCGGAGAGCGCCTGGCCGCCGTGCCCTCCGTCCGCCCGGACGTCGCCGTGATTCATGCCCAGCGGGCCGACCGCAAAGGCAACGTGCTGATAGAAGGCATCATAGGTATCCAGAAGGAAGTGGTTCTCGCCGCCAAGCGCAGCATCGTCACCGTTGAAGAGGTGGTGGACGATCTGGGCGCTTCCGTGAACGCCTGCGTGCTGCCCTCCTGGGCGGTTACCGCCATTGCCGAAGCGCCAAAAGGCGCCAGCCCTTCCTACGCGCTGGGTTATTACGACCGCGACAACGTTTTCTACAAAGAGTGGGACGGCATCGCCCGGGACCGGGACACCTTCCAGAACTGGCTGAAAGACAACGTATTTGAAAAAGGAGCTGCGTGATGAGCCTTGAATTTACCGCTTCGGAAATGATGAGCGTCACTGCCGCCCGCGCACTGACCAGCGACATGACCTGTTTCGTCGGTATCGGCCTGCCCAGTGAAGCCGCCAACCTGGCGCGCCTGACCCACGCGCCGGACGTCACTCTGATTTACGAATCCGGCACCCTGCAGACCAAACCGGACGTCTTACCGTTGTCCATCGGTGATGGCGAGCTGTGCGAATCGGCGTTGACCACGGTTGGCGTTCCAGAAATGTTCCGCTACTGGCTCCAGGGTGGGCATATCAGCGTGGGCTTTCTGGGCACCGCCCAGATCGATCGTTACGCCAACCTCAACACCACCCTGATTGGAGACTACCGCGAACCGAAAGTGCGGCTGCCAGGCGGTGGCGGTGCCCCTGAAATCGCCACCAATGCGAAGGAAGTGTTCATTACCGTAAAGCACTCCAGGCGCACTTTCGTGAAAGACGTCGACTTCGTGACCACCGTCGGTTTTGGCCGTGACGGCAAAGCACGGGATAATGTCCCTAATATAGGTCGCGGCCCCACGGTGGTGATTACCGATCTGTGCATTCTCAAGCCGGACCCGGATACCAAAGAACTGGTGGTCACGTCCCTGCACCCGAACGTAACCCGGGAAGACGTAATCGACGCTACTGGCTGGGAGATCCGGTTTGCCGATCAGTTGGACACCACGCAGGAGCCCAGTGCTAAAGAGCTGGACATCCTACGTGACCTCAAAGCACGTACCAACGCTCATCATTCAGGCCATCAGTGAGGACTATCATGACCGACGTTTATCTCTGCCACCCCCGCCGTTCAGCCATTGGTCGTTTCGGCGGCACCCTGGCCAGCGTTCGGCCCGATGACCTCGCGGCGCATATCTTCAAGGCTGTACTGGAACAAGCCCCGGAACTCGACCCCGCCGCCATCGACGAGGTGATGATGGGGTCGGCCAACCAGGCCGGTGAAGACAACCGCAATATAGCCCGGATGTCCTCCCTTTTGGCGGGCCTGCCCACTTCCGTGCCGGGCACCACAATCAACCGCTTGTGCGGCTCGGGCATGGATGCAGTGGGCACGGCCTTTCGCGCCATACGCGCCGGTGAAATGGAGCTGGTACTGGCCGGCGGCGTGGAATCCATGTCCCGCGCGCCCTATGTGATGGGCAAGGCCGACTCGGCGTTTTCACGGGGTCAGAAGATCGAAGACACCACCATCGGCTGGCGCTTCGTTAACCCGCTGATGAAGAAGCAATACGGCATCGATTCCATGCCGGAAACCGCGGAAAACGTCGCCGAGCAGTACCAGGTGTCGCGGGAAGATCAGGATCTGTTTGCCTTCCGCTCCCAGGAAAAAACCGCCCGGGCCCAGAAGGAAGGCCGCTTCGCAGAAGAAATCGTGCCGGTATCCATTCCGCGCCGAAAACAGGACCCGCTGGTGTTCGATACCGACGAACATCCCCGTGCAAGCACTCTGGAGAAGCTTGCGTCCCTGCCAACACCGTTTCGCGACGGCGGCAGCGTAACCGCTGGCAATGCCTCCGGCGTGAACGACGGTGCAGCGGCGATGCTGGTCGCCAGTGAGAATGCAGTGAAAGCCCACGGACTGAAACCTATGGCCCGGATTCTGGGCATGGCCACGGCAGGTGTAGAGCCGCGTGTCATGGGCATTGGCCCGGTCCCCGCGGTTCGAAAACTGCTGGAGAAGCAAGGCATCGGCATTGACGACATCGACGTGATCGAACTGAACGAAGCCTTTGCCGCGCAAGGGCTGGCCGTACTAAGGGAACTGGGCGTTGCCGACGACGACCCCCGGGTCAACCCGAACGGCGGCGCCATCGCCCTTGGGCATCCACTGGGTATGTCTGGCACAAGACTGCTGCAAACGGCAGCCCACCAGCTGCAACATTCCGGCGGCCGATACGCGCTTTGCACCATGTGCGTGGGCGTCGGCCAGGGTATTGCAACACTTATCGAACGCGTCTGAGGCAAGGAGCTACCATGGCTTTTCTGAAACACAACGGCCGCACTGTCTGTTACCGTCTGCTCGGTGACAGCGCGAAACCGCTGCTGATGCTGGCACACCCTCTGGGCATGACGCAGGCCGTATGGGACGACATGCTCCCCGCACTGCTGAACAGCTTCCGGGTACTCACCTGGGACTTGCCAGGACATGGCGCCAGCGCGGCCTGGCCAGAGGCCAGTGACCAGATCACCCCTGAAGATCTGGCACAGGAGGCCCTCACACTCGCCACTGCCGCCGAGGCGCAGCGTTTCCACTTCGCTGGCACGTCCATCGGAGGCGTGATTGGCCAACAGCTCGTCAGCAAACATGCAGACCGATTGCTGTCCGCCACACTCACCAACACCGGAGCCGTCATCGGCACCCCCGATGCCTGGAACACCCGTTCTGCCAGCGTTCTGGAACTGGGCCTGAGCACCATGGCGGTGAATATTGTGCCGCGATGGTTCGGCCCCGCCGCCTGCGAACAGCAACCAGCGCTGGTGGAAGGCTGGCGCGTGATCATGGGGCGTGGCGATGACCGCAGTTATGCCCTGCTTTGCGAAATGCTGGGGCGGGTCGACTTCCGCGAAAAGCTCAGCGAGCAACGCGTGCCACTCCAATTGGTGGGCGGGTCTGACGATGTGGCCACACCGCCAGACACCCTGAGGTCGCTGGCCGACGTTAGTGGTGCAACTGAGCCGGTTATTCTGGAGCAGGTTGGCCACGTGCCTTCCCTTGAGTGCCCGGACAAGTTGACGCAGATCCTGGTGAACAACCTGACCTGATCGACGAGCAAGCCAGGCCCGAGTATCTCCCGGCCTGGCTTTTGTTCTCTTCCACACCCGACTTCACTTTACGGACACATCTCTGCACTCTGCGGATAGTGACGCACCCGAAAAAGCCTTAGCGTTTCAGCACAATCAGAACTATTGCCCTGCGGAAACACCACTATGGCTGACACCCTCGCGTTCGAACAGGAACCGACACACTCCGGAACCTCCAAAACTTCCATCTACGGCGCACTGATCCTGGCGTTAGCGGGCATCGCATTGCTGCTTGCCACAGCAGGCAGCCTCCTTCAGGTTGTTGCCGCAACTCTGACCCTGGGCCTTGTTGCCGCCGCTCTCGCCCTCTGCGTGAAATGGCAGCCAGAGGTTATCACCGTCCGTGAGGAAATACCGGTGCCCACACCGGAACCCATTGCAGAGCCGGTGCCGGAAACCAACCTGCAAGAGCAACCGTTAGTCCTCGATCCCATGCTCATCAGCCACCTCGACGACTTACGCAATAATGTCGAGGTCATCCTGGAGGAAATGGGCGAGGCCGGCAAACTCGCCAAGGCATCGGGCGCCAAGGTCACCCACAGCGCCAGCTGCATTTCCGACTCCGAAGCCTCCATCCGGGAGCTGGCCGATTTCATGGGACGCATTGACGAGGTCTTCACCCAATTGGGTACACAGTCCGAGGAAATTGGCACCATCGTCGGCAACATTCAGGATATTGCCAAACAGACAAATCTGCTGGCCCTGAACGCTTCCATTGAAGCCGCCCGAGCGGGGGAACATGGCAGAGGGTTCGCCGTAGTGGCAGACGAAGTACGCCACCTTGCGGTTCGTGCCAACGAATCCAGCGAAGGTATTCGCGCCATCGCCAACAGCCTGACAACCACGTCGGTGGACGCGGGCAATGGCATGGAGAGAATTCGAGAGTCATGCAACCAGTGCCTGGGCCAGTCCGGTGAAGCCTTACAGGCAATGAAGGATATTCAGGCCGGAGCCGTGGCCCGAATGGAAGTGGTGCAGGGTATTACTGACCGGCTACAGGTTCAGCGTGAGTTGACCCATCAGCTATATAGCGATCTCAGTCCGAACGACTGATTTTCAGGCATCGCTGTACACCGAGTCTTCATTTTTTCGCGGGCCAACTACCTGAAATAAAAAGCTCCAACAATACCTGTGCAATCACCGGACACCCCTGTGCAGAAAACGGATATTTCTGCAGCGCCGTGACGCCTCTAATGACAGAACCGCAAAACAAAAATTTCGAGGTGTTGAAATGAACAAGACCAAATCCCTTGCCAGCGCTGTACTGGCAACCACCCTGACCGCAGGCATGAGCCTGGGAGCCCATGCAGCTGCCGGCGATCCGGTAAAAATTGGCGTGATGCTGCCGTTCAGCGGCATCTACGCACAACTGGGTGAAGCCGGGCGCGACGGCCTGAAGCTGGCGCTGAAGGAAAACGCCGCCAACCTCCACGGCGCGGACATTGAGTTTATTGAACTGGATACCGAAGCCAAACCATCACGGGCTCCGGAACTGGCGTCGTCTCTGCTGAACCAACACGAAGCGGACTTTATAATTGGCCCGGTTCATTCCGGTGTTGCCATGGGCATGATCAAGATGCTTCGTGGCAAGGATACCGTGATGATCATTCCGAACGCAGGTGCGGCAGCAGCTACAGGCCCATTGTGCTCGCCCAACATGTTCCGGACGTCCTTCTCATCCTGGCAGCCGTCCTATCCCATGGGCAAAGTTGCTCTGGAAAAGGGTTACAAGAAGGTTTATGCCATCAGCTGGAACTACGGCATGGGCCGCGAGAGCCTGGACGCTTTTGAAGAGTCTTTCACTGCCGGTGGTGGCGAGATTGTCGAGAAAGTGCTCCTGCCCTTCCCATCTACCAACTTCCAGTCCCATGTGAGCTCCATCGCGGATACAAATCCCGATGCTGTATTCACCTTCTTCGCTGGCGGCGGTGCCATCAAGTTCGTGAAGGACTACGATGCCATGGGTCTGCGCGGAAAAATCCCCCTGCTGGGCTCTGGTTTTCTGACCGAGGGCACTCTCAAAGCCCAAGGCGAAGCAGCTGAAGGCGTGATGACCGGCCTGCATTACGCAGAGCAACTGGATGTTCCCAAAAACCGTGAGTTCCGCGAAGCCTTCAATACCGAATACGGCCACTACCCGGACATCTATGCCGTACAGGGCTATGACGCCGGTCAGGCCATTGCCAACACCATCGACCAGCTTAAGGGTGACATTTCGGACAAGCAGGCCGTCATCAGCACCATGGAAAAGCTGACCATCGACAGCCCGCGCGGAGAATTCACCTTCTCCAAGGCCCACAACCCGATCCAGAACGTCTATCTGCGGGAAGTGAAGGACGGCGTGAACGTGGTGCAGAGTATCGCCGCCGAAGCGCTGGAAGACCCTGCCCGTGGCTGCAAGCTCTAAGCACGGGTTCTGAATCCCCCGGCGAAAGCCGGGGGATTATCTGAAGCTCCCTTGCCCACACCTGAACTGACTTATCCGTAAAACCGTTGGGTATCACTATGTCTACCGAACTTTTCTTCGTGCAACTTATTAATGGTCTCCAGTATGGGTTGCTTCTGTTTTTGATCGCCTCCGGCCTGACCCTGGTGTTTGGCGTGATGGGCATCCTTAACCTGGCCCATGGCTCCATGTATATGGTGGGCGCCTATCTGGTGTGGTACTTCGTTGCGGTAACCGGCAGTTTTACGGTCTCCGCCATTCTCTCGGCAGTCATCGCCCTCGGCCTGGGCATACTGATTGAACGGGTATTGATACAGCGGTTGTATAACCGCAATCACCTGGATCAGGTGCTGCTGACCATTGGCATGATCTTCGTGTTCAACTCGCTGCAAAGCATCCTCTGGGGCAACGACCCTTATGGCGTCGCGGTTCCCGACGCGCTGAGCGGCTCCGTACCCTTCACCGACAACTCCAGCTACCCGGTGTACCGCATCTTTGCGGCATTCATCTGTATCGCTATCGCCGCCGCGCTCTATTTCGTGGTGAGCAAGACTCGTCTGGGCATGCTGATCCGTGCCGGGGAATCCAACCGGGAAATGGTGGAAGCCCTGGGCGTCAACATCAAAAGCCTCTACACCATCGTGTTTGCCATCGGCGTCATGCTGGCGGCGGTGTCGGGCATTATCGCCGCCCCTATGCGTTCCATCGTTCCGGGGATGGGCGAAAGCGTGTTGATTACCTGTTTCGTGGTGGTCGTCATCGGCGGAATGGGCTCGATCAAAGGCGCCTTCGTGGGGGCTCTGCTGGTTGGCGTGATCAGCACATTCGCTGCGGTACTCATGCCCACCATGTCCAACATGATTATTTACATCTTTATGATCCTGGTGCTGCTGGTGAAGCCCCAGGGCCTGTTCGCCAAGTAAGCGGGAGCCGAACATGATTTTCGAGAAACGCACCGAGCGCATCTTCCTGGCGATCTTCTTTGTCATCGCCCTTTGTATTCCTCTGTTCCTTGAGGACAACTCCTTCTTCGTGGGCAAAGCCACCACCATCCTGATCCTGGCAGTGTTCGTGATGTCCCTGGATTTCCTGGTGGGGCGCGTTGGCCTGGTCACCCTGGGGCACGCACTCTTCTATGGCCTGGGTGGCTACCTGTTTGTGATCGTTACGCCGGAGTACGAGGCGGTCAACTTCTGGATCTACGCAATGTATATCATGGGCATCAGCGCTCTGGTCGCCCTGGTTGTCGGTGTTGTCGTACTGCGAACCTCCGGCATCTATTTCATCATGATCACCCTGGCCATTTCGCAGATGGCCTACTACTTTTTCTTCGACTCCCTGGAATTCGGGGGCAACGACGGCCTGTTCATTTTCATGAAGCCGGAAACCAGCATTTTTGGCCTGAACTTCCTGAATCTGGATAACCCTACGCACTTCTATTACCTGTCACTGCTCGCCGTGCTGGTCACTCTGCTGGCCATCAAGATCATCCTGCGTTCGCGCTTTGGCCGCATTGTGGAAGCCAGCCGTCTGAATCCGGAGCGCACCGAAGCCCTTGGCTACAACATCTTCGCCTTCCGCCTGATCAGTTACATCATTGGCAGCACACTGGCCGCCTACGCCGGATTGCTGTTCGCCCTGCAGTACGGCTACGTCAACCCGCAATTCATGACCTGGGAAATGTCCGGTACCGCCCTGGTGATGTCCATCCTCGGTGGCATGGGCACCATCTACGGCGCCATCCTCGGCACCATTACTTATGAAGGTCTGCAGTATTTCTTCGAGCACATGAGCGAAGACTGGATGCTGTTCATGGGCGGCGCGATCATCCTGATGGTCCTGCTACTGCGCAAAGGCCTGGCCGGTTACCTTGAAAAGCTGCTGGAGAAATAATCATGGCCAACGACATCATTCTGGAAACCGAATCCCTCAGCAAACACTGGGGTGGTATCAAGGCACTGAATGACATTTCACTGCAGTTTCAGGACAAGCAACTGCACGGCGTAGTAGGTCCCAATGGCGCTGGCAAGAGCACGTTGCTGAATATGCTGTGCGGAACATTGAAGCCTACAAGCGGCTGCATTTTTCACAAGGGCGATCAGATTGAAGGCATGAAACCCTGGAAATTTGTGCGCCGGGGCATCGGCCGCAGCTTCCAGAAAACCAACATCTACGCCNATGTCACCTGCCTGGAAAACTGCGCCGTGGCCGCTCAACGCCGNTTNACCGGCAGCTTNAANCTGTTTGCGTCGCGTCATTCCAACAANCTGGTTCGNGAAGCCGCTGAAAAAGCGCTGTGNCAGGTGGGNCTNGATAGCCGCATCCANACCGTCGCAGCNGANATCTCCTACGGNGAGCANCGCCAGCTNGANTTGGCGATGGTGCTGGCAACNGACCCCTGCATCCTGCTNCTGGATGAGCCCATGGCNGGCATGGGTCACGAGGAGTCCCAGCGCATTATCGAGCTGCTGAACGAACTCAAGCAGACCTACAGCATTGTTCTGGTGGAACACGATATGGATGCCATCTTCGAGCTGTCTGACCAGCTGACCGTACTGGACAACGGCACCCATTTGATCACCGGCACCGTGGATGAAGTACGTAACGAGCCCCGGGTGAAAGAAGCCTACCTGGGCAAGGAAGACGAGGAGGAAGCGGCATGAGCAATAGTCTTCTGGAAGTCAAAAACCTCAACACCCTTTATGGCCGAAGCCACATCCTTCACGATCTGTCGTTCCGACTGGACAAGGGGCAGTCCATGAGCCTGATGGGGCGTAATGGCATGGGCAAGACCACCACGCTCAAGTCCATTCTTGGCATCGTGCCACCGCGCAGTGGTCATGTGTATTTCGACGGACAGGACATCAGCAACCTGCCAACCTGGAAGCGGATGCGCCGCGACATAGCCTATGTTCCCGAAGGCCGTGGCATGTTCCACAACCTGACGGTCAAGGAACACCTGCAAATGGCCGCCCGCCCCGACAGCAACGGTAAAACCGGCTGGGACTTCGATCGGGTCATGACGACATTCCCCCGCCTTCAGGAACGACTGTCAAACCTGGGTACGGAGTTGTCCGGTGGCGAGCAGCAGATGCTGGCCATCGGCCGAGCGTTGGTTACCAATCCCCGACTGATGATTCTCGACGAGGCCACCGAAGGTCTGGCGCCGCTGATCCGCCAGGACATCTGGAACGTGATTGCCACCATCCGTGAGTCGGGCATTTCCACACTGATCGTGGACAAGAACATCAAGGCCCTGAAGAAGCTCTGCGATCGCCATGTGGTTGTTGTTAAGGGAAAAGTACACTTTGACGGCAGCTCCGAAGAACTGGACCAGAACCTGGAAAAGGTCGAAACTGCACTCAGTGTCTGAATACCCGGTTTGGGCTTAGCCTCAATCAGGCATTTGGTACGCCCAGTGAGTCCGCAAAGTAGTCCAGCAGCATTCTCACCTTTGGCGACAGGTGACGGTTATGGGGATACACCGCCCAGATACCGTCATCGTCTTCCTGGTAATGGGTCAGAAGAGGTATCAGCGTACCCGCCTCGAGTGCCGGCCCAACGTAATAATCCGGCAACTGGACGATACCAACCCCCTTCAGCGCTGCATCCAACAAGGCTCTTCCGCTGTCACAACGCACGTTTCCACGAATCCGGACATTGCGGGGATGCCCCGCATCCTGAAATCGCCAGTAGCCCAGATTGCCCTGAAGACAATTATGCTGTTCCAGCTCAGACAGAGAGTGCGGGGTGCCATGGACAGCGAGATAAGCTGGCGAGGCACATACATACAGAGTCCGGGAGGCGAGACGCCTGGCCATCAGGCTCGAATCGTCCAGCTTACCAAGCCGTACCGCAAGATCGTAACCTTCCGCCACCAGATCGAGTTGCTGGTTGGTCAGTTTCATTTCAACGTCGAGTTCGGGATACCGCAGTACAAAATCGTTGACCAACGGTGCTATCGACTTCTCTCCGTAGGTTACCGGTGCCGTCAGTCGCAGCCGGCCCTGGGGCACCAGCTGCATATTGGTCATAGAGCGTTCCGCCTGCTCAAGAGCGTCCAGTATCTGGCGACAATGCTGATAGTAGATCTGCCCGGCCTCGGTAGTGGATACACGCCGGGTCGTTCGATAGAACAGACGGGTGGATAGCCGGGCTTCGAGCGCGCTGATCTGTCGGCTGACCTGAGCGGTCGAGACTTCCAGGCGCTTTGCCGCCCGGGTGAAACTCTCCGTTTCAGCCACCGCCACGAATTCGTTTACACCTTCCCAGCGATGCATGTCACCACCCTACTTTTGCTTCAGTAATTCTTATTATTACACATGAGTAAAAGTGATTTCACGATAACCGTCATTATAAACATTTATGCA
>PBRG01000034.1 GCA_002726615.1 Marinobacter sp.
GATCAGAAATTGCCGAGGATGTCGCGGGCAGTTTTGCGCAGGCCACCGATGCGGTGATCGGCGAATTTGCCACCCTGCCTCCGGTTATCTCGGTCCAGCCGGGCGCTGCGATCAGTGTGATCGTCGACCGTGATCTTGAGTTCTATTAAGTGCGTTTCGGGTTCGACAAAACATTCAGGTGTCGAAACACGCGTTCGACCGAAGGGAGAGGCCGCGTGTCTCAAAGCAACACAAACCTGAAACGCACAGGCGGCCACCCATGAACCAGGCGGCAGAAAAAGCCAGTTTTCTTTCGACCTATCTAAAACCTCTGGCTGCACCGCTCGCCGATCCCTGCGTGGTCGAAATAGCGGTCAATCCCGATGGAAAGGTCTGGGTGGAAACCCGGGGGGCTGAGCATATGGTCGGCCTCGAAGGTGTGTTTTACTCCCCTTCCCAAGCTCGGGACCTTGCAACATCCATTGCCAGCGCCACCCACGGACAGATCAGCGAGAAAAAGCCGCTCGTCTCCGGCAAGATCGAGATGAACGGCAAGCCGATCCGGGCACAGGTCGTCTATCCGCCCGTCGTGGATGGCGGGCCCTCGATCACTTTGCGCCGCTACAGTGAAGACCAACTCACCTTGGGCGACATCGGTCTGTTGCACGGTGGACTGGTGGATTTGGGTGCCGAACGACAGGCAAAAGCCGAACAGGTCATCGCACTGACCGAGGCGGGGGATATTCGAGCCGCCATGAAACTCTGCATCGATGAGCGGTTGAACATCATGATCAGCGGCGGGACGTCCACGGGCAAAACGACTTTTGCCCGGGCGCTTCTCGCGCTGGTGACCAAGACGGAGCGTATCGTGACCATCGAGGACGCATTCGAGCTCTTTCCTCCGCAGCCCAATCGCGCGATGCTCAAGGCTGACCGTGTCCCCTCAAGTGAGCGCACCGCGGCCAAATTGCTGGAGACCTCTTTGCGCATGCGTCCTGACCGGATCATTCTTGGCGAGTTGCGCGGCGATGAGTGCAAGACCTTCCTCGACGCGATCAACACCGGCCATTCAGGCTCTTTCACCACAATTCACGCCGATACCGCGCAGAAGGCGCTCGACCGCCTTGCCCTCATGGTCATGTCGGTGGGCATCAATATGAGCTTTGAGGAGGTAAGGCGCTATGCCGCGTCCAGCATCGATGTCGTGGTGCAGCTTGGTCGGAAGGACGGAAGACGCGGGGTCGAACAGGTGTGGCTGCCGGGCAGCTCAAATCCTTGAGGGGATCTGCTAGTCCGTATCCGTCCGGTGTGACTGGCGTTGACACTCAGGCTGGCTTCCAATTCCACGGGGTGAGTTCGTCGAGGCGGTTGATTTTGTGGTCAGCGATGTGGGTCAGAACCCAGGCTAGCCAAGCTTCCGGGTCGACCTTGTTCATGCGGGCGGTTTCGATGAGGGTGTAGGCGATGGCTACGGCTTTGCCGCCGCCCTCGGAGCCCATGAAGAGATAATTTTTCCGCCCGAGAGTCAGCGGTCTGATTGAGCGCTCACAGATATTGTTGTCGGCCTCGATCTGCCCATTTTCCAGATAGCTGCGGGCTTTGGGCATCCGGCCGAGCGCGTAGCGTATCGCCTCGGCGAGGCTCGTCTTGCCGGAGATCTTGGGCAGCTGGTTTTGCAGCCACGTCTCAAGATCGTCGAAGATGGGCGTGGCTTTGGCTTGGCGCAGGGCGACGCGGGTTTCAGGGGATTTATATCGGACCTCTTTTTCAACGGCATAGAGCTTGGCGATGCGCTCGATGGCCTCCTTGGCGATGGTCGATCCGTCGCGTTCGAAGACATCAACGAACTTGCGGCGCACGTGGACCATGCAAGCCTGTTCTGTGGCTTGCTCTGGACCGAACAAACCGTTGAAGCCGGTAAACCCGTCCGCATGCACGATTCCTTTGTAGCCTGCCAAATGCGTGGTTGGGTGGGTGCCCTTGCGATCCACGCTGAACTGGTACCACGCGCACGGTGGAGCCTGCCCACACCACGGCCGTTCATCGCGCACATAGCTCCACATGCGGGCGGTCTGGGTTTTGCCCGTCTTGCCTCCGATCTGCATTTTGATAGGCGTGTCATCCGCAAACAAAGCGGGGCCGGCGCGGACCAGGCCTCCTATGTGGTCAGACAAGCGCTCCAGGAGCGCGGTTGACCGCCCAACATAGTCGGTCAGCGTTGACCGGTGCAGATCGACCTTCTCCCGGGCATAGATCTCGGATTGGCGATACAACGGAAGATGATCACAATATTTGCCGACCAGGATGTGCGCCAACAGCCCGGGGCCCGCGCGGCCACGTGGGATGGGGCGGCTCGGCAGTGGGGCTTGCGTGAACGCTTCACAACCCGAACATGCAGCGCGGGGGCGCACGATCTCGCGGACGATAAAGCGCCCGGGGATGTATTCGAGTTCCGTTGTCACATCCTCGCCCAGTGGGCGCAGCGCACCGCCGCAGGCCGCGCAGGTGTCGCCCGGAGACAGGATTTCTGTTTGCCGCTCCAGATGCTCGGGCAGAGGGGTGCGGTTGTACTGGCGTTTGTCTGGGGTCTCATCAGCTGGGATTGGCTCAGGGTCTGGGTTTGCCGCAGCCGCCGCAATGGCCCGATCTTCTTCAAGATCCAGCGCCAGTTGATCGCCGCTTTCGGATTTCGAGCCAAACCGTGCCTTACTGTGACCTGCGAGCTGGTGCTCAAGCTTTTCGATTTTCAGCGCTTGAGATTTCGCCAAGTCCCGCAACTGCGCAGCGACGACACGCAGTTCGTCGGGATCATTGGGCAGGTTTTTCGGTGTCTCCAGCATTGCCCAAAGTATACCGCAAAACCATCCACGAGGGAAGTTTAGGATGCTGTATTCGCTGGTAAATTACCCGTCGTGAGAGGCCGCCATGTCTTTTTCGGCATGCGCCAATCAATCCCTTCCAAGAGCATCGTCAACTGCGACGCGCTGAGGCTGATCTTGCCATCTTTTGCGGCTGGCCACACGAACCGGCCCTTCTCTAGGCGTTTGCTAAACAGACAAGCGCCCTGCTGATCCCACCAAATGATCTTCAGCAAATCACCTCTGCGACCACGGAACACGAACAGATGGCCAGAGTATGGATCTTGTTCGAGCGTTTTCTCCGCCTGCGCTGCTAGAGTGTTGAACCCCCGCCGCATGTCCGTCACGCCTGCAGCCAGCCAGATGCGCGCATTGCTTGGAACCGGGATCATACCATCAGCCCCCGAACCAGTCCGACCACCGCGGCCAAGCCCGTCGGACCTTCCACGACAAGCCGCCGTCCGTCCGAAAGCGTGATGTCGACGCGGTTCGCAAGGAGGGTCTCGTCAGGTGGCGGCATTGCCGCAACCGTCGGCGCATCATCCGCGATTGGCTCAGAGACCTCCACGGGCAGAAAAACTGTTTCATCATCCGGCGCATCATCGTGATCCCGCGCGACAGGCGCAAATCGCGGATCCCGCAGCCACTTGTGGATCAGGTTGGTGTTCATAGCATACCGCCGGGCAACTTGCGCGACCGACACCTCCGGTGCACAGGTCTGCATGCAGATCGAAACCTTCTCCTCATCCGACCAGAAGCGCTTCTTCTGACCCTTCTTGCCCGCCATATCCGCCCTCAAGATGTCCCCTATCCATAGTGGACACTATCAGCACACTCTATGTCCCGTCAGAGCAGCCAGACCGGACGGATACGCTAGTCCGCCACAGAGGGCCTGCACACAGCGATGATGCTTAACGGGGCACCCTGATCTGCAAGCGGAAAATGGTCTGTTTGGCGTCAACAGGAAACTCGAGGGAGATACCGCGGTTTCTTCACCCCACATCTTTCACCAGCGTCATAAGTTCAGAGTAGCTGGTGACCACATCATATTTGACGCTGTTGTCATTGATCCGTCGACCGATTTCGTCAAAGAACTTTCGGGCACATTTGATCTTGGTCTGTTCCAGTTCACGCATCTTCATCGAGGGGAGGTCAGACTTGGTCTCTGCGACAAAGTAGAGATGCTTGATACCACCTTCTTTGAACGCGATCGCCCAATCCGGGTTGTAGTCACCAACGGGTGTCGGGATCAGGAAGCCGCGTGGTAGTTTGGAGTAAACGACAACCTCTGCGCTTGTATCGAGATCCCTGACAAAGTCGCGCTCTACCTTTGAATCCACGATCGCATAATCATAAACGTGGTTCTTCAGCTTCTCAGTCGCCTTCTTGAAGTCGTTGCCCGTTTCGCCCGCCGTGAACAGCTCGGAATCATAGCGCTCTTCGACCGCATCGTAGGTCAGCTTTTCGATGATCGCGGTTGCTTTTTGCTCTTGGATCAAGTGCGAGGCATCAGCGATGAATTGTTCAGGGTTCTTGGCAAACTCACCAAATTTTGCCGGTTGGATCCCGGCCAGGATTTCGCCCACGGTCTTGCGTGTCAAATCAGTATTCTGAGCAATTGATCCGATGACATCGTATGACACGCGTGAATGTGCACTCTTGCCGCTCTCAGACCGAATTTTCCCCTGCACGAAGGCACTGCCATCCCGAAGGTTTTCATCGGTCACGTCATCGGACAAGGCACCCTCCGTCACCAGATATTGCAGCGGCGCAACCTGCAGTTCGCTTTCCAACCGGTTAATACAGCTTTGGACCAGTGCGACGCTGTCGAACTCGACCTGATAGACGGCCTTTCGGTTTATCCGGCGCCAAAGCTCTTGAAACTCCTTGCGCTGGAAATTTTCATTCAGCCGGTTTCTCTTTGGGGTGCGCCCGTCGCTGAACATGTCGTCGATGGCCCTGCCATTGAAAACGGTGTCAATCAGCGCGAAGACGGCATTGCGATGGGCTTCCAGCTCCTCGGGAAGCTCTGCCAGTGCCTCCGACTTACGGGCCTCGTGATAGGCGGCGGTGATGTGGCCATCTTCATCGACATAGTCGCTCTTGATCAGGAAGCGCTCCAACTTTTTGGCAAGCGATTTGTCCAAGACCAACTCCAGATCGCCGGTTTTCAACGTCTTGCCATCAAAATACTCGGCATCCGCCTGCTTGGGCCGAGCCGACAGGTTCTCGACGATCTCTTTCTGCAGGGCTGTCACAAACCCCTTGTAGCTCTCCGATGCGACTACGGTCAGCACGTTGATGTCATGCACGGTCACCGGATGATCCATCCTCTCGCCATTGAGATTGACCGCGATCCGCAGACCGCGCCCGACTTCCTGACGCCGTGAGATGGTGTTCTGGCTTTCATTGTGCTTGAGCATGCACATCACGAAGACATTGGGGTTGTCCCAACCTTCTCGCAGGGCTGAGTGGGAAAAGATGAAACGCGTGGGTTCCTCAAAGGACAACAGCCGCTCCTTGTCCTTCAGGATCAGATCGTAATCACTGGGTTCTGTCGATTGGCCCGCCAACTCGCCACGGGCGGCAGCCTTGGGGTCTGTCATCCGCCCCTTCTTGTCGATCGAGAAATAACCGCGATGGGTCTTGCCCACCTCGATCCCGGTCAGATAGTCGCGATACTCCACATTCTCCAGCGGCAACTCAGCAAGTAGCTCGTCAACCGCCTGCGCGTATTCTTCCTCGAACACCCTGGCATATTCGCCCTGCTCGTCAGCCTGGTCGTAGTCACGATACTTCACCACCTCGTCGATGAAAAACAGCGACAGCACCTTGATCCCACGCGCGAACAGCGCCTGTTCGCGTTCCAGATGGGCCGAGATCGTTTCGCGGATCTGAATGCGCCGGATGTCGCGTTCCATCACATCGCCCGACGCCTCACCCGCGTGCAGTACATCACCATTGGTGAAATGCACCGTGTCATCGCGGGCGTCGATATTGCTGACAACGAAATCCTTGTAGACCTCCAGCCCCTTGGACAGATCGAACAGGTTGCGCCCCTGTTCCAGTTTGCGGGCGACACGTTTGATCCCGCTCTGCATCTTGACCTCGATATCCACCCAGGCGACCGGCGCGGCGCTTGAGGTCTCGATCCGGTGCAGGAACAGATAGGGGTTCGTCCCGCTCAGGCCTTTGGTTTCCACACCGCGCACCTTGATTTTCTTGACCAGCTTCCTGTTGAAGGCATCCACCGCATCCAGACGATGCACCTTGTTGTGGACGGTTCTGTGCGTCGCCGAATAGCGCAGGATGAACAGCGGGTTGAACAGCGGTAAGCTTTTTTGCGTCGCCGGCCCTTCCATTTTCTGCGGCTCGTCCAGGATCAGGATGGGGCGGTTCTTGGCGATCACGTCGATGGGCTTGCGCGACTGGAAATCGTCCAGCTCGTCATAGATCCGCCGGTTATCCGCCCCTGACGCGTTAAAGGCCTGAACGTTGATCACCATCACGTTGATGCCCGCGTCCGACGAAAAGCTCTCCAGCTCGTGCAGCCGCTTTGAATTATAGACGAACGCCCGGACCTTCTTGCCGTATTCTTGCTGGAAATGCTCAGCCGTCATCTGGATCGACTTGGCCACCCCTTCGCGGATCGCCACGCTGGGCACCATGATGATGAACTTGGACCAGCCATAGCGTTTGTGCATCTCGAACATGGTCTTGATGTAGACATAGGTCTTGCCCGTGCCTGTCTCCATCTCGACGTCGAGGTTGATCTGCGCGCCGGGCTTGTAGCTGGCGGGCTTGGTCTTGCCCTTGTCATCGGTGTGATGCGTCAGGCTGTCCGACGGGGGCAGCATCGCGCCGCGCTGCACCTTGCGGATGTTCTCCAACAAGACGTCCTCGGGCAGCTTGACAGGGGCGTTGCCAAAACCCTCCACCTCCATCTTGGCCTGCCGGTCGGCGCCGGGGTCGATGGTGTATTTCAGAACATCCTGCCGGGGCTGGCCCTCAAAGCAATCGACCACCGCATCGACGGCATCGGTCTGATAGGGTTGCGACTTGAACTTGATTTTCATGACTGTCGCTTTCTTAAATCCAGCGCTTCTTTCGTAATTTCTTTCGTAGGATGTTCTTGTTTCATTCGCACAGCTTCCATTGTGGGGCAGGTTTGGAGCCAGCGTTAAAAATCACGTCTTTGCGCCGTAAGCCGCTGAGAAGGTTTCCGATTTTGTTTCTCTTCTGCGTGTCATCCAAGGCGTCGCTTAACTTGTCCCAGAGCAGGTCATCAACGTCCTTTCGTGAAGCGCTGCCGAACTTTCGTAAAAACTCAACCACCATGTCCGCGTAATGCTGATCGTCAAACGCACGGGTCTTGATGTATTCGGCCTTCTTGGATGATGCAGCCGCGACAGCAGCCGAGACGCGGAACCGAGGTTTACGCCCCTCAACCAGCCCCTTGCGCTTCAGAGCCTGGATCGCCGCATCCGGCACCTCCAACCTTTTCTGCACCCGGTCCAGCGCCAGCACGTCGGTCAGCTTCAAGCCGCCGTTTTCCATCAGAACGCGTGTATAGGCCGGATCGACCACCCCACCATAGACCGTCATCACCACTGCATCGCCCGACACCTCGTAATCCGGCATCGGAAGGTAGCGCCGACGCTGCGTTTCATACATCCGCTGAATGCCATAGCCCATCTGGTCGATCATGTTCAGCTCGACCATGGCCTGCACCAGATAGGGGTTGCGATAGCCCCTCGGCGTCTTGTCGCCGCGCACATAATCCTCGGGGGCGCCCTCAAAGAACCGCCCTGCGTTTTCCAACACCAAGCGATCCGGCCGCTCGGTCACGATGATCCGCTGGTTCTGGCGGTAATCCTGATGGGCGATACAGTTGTGCAGCGCCTCCAGCACCACCTTCTGGTCGTATTTCGACACCTCATGCGGCAGCAGCTCGTCATCGGGGAGCAGGCGCAGCTGGATGTTGCGGATGCGTTGATAGAGCTGCGAGGTCACCAGCAGAAATGGCGGGCCGAAGTGTTCATAGGCCGTTTCTGGTCCGACCAGCTTCCATGTCATCTGTGCGGGATGGGGGGACAGCAGGTAGGCGCTTTCTGCACGCCCCAAGAGCAACAGCGCCGTGCGCGTCACCTGTCCGCGTTGGGTCACCTTCGCGCGGTCCAGCAGGGTCGCCACCGGCCAGCCGCGCACCTCATCCGCATTGATCCGGTTTTGATGCTTCAGGGCAAAGTCACTGCGCGCGCGCTCCACTGCCACGGGGTCCAGATCATCCAGCGTGGCGCCGTCCACCAACTGCGCGCTCCAATCGTCATGCAGGGTCTGGTTGCGGATCTCATCTTGCTTCGCAAAGCCAAGTGCGCTCAGGCTTTCCCCTGCCCGCGCATAGGTCTGACCCTGCCACGCAATCGGAATACCCCTTGGGGCGGGCGGAATTTCCAGCATGACAACGCGCTTGCCGTCCACATCTACCTCATGGATTTGCCGGAACGTGGTTGTCGGGTCTGCACCTTCGGCAATTTGTTGTTTCAGGCTTTGCAGATGGTCGTGGGCGGGCCGGTAATCCGTCCCCACGACAGTCCTGCTTTTGTTGTTCACCCCAAACACAAGCCAGCCCGCGTCGACGTCCTTCAGGTTTGCCTCATTCGAGAGGGCCGAAAAGTATTTCCCGATATCCCCTGTGGAATAGGAATTGGACGCCTCCTTGAACTCCACCACCTCGTTTTCCCAGGTGGCGATCAGGTCGGTCAGTTTGAGGCGCAGCGCGGCGGGGGTCATCAGATCGCCTTGACCTCGGTGTCGGGCGACAGGGATTTGAAGATCTGTTTCACGTTGATCTTGGTCGCGTCGTCCTTGAAGCCTGTGTCCTTGAACACCACGCGCAGGGGGTGGCGGGTGGCGAGGGTTTTCACCAGCGTCTCGTCCACGCCGTTGTCGAAACAGGCGATCAGGGCGGTGCCGGCGACGGTGAAGACGGTCTTGCCGTGCAGGCTGTCGCGGGTGATGGGCAGGGTCAGGTCAACGCCCCAGTCCAGCAGCACCTGAAACAGCAGATCCTCGGGGCTGCGGTCGGGTTTTATATTGTCCACGCGGGTCAGCAGGTCGGCCTGAGTGGTGGCGTCGGGGGTGTAATAGACATCGGCCATGTTCGAGCTGTCGATTTTCAGCACGCGAAAGCCCACATCGCGGTTCCAGTCGGGGTGACACTCCCCTTCGAGGATTTTGGCGCCCGCGCGGCGGATGCGTTCTTTCGTAACTTCACAGATGTCACTGAAACCAAGCTTTCCCGCAGATGAATCCGCCTTGATGCTTTCTGGCAGTTGAACAGAAATAAACTTCCGGTTCACACCGTCCAAAGCACTGAGGCGCATCAAAGCATGTGATGTTGTGCCAGAACCTGCAAAATAATCTAGAACTAAATCATCATCTTCATCGGCCACCTGCTCAATAAGCCTTTCAATGAGCGCAACTGGTTTTGGAAACGGAAATACATCAGCATCGAAAAGGTCACGGACATCCTTTGTGCCATCCGCCGTGAAAACATCATCTATAACTGATCTAAATGAAATGAGCTCCGATACCATGTCGCACCGAAATTTTTTCTCTCGCGGGCGTCCGTCATCCTTGGATGGAAAAATTATGCAGCCTTCTTCTATCAACTGCCTCATTTTGTCTCTGGAATAACGCCACCCTGAAGCTGGGCTGGCTGGGAAAACTCTACCAGTGTCTGGTTCGATCAGATCGTAGTGAAGATTTGGTCGTTGTGCCTCCGTCGCCAACCCAAGAATACTTCTACTCATCCAAGGGCCGCGCGGGTCGTTATCTGGGTTTTTGAACTTAGATTCGTCGCGCTTCACTCCACGAAGAGATGTTTCACCAGATTTGGAATAAGCTATAATATATTCATGATCCGTAGATACATTTGACTTTGAACGAGTGTCTGTGAATTGTCTCGCCTTCCACACAAACTGCGCGATGAAGCTTGACGCGCCAAAAATCTCATCAGAAATTGTTCGCAGATTATGGATCTCTATATCATCGCAACTTATTAGAGCAATCCCACCTTCAACCAACAGGTTCTTGGATACTCTTAGCCGAGAATACATCATCGACAGCCAATCCGAATGAAACCGCCCATTTGATTGCGTATTCGCTACCAGCCGATTGCCAGCTTCATCCACCTGATTTGACTTGGCCAGAAACTCTGCCGTGCTTTCGGCAAAGTCATCCTCATAGACAAAATCATTCCCCGTATTATAGGGCGGGTCGATATAGATCATCTTGACCTTGCCCAGATAGGTCTCTTGCAGCAGCTTCAGCGCCTCAAGGTTGTCGCCCTCGATGAACAGGTTGCGGGTGGTGTCGAACTCCACCGACTCTGCCCGCACGGGCCGCAGGGTTTTGGCAATCGGCGCATTGGCCGTGATCAGCGCCTGCCGCTTGCCCGGCCAGTCCAGATGATAGCGCTCTTGCGGGCCGTCCACGATGCTGTCGGACAGTTCCTGCCGCAGCAGGTCAAAATCCACCGCGCGGCGCAGCGTGCCGTCCGGCCCCGTGCTTTCCGTCACGCAGCCCGGAAACAGCGCCGCGATCCGCTCCACATTCTGCGCGGTCAGGTCGGGGCTGTGCATCTTCAGCTTTTCAATCTCGTCACTCATGGTTTCCCCCCGCCCGTTTTTCCCGGGTCTTTCATATGATCAAAGGCCGCCTGTGCCTCGGCCAATTGGCCGTGCAGGGTCACCTTGATGTTGAACTGGCTTTCGCGTTTCAGCTTGGATTGAAGCTGCGCAATCTCACGCTCTTTTGCCCTGATTGCCGCAAGTCGCGCAAGGCGGCTCTCCACATCCTCGCCCGGCACCGGCGCAACCGGCATAAGCGCGGACAGCATCCTGTCATAGAGCACACCCATGTTGACCGCCACCGGCAAGGGCGCGCGGGGGGCGTCACGCGCCGCCCACTCCCCGCGCAAGGGATCGGACAGCACCCATTTGCCGCGCTCGGCTTCGGACGGGCGTTTGTAGGCAGCGGCAGGTTGGATGCGGTCCCCCGCCACCAGCTCGAACATCAGCGGGAAGGGAATGGCGCGATCCATGGCGCGGAGGATGTCGTCATGCAGCGCGTCGCCCTTGAGCGTGACGCAGAACACCTGAATTTCCGGCACGGCGGGCGTGGCGGGCAGGTTCAGCGTTTCGGGGGCGAGTTTGTGCGCCCATGTGATCTGATCCACCTCGCGCACAAAACGCTCGCGCAGCGCCGTGCTGGCGGCGGCCCCGTCATAGATGCGGGTCTTGGGGATCACGCGTTTGAGCGCGGTCTGGGGTGGATATTGATACAGCGTCATGGGTCGCGCACCATGATGAAGGCGATGAGCTCGAAATCCTCCAGCCCCGCGATGGTCTGGGTCAGCGCGGTGGTATGCCCGCCCGAGAACAGGCTGTCGATGTCGCGCTCTTCCTTGACCTCGATCATCGAGCGGATGGCGTCGTTGAGCAGGTTTGAGTAGGTCCCCATCTTGCGCCCGTCCTGCGTTTCCGCGTTGAAGGCTGTGCACAAGTCGCGAATGGGCTGTGTGACGCCCTTGCAGCCCGACCGGATCAGATCAAGCAGGCGTTTGACCTGTGTCTGGTCCGCGATGATCTGGCCGTCCTGACCGATATAGATCAGGTAATAAGGATGCAGGCGGTTCTGCTGGCCCACGTTCACGCTGTCATGGATGTTGCGCAGCGTGAAGATCACGCCGGGGTGTAGGCCGCGCTTGGGGTCCGACGGGATGACCGTGTGCAGCCCATGCGGCATGCGCGGCAGGTCATCATGGGTCTTGAGGTAGTTGAGCAGGTCCATCCGGAAGTCGTTCAGGCCCAGGTCGGTGATGGAAATGCCGGTCTTCACGTCCTCAAGCTCGATCACCTCGTTCTGAAGGCGCTGAAGTTGGTCCTTGCGGTAGGCGACGTCCGAGCTTTTGGAGGTGAGCACGTTATCCTCGCCGGTGCCCGCCATGTCGACGATATGCATCCGGTTCTCGACGCGTTCCTTGAGGTTGATGTATTCGTCCAGGCTGATGTCGGGCCAGTAGTTGGACAGCTGGATCTGGGTGTTGGGCGAGCCGATGCGGTCGATCCGGCCGAACCGCTGGACGATGCGAACAGGATTCCAGTGGATGTCATAGTTGATCAGGTAGTCGCAATCCTGAAGGTTCTGTCCCTCGGATATGCAGTCGGTGCCGATCAGGATGTCCAGCTCAGCCGGATCATCGGGCATGATCTTGTCCTTCTCCTTGGCGCGGGGGGCAAAGAGCGTCAGGACGGATTGGAAGTCATAGTATTTCTTGAGCGTGGTTCGCGGATTGCCCGATCCGGTGACAATGCCGCTGTGAATGTTCTGTGCATCGGCGAAATGTGGCGCGAGCTGATCGAACAGGTAGTTCGCGGTATCGGCATAGGCGGTGAAAACGACCACCTTGCGGTTGCCGGGGTTCAGAGGGTTGGCCATCTTTCCGGCGATCTCGGCAATTAGATGCTGAAGCTTCGCGTCGTCTTCGGGCGTGACCTTCTCCATCTCGGCAATCAGGCCATCGATGATGATCTTGTCGACCGACAACTCCTGCTTCCAGGCCGTGACGTCCATATCTGCCAGATCAATCTTGATCTTCTTACCTACAGAGAAATCGGCGAAGTCGTCATCCTCGTCCGCAACAGCTTCCAGGTCGATGTCCAAATCCTCGACCGTCGCTGCACCGCCGGAAGCCTCGAACTGGGCAATGGCATCCAGCGTCCGGCCGATATTGCCGGACAGCGCGCCAAGGGTCTTGCGGAATGCATGGACAGAGCTTTCCAACCGCTTGAGCAGGTTGGTCGTCATCAAGGCTTGCAGGCTCTTCTCGCGGTCAGCCTGTTTCAGCGTGCCTTTGCCGCCCTCCGTCTTGGTGTCATAGAGGTCTTCGTATTTTTTCAAACGACTGGGCTGGATATAGTTGACCGGTGCATAGACGGCCATTTTCAGGTCGCTCAGCTGGGCGAATATCTCATTGAAGCCGATGACGTCGTCACGGTGCGTGATCGGCAGATGATGTGACAACGGCTTCAGTCGCGTTGGAAACTTGCCGATGTCCGCCGTGTCGTAGAAGGTTTCGATATGCTTGCGGGATCGCGCGATCGTCACCGCATCGAGCAGCTCGAAGAAATCGAAATCCAGTGCCCTTAGGATGGAGGCTGGCGTCCTTTGATCCGGGGGTAAGTTGGACCAGACGTTAAACGCAGTCTGCGCGCGACGAAATATCTCTTCCACGCTGGTCTTGGTTTTCAGGTTCTTGCTCAGGGCATCTGAATGCCCTTCATAGGCAAGCGCCAGTTGGTTTCTCAGATCTGTGAAACGATTGTTAACCGGCGTCGCCGACAACATCAGGACCTTGGTCTTGACCCCGGCCTTGATCACCTGGTTCATCAGACGTTGGTAACGGGTTTCGCGATCCTTGTAGACATCGTTGTTCCGGAAGTTGTGGGATTCATCGATGACGACCAGATCGTAATTGCCCCAGTTCACACGATCGAGCCGCATCCCGAATGACTCGCCAGACGTTCGTGAAAGGTCCGTATGGCACAACACGTCGTATCGAAACCGGTCCTTGGCGAAAATGTTGGTGGTCAGGTTTGCATTATAGTTGCGCCAGTTGTCTGCTAGCTTTTTCGGGCACAGGACCAGAACGTCCTTGTTGCGCAGTTCGTAATACTTCACCACCGCCAGAGCCGTGAAGGTTTTGCCCAGCCCCACACTGTCGGCCAGAATGCACCCGTTATAAGTTTCCAGCTTGTTGATAACGCCGACGGCGGCATCTCGCTGGAAATTGAAGAGCTTCTGCCAAACAAGACTTTCAAGATAACCGGTTCGATCCTTAGGCAGAACGTCCTCATCGATCTCGCTCAGGAAGTCGCTGAACAGGTTGAACAGAATCATGAAGTAGACCCGTTCGGCAGGATTCTCCTGGTACACGGACTCGATGTGCTCAAGGACTTCGGCCGTGACATCTCGCAGCTTTTCCTCATCATTCCAGATCTGGTCAAAGAGGTTCAGGTAGGTCTGCGCAAACTGGGGCTCATCCATGACCTGTGTGTAGCTTGAGACCGCATCCCCGCGCTGATACCCGAGGTCAACAGCGGTAAACCCTGACAGCGGCATATAGGCCGCACCGGTCTCGGACCGCTGCACATGTCCGAACTGCTGCATCGGTGCTGATGTGACGTTCGACTTGAAGCGCGCCTTTTTGCGGATCCAGTCGGCACATTCCCGCGCGACCGCCCGTTGAGTCATCTTGTTCCGAAGCTGAATCTCAAACTCGCTGCCTGAAAGCGTTTCTGCCGCTCGCCCTTTGGGAATGAAAAACTCACGCTTCTCCTTCTTGATGCGGTCGATCGCACCGTTTGGGGTAAACGTCGGTGTGGTAAAAATGAACTCGAACTCTTTTAGTTCACTCAATTCCGTTTTCAGGGCATCGAATGCGTAAATAGAGAAGCACGCGGCGGCGACCCGAAATTTCGACGCGCCGGACAGCTCGCTTTTCAGATCATCTCCCAGCAGCGTGGTTGTGTTGTCGACAATCCGCAAAAGTTCCCCCATAGGTCATATGTTCGGAAATGATGTCACACTAACTCTCGCGGCAGAATGTGCAACGCTTTGAAAATAAATGCGCAAAGCTGTTTACACTGCCAAAAAGAATAACTCGGAGCCTTGGGCGAAGCCAAGCGTCAGCCCTTCTCCAAGCATTCGGCCATCGGCCACCCCATCACCTTAATCCACTACCTAAGCCCAGACTAGGATCGTAAGCGCTTCTTAAGCCTTGGTTTTTATTTGTTTAATGATTTAGAAGTGGTCAGGCTGTACTAGTTCCGGCCAAGCCTGAGCTCCGTTGCCTACGACCAGATCGTGTTTTCTTTGGCTTTGCCCTGGCGGCTTCTGCGTATCCCTGTAGCGCGCCTGTATAGGTCTGGACCGCAGTCTCGAATTCCTTGTCGCCCATGGAGATCGCCGCGGGTGCTGCGGGTTCTGGTTGCTCGAGGGTGATTTTCTTCGGCCTGTTCGAGACTGGCGCTGCAGCAGGAGGATAGGGCAAGGCATGCCCTTGCCGTGCTTTGTCGATCTCCTCAAAATGCCGGTCCGCATAGTAGCGGATGTGATCCGCCTTGATGGGATATTGCCCCTCGGGCAGGACAAGGACCTTGTCGAGCGGGAAACGCAGCAATTCAGCGGGGGATACCAGCGCCCGTTCTTCCGAGCGACGGCTGATATTTGCGCTTTCCGAGAGCTTGCGCACGGTTGCCTGTGATCTGGTCTTGCCCACGATCGTGCGTTTGCCGAGGGCTGCGGACAGCACGTCGGCAGTGCGATCATCTTGCGGGGTCATGTAGATCTGTACACCCGCACCGGCCTGCAGCGCGCGGCGGTCGGTTTCGCCGTAGATGCCCTCAAGACCGGGGATCGACTGCGAGATGATAAAGAGCCGCCCGCCATAGGAACGGATCGTCTTGATGCTCTGCAAGACCAGGGGTTGTTTGCCCAGTTGGTCGAATTCATCCATCAGGAACATGACGGGATGTGGCTCGTCCGGTCCGGGATGCGCGCGCTGCAGACATGCGATGGCATCGGCGAACAGGAGCCGGATCAGGGGGGCCAGTGTTTTCAGGTGCTCCGGCTGCACGACAATATAGAGCGACTGTGGCTTTCGTCGGAACGTCCCGAAGTCGAAATCGCTTGCCTGTGTCGCTCGGTCCACCGCCGGATCGAGCCAGAGCTCCAATCCGGCACCGCGGATCACACTGACATAGGAATCGAGAATCTTGTCCACTTCGTCGGCCATGCTCAGGAAAATCTCTGCCACCACCGGGTTCGCGGTCTGCATGGCGGCCCGTTTGTAGAATTCCTTTTTATTGCCGCCGCCAGTCATGATCCGCAGCGCCTCACCGATCGTCGGCTTTCCGGTCTCGATGGCATAGAGGCAAGACGCCACGAACAGGCTGCGTCCGGCCTGGAAAAAGCTCTGCGCGTTCACGCTTTCGACGATGAGGAACAAGTCCGCCATGGTGTTGACGGCGGTGTATTGCTGCTCGGGGCTGGGCAGATCGGCAATGCGCTGGAGAGGATTGAACCGGTGCGTGCGGGTCAGGACGGGCCCGTTCTTGCCCTCGGGCTGAACGTAGTCATAGGGCGAAAAGTACCAGACCTGATTGTTCAGCGCCTTTTTGCGGTGGATGGATGTCTTCTCGAAATTCTCGCCCTTAACGTCGAGGATCACGGCACTGCCCTGGAAGTGCAAAAGGTTCGGTAAAACGAAGCCTACCCCTTTGCCCCGGCCCGTTGGCGCGATCATCATAGCGTGTGGGAAGCGATCTGGCGTGGCAGACACGAAAGGCGCAGGGGACGCAGGTGACCCGAGCTTGCCGAACAGAAAGCCGTTCTGGGAAAGAGACGCCGACATACGGTTGCGGCGGAGCTCGGGACGCGACTGGAAATGCGCATCATCATAATCGGTGAGCGACCCGCGATGAACGGATGTCGCTCCTGTCGCCGCCAGAAGCAGGGCAGGAAGTGCCGTGATGAGCCACGCAGTATGTTCCACCGCAGGGTTTGCCTTGATCCGTGGATCAGACAGATTGAGCAGCCAAAGTTCGAAAATATCGAACCCACCCAGGTCTTCGCCAAATCGCACCATCAGATAGAGCGTGGCGATCGCGGCACCGATCCAGGTGCCAACACCGAGACCGAGCAGGATGGCGATCGGATACCGCCAACGGCTTTCCATTGCATGCAGCATGTTTTGAATCCTCTAGAGGCCGTAATCGCCACTGGTATCGTCCCGGTCGCGCCCCCGCTCCTCGGCGCGCTCGAAAGCCTCGATCCGGGTCCGGTAGGTGGCGGCGGGTTCGCTGTCGCGCCCGGTAATGTCATCACCCGCATCCACTGCGGCGATGGCCTTTAGCTCCGAGAACACGGCTTGTCGCAGACCGGGGTCTTCGATGCGGTCCATGAGCGGATCGATCCGGCCAGCGGCCAGCTGATCCATATCCCCGTCGCGCAGGTCTTGCCGCACGTCGGAGATCAGCTTGTCCAGCGTGNCGATGTCGGCAAGGCGNCTGCCNTGCCCCGCGTCNAGAATNTCCTGACGCGCCAGATCCGCCAAAAGATCACGATCCATGTGCAGCCCCGCAAAAACATCACGCGCGCGCGCCTGCAGGTCGCGTTCGAGCCCAAGCCAGTCCGAGCGCTCCTGGGCGTCCACTGGGCGTGAGGCTTCGAGTTGCGCCTCGCTGCGATGGGGTGCGGTGAAACGGGCAGCAACTTCTTCGATACTGCTGCCCGCCTCCTCGAGTCGTGCCTCCATCGGTGCCAGAACGCGCGCCAACTCCGCTCTGAAATGACCCAATGCAGCATCGGCCTCGGCGACGAGCGGATTGCCCTCCTCTGCTGCCCGTGCAGCCAGCCCCGCAATCCCCTGAACACTGTAGGGATCGCGCTCGGGCGACACCGATGAAGAATGATCCGCAAGAAAGTCGCGGCCCAGAAGCGTGCCCATTTCGCGGGCCTGCCCCGCAAAGAGCTGTTCCAGTTCGACCTTTTCGGCACCGGGAGCCATGTCCTGAATGGCGCTCCACGCGGTGTCGGCTTCCGCTTGCAATGTCTCGCGGGCGGCGATCAGACGACCGATTACATCCGCTCCGGCAGCGGGGATATCAACCCCTTCGGCAAACCCTTCTTTCACCGGCATTCCTTTCATCAAGTTGGTGGCGGCAAGCTCTGCGCTCTCCGCGATGCGCCCCATCCATCCATCCGGAGGGGTGTTGGCCTCCAGGCGCATCCCGGCAAGTTGCGCCAGCTGACGATACCCCTCGGCGTGCCTGCGTATCTCGGCCTCTCGCAGAGCGCGGCTTTCAGGATCCAGCGGGGCAACCATTGGCTCCCGTCCCTCCTTGCGGGCCGCCTGCAAATCAGTGTCCCGCGGGGCGTTTTCCATGATGCCACGCGACAGACGGGAAGAGGCGTTCAGCACCAGCCCGTGCTCGCCCGCGATCTGCGCATGCAGTTCGCGCATCATGTCATAGCTGATCTCGGAATGGCGGCTGATCGAGAGGAACTTGCCGTCCTCCATCCCGACCTTGTCGACAAGAACATGGGCATGCACATGGTCTGTGTTGCAATGGAGGGCCGCCACATACCGATATCGATCCCGGTAATCCCCGCCGAACACCTCCTGCGCCCATTCGCGCGAGATGGCTTCCGCCAACTCCGCCTCGGTTCCCTTGGGAAAGGACAGGATGATGTGATCGGTGTGACCCCGTTTCGGCGCCCCGCACCAGGATGCACTCCAATCGGCAATGACATTTTCCATGCCGCGCTCGCCAAAGACACGATCGATGCCGATCTGGTTCGACCAGGCTGCGATCCGCGCCTCGTCGCGCAGGATGTATTTCATCTGTCGGCGTAACTCTTTGGGTGAATGACACCCGCCCGTGCCGACCCGCTTCACCACGCTTTGCGGCACCCGCAGCGCGTTCCAGGACATTACCGCAACCGTCCCGCCGGACGCGCCACGCCGACGGCCCGGCGATACGCGCGCCTCGCCCGCCATGGCTGCAGACCGCCGCCCCACATGAGGCAGTATCTCGCCCAATACCGCCTGCTGGAGGGTGCGTGTTTCAGCCATCGCGCTGCCCCTCCCCAACGTCCCGAAGATCGGACACCCGGACGAAGGACCCGCGCAGCGAGGCCGCGCGCAAAGCCTGCACGGCCCGAGCAACCTCTTCGGCCCGGTCCGCAAGCCGACCGACCATTGCCGCGTCGCGCGCGTTCCACCGCAGCTTGCCCGCATGGGCAAGCTTCAGCATCTGCACAAGATTGCGCGCCAAGGCATTGAGCTGATTGGCCGACGCCTTGAGCGCCGTGACCTCGTCCCGGCGAAACGCGACAATGCCGGATGACAGACGGATCATGTGCCGGAGCAAACCCGACGTGGTCATGCCCGTCTCAGCCACAAGCGCCTCGAATGCTTCAGCCTCACGGGCGGACACCCGAACCTGCAGCACGCGGCCCTTTGTGGTTCGATCCGTCACCACACCGCGCGCCCGCACGCGGGCGACAGTGGGCCGGGAGCAGCCAACACGCACGGCGATCTCCCCATCGCCAAGCCCTTGAGCAGCGAGCCGGAGAACCTCTTGTCGGGCTATGGTGGAGAGGCGTTTGGACATAGGCGGCAAGATTTATCATTAGATAGTTTTTGTAAACACGAAAACTCTAACGAGTCGCCGTACAAGTTTTGTCATACACAATACCGTTCCTGTCAACGTCCCTTCGATCCGTTGTCGCACCTTCGGTGATCAGCAGGCAGGGCCTTGGCCATGCATGCTGTAAACCCCACGCGACAACGAACAGACCGAAGGGACACCGCCTCCCCCGCGCCGCGATCCGGGACNNNNGCCCGGATCCTGAACAGGCGCGGGAATGACGTCGGCGCAGCCGACACGATATCCCTTCATTGGCGTTGAATGCTCAAAGGGGTTTTCCCGGAAGGAGAAGAAGACCTTGTGGGATTGGAACGCCTGCGCAGCACCGTGCGTATTACCTCGGCGCTGATACGGATAGTCGATGGTCAGGTGACCCGACACCTCGAAGGCTGATGGCAGCATTGGGAAATTGTCACAACGACGCGATGGCGAAATGAATGGACGCTGCAATGAGGTTCGGCGTGAGTGACCTGCTGACCGATTGACCGAACGCGTACACAGATGATCGCCAAAACAGCACATCGCCACAGCAGCTGCACATCTGTCGGACCCAAAGGTTGAACGCCTGTATCGCGCAAGGTCTGGACGCCATCCCGAGGCATCGCCATAACGGCGCAAGATATACGTTATGGAGTCGAGGAATGTTTGTTGTGACGGCCATCTCCGCGAAGGGCGGATCGGGAAAGACAACTCTCATACAGATGCTTGCGTCCGCCATGCTCGCACGCGGCCGCCGTGTGCATGTCATGGATGCGGATGCTGACAAGCAGATCCTCGAATGGGAATCTAAAAGCGCGCGCGCCGACTTCGGTGATCTGCCACGCCTTCCATGGCCCACAGGCTTGACCGTGGCCGATGCCCCCGAGACCGTTGAAGGCCTTTACCACGCGTTGGACGGCTTTGAGGCTGAAGGTGTGGATCTGGTTCTGATCGACACCCGCCCCGGCGAGCACCCCGACACCGAAACACTGGCGCTGGCCTGCGACATGATCCTGGTGCCGGCCGTGCCGGTACAATCGGATTTCGTGGCGGCCCTGAAAACCCTGACATGGGTAATGCGCATGATCGAGACCCTCGGACCGGATGACCCCGCCCCGCTGTTTTCCGCGGTATTGATGAACGCGGACAAACGCGCGATCGATTTCGTGACCGCAGGCGATGACTTTGAGCGTGATGCGGCAAGACGCAGGGTTCACCGGCAGGACCTTGAGGTCTTCGAGGTGATTTCAACCCTGCCGCTCCTACCAACGCCGGTGCCCCATCTCGCCGCGATCCAGCGCATGCCGTTGACCGGACCGCTGGGATACGTGCGGGACATTTATGAACAGGATCTTCGTCATCGGTTGCAGGCGGGGCATCTTTCCTCAGCCCTGACACTGTGCGGCGATGTCCTTTGCGACATCGAGGCCATGGTGGACTCCGCCAATGGCTAGGAAGATTCCAAGCCGGTCCGGGACCGCTGTCTCGAACGAAGACAGGCTGGCGCGATCGCGGCAGTTCGCCACGAGCACCACGAAATATGCCGCGTTCGATCAGAGTACGGCGGAAGCGGTCGCGACAGAAGGCCCAGCGGTAAAATCAGTGGTCAAGAATGAACCCCGGAAAGGGGAAAAGGCAGCCGCGGCTGAAACGGCGCGCATCAACTCGGGGGTATCCACCCAGCCGGTGGCGGATGATGCTTGCAGCACTCGCACCGAAGGGCAGTCTCGAACCTATTACGTGCGCATCGGAGCTGAGGATCAGGCACGGATTGAGGCGCTGGCAGAACGATCTGGCCTTGATCCGGACTACGTTCGGCGTGCCTTGATCAAAGCGGTTCGCGCCCGCATGCAAAACCTGCGCGACACCGCGACCTGGCATGAGGTTGCCTCCGCTGCACGACCACGCCTGGCCGAGTCCAAAGGCACTGGTGCCCCCTTCATGAAATCGATGATCAGGCTCGACGCCGCCCATATGGCGGCGTTGCAGACAAGCATTGATGACCCGCTCAACGTCTATGGGGTGACGCTGCTGTTATCCGCCTTCGGTAAGGCGCTGCTGCACTCCGAGATCGAAGAGCTCGCTCAAAAGATCAGCGGCATCGAAGCCCGGGCAGCGCGTCCTGATCCAGCGTAAAGGCATCGCGTGCGGTCACGACAGCAATCTGACCGCCCGCCTCGATCATATCGATGAGCTGTGCCCATTCGGCAGGATCAGCATCCCGTTGCGTTGCGATCCCGTCCTGCACTGAAAAGGCAGCCTGCTCTCCGGTCGCCGCGAGAAAGACAATGCGTTGTGGCGCTTTGTCATCGCTGTGACGCGACAAAAAGTACGCATGGCTCTCGTTTGGGTTGTAGACACGGTCAGGATCGCAAACTAAGAGCAAGGTCCCGTCGTTTGCAGTCGCAGCATAGGTCTCCAGACCTCGCGACAAGCCGATCTCCCACTCGGCAGCGACAGCCGATGAAGCCGCGCCCAGAAAGAGCGCAATATGTAGAGGCCTGTAAAGCAAGTTACTAAACTCCGTTTTGTGTTGGCCAAGCATATATAGGGACAGGCAGATACCTGCCACCTGATTATTGCGGCTCCGACCAAATGGAGGTCAGGAGAAGAGCATGAAGAAGTATGCGGGATACCCCGTCGAAGTCATTTGGACGACGGTAAACGGTGAAGACGTCGAGGTCGGCGTCGTATTCCAATGGAGCTGCGGCATGCGCCGTACCAGATGGTCCGATGACTTTGATCAGGCGGACGGCGCGAACCTGAGGTACGAGCCCTATGAGGACGCGGGATAGACCGCCTCCAGCCCTAAAATGCTCGCAAGCGACCGGAGCAGGACACGATTGTGATCTGGGCCAATGACACCGAGAGAGGGAACACGCGGGGCAGAGATCGTTGCAAAGGCGACGACGGTTTGTAACGCTGCCAAAGAAGACCGATAGGAGACCCATGAGATGAAAGAGATTTTCAACGTTGGCGAGACAATCTTGCTGGACGGCGCGCCGCTTGCACTGGTGACCCCCGATGGCGTCAAGGCCTGGATCGAAGACGGCGTTCAGCACAGCTTTCGCTATGACCAAGTGCGCGATCCGCTCAGCGGCCAGATGAAATACCGCTGTCTCTACGAGAAGTACGGGTCGGATATGCCGTTCGTGCTGGTAGGCAACCCTGACAGTGAAGAAGGCGCGCATGTTATTCTTTTCGACCAGAAGCCAGACGCATAGCCCTTCGGAATCATATGCCAAGTGGCGAACACTAGAGCCCCTCGGCTTCGCCTGGCGGCAGCGTCCGCCTTGCAAGAGGGATGCAGACCCGTCAGAGCTGAAAGCGGATCGTGATGGCGACCATGTGACAAACGGCTTGGGGTGGCTCAGGATGAGACAGACCAAGACGTATTGGCACAGGAAGACAGCAAGGTCGGAATTCAGGGCGGAGCCTCAGCAGCCCGACCCCGCTTGCGGGGCTTGCCCATGTCGAAACCTTCACCATCACAGTCACGCACATCGCAGCATGGAAGCCTATTTCGCAGGTGCAGTATTGTGTTCGGCCCATAGCCGACATCCGAACCCTGTCGGTGCCGCCCGGCGATATACCTGAAAGCGGACACCCAACTCTTGCGGAACGGAAAACCACCCGATCCGTAAGACACGGCTGCCGCCGTCGGCGGATGCGTGCGGTTCAAGCTGTGCAAAGCGCCGTTCTCTCGGTATCGTTGGCCAAGGGCGTAAGGGATGTTCAATAGTGCAAATAAGTCGACTTAAAATATCAAACTTTCGCTCTATCAAAGAGGCAGAAATTCAGTTTGGTGCGGTTACAGTCCTTATAGGGACCAACAACGCCGGGAAATCGGCAATACTGGAAGCGATCCGCATCGCGCTGACCAGACGGTGGGGACAGCGCGGAACCGGATTCACTGAATATGATGTGCATCTATGCGACGGCAGGCCAGATCCAAAAGTCGGCGATCCAGTTGTTATCGAGGTCGAGCTCCAGGAGGCTGTAGCCAACGAGTGGCCCGAGGACCTCCAAGGCGAACTAGAAGACATCATCCAGCTCGACCCGGTAACCGGCCGTGCGTCGATCATCATGCGCGTCAGCTGCTCATGGGACGCGGCCGAAGAGAGTTTCGTTCCACGATGGGAATTCCTGAACGTCGACAGGAACCCACTCGCCGGGCGCGGCGCCCGCGCCGTCAATCTCCAGGAATTCTTCCAGTTTCTGCCTGTATTCTACCTTGAGGCGCTTCGCGACGTCACAGACGAATTTTCCTCAAGGAGCCAATTCTGGGGCAAGTTGCTTCGGACGGTGCAAATTCCCGAGCCTCTCGAACAGAGATCAAAGCGTATTTTCGATCTCTTGAATCGACGCCTACTCGATGCTGATCCGCTTCTGACCAATCTTGCCACCGGTCTTTCCCATATCAGTAGTGTCGCCGCCTCCGACGCACCGGGTCAAGCTGACTTACGGCTGTTGCCCCTCAATACATGGGATATCCTCTCGAAGGCGGAGGTCATCTATCAGACGGAGGGCGGCAAACCGTGGCTCCCGTTGGCGCGGCACGGTCAAGGTGTGCAGAGCCTTTCTGTGATGTTCCTCTTCAAAGCATTCGTTGAACTGATCCTTAGCGACCTGTATCGGCCTGAAAGCACGGCTGTCTTGGCGCTGGAGGAGCCGGAGACACATCTTCATCCGCAGGCGGCCCGCAGCCTTTGGCGTCATATCAGTGAACTGCCAGGCCAGAAGATCGTAACAACACATTCGCCGTACTTCCTTCAGCACGTTCCCTTCCGCGATATTCGCGTTGTCCGTGTCGAGGCCAACGGCACAACGGTGAGCTCACTCCCTCGGCAATTCCGCGCGCCCGTTCCGCATGTTCCTCAGATCGACGCCATCATCGCCGACTCTGGCGGAATCATCACCTATGACCGCAGCCTCAACGAACTCGTTTTATCCGGCACGTTGCCCGAAAACCAGTATCGCAATCTCCTCGTGGCCTATGCCGGACGCCCCGACACGCAGGGCATCCACGCTGCACTGCGAAAAGCATGCGATGCATCGCAGGAGTTTATCTCTGACGCAGAATTGGAGAAACTCGGGACATTTGCCCGGCGAATCCGCGGCGAAATTTTCTTCGCACGCCGATGGCTTCTCGTTGAAGGGCAATCCGAATACCAACTTGTTCATGGCATCGCCAAAGGCTTGGGCTATGATCTCGATGAACACGGCGTCGCCGTCATCGATTTTCAGAATAATGGCAGCCCGGAAATTTTTGCGGTACTTGCACGAGCGCTGGGTTATCCATGGCTTGCCGTCGTAGACGGAGACCACGCAGGGCATGATTACATCGCCAGGATCACCGCCAGAAATTTCTCTGCCGCAGAAATCGCACGACGTACCTACTCTTTGCCTGCCGGATTTCTTGAGCAGCAGCTCGTAGAAGATGGTCTGCAAAACGAACTAAAAGCGATCCTCGTCTCTTTTGGAAATGCAGCGGCGACGGACTTTGACAATGAAACGTTGATTTCGGCACTCGAGAACGACAAGAGTGGCTATGCTGCTGTTCTCGCGAAACAGTGCGCCGAGAACCAGGCGCTGGCTCAGCGCATGCCTGCACCGTTCCGCGATGCAATCCTGGCACTCAGAGGCCTCACATGACCGATTCCTCCCTCAGCGTCGCATTGTCAGAACTGACCGAGGCTCAAAGCGTTGCTGTCGCTTGGCGCGATGGCCCGATGTTCGTTCTCGCCGGCCCCGGCTCCGGTAAGACCCGAGTGTTGACAACACGTGTCGCCAAATTGCTCGCCGACACGCCGGATCGTTCGTTCCGCGTCCTGGCTCTAACCTTCACCAACAAGGCCGCTGACGAAATGTCCGCCCGCGTCACTGCACTGGTACCTGAACAGGAGCGCCGTGCTCTCATCGGGACCTTTCACTCGTTCTGCATGCAGATGCTGCAACAGCACGGCTCCCACATTGGCATCAACCCTGATTTTGCGATCTACTCGCTCGACGTAGATCGTCAGGAAATTCTGCGCGACGCGATCAAACAAGCGGGCCTGAGGCCAGACGACGTTCGGCTGCTGTCTACCATTGACAAGCTTAAGTCGCAGCTCATCCAGCCGGCAGGCTCGGCCCGATACTTTCGTGATCCGTCTGATGGCTCACGCGTGGAGCAGGTATACGCCGCTTACGAGGCGGCGCTCACCCAAGCCAACGCCCTAGATTTTGGTTCGCTCATCGCCCAAGCTCATCGGCTAGTCACAGCCTTCCCCGGCATTGCTGGACGCTATCGCAAGACCTATGCCTACTGGATGTTCGACGAGTTTCAGGACACTACCGACGGGCAGTACCGACTAATCCGCGCGCTTGCCGGCGAGGATTTCAGGAATGTCTTCGCCGTTGCCGACGATGACCAGATCATCTACCAGTGGAACGGTGCGAGCTACCAACAGATCCAGCGGTTCCGGGCCGACTTTTCCCCGCAGGAATTGCAGCTTCCTACAAACTACCGTTGTCCACCTGCAATTGTTTCTGTCGCCAACCGTCTTGTGGTCCACAATCTGCAGCGCACGACTGCCAAGCAGCCGCTGGAGGCGGGCAAAACCTCGCTGAAGTATCCCGATGAACAGCACATCTGCGTCCTACGCTATTCCACCGACGACGTGGAAGCCGCGTCGATTGCGGAAGGCATCGCCAAAATCGACCGCGCTCAATGGGGAGAGGTCGCGGTACTGGCCCGCACGCGCTACATGCTCGAAAAGCTTCAATCCGCCCTAACGCAAAAGCAGGTCAACGCGGTCATTTCTCAGCGCCGCGATGATTTCAGATCACCTCAATTCCTATGGCTCGCTGCCGTACTTCGCCAAGGGCTGCGTCCGCTTGATCGACGTGCGCTGGAAATCCTGACCGGCGCTTTCAATCGTTGGTTTGGCACTGACGCCCGTGTCGATCTCATCGTTACCGCCACCGAACTGACCGAACGCTCCCTGCTCGATGAATGGGCGGTAGCGGTCAAAGCCGGGCTTGGAGATGACGTCAATGGCAACGCTCTCGTCGACCTAGCTGCAACCTTCGCAAAGGAGCCCGCGCGGTTCAGGCAGTTTGTTGATGCAGTCCTCGCGATGATCCCGGCGCAGGACGATGAAGCCAGTGACATTGCAGAAGACCGGGCGGCTTGGTCCGATCTTGTGAGAAGTATCGGTAAAACCATCGGCCGCGATGCGCCGCTTGAACAGTTTCTTCAGGAACTGGCCATCCGCTCAAAGGAGGCCCCAGTCGGCAGCAATACCGTGACCCTTATGACGATCCACGGCGCCAAGGGGAAGGAATTCGATCATGTTTATGTGGTCGGACTGGCGGAGGACATCTTGCCGAGCTTTCAAAGCCTGAAAGCAGGCGAGAATAGCGCTGAAATGGAAGAGGAGCGGCGCAACTGCTTCGTGGCTATCACGCGTGCGCGAGAGTGGCTCTGCCTCTCCTATGCCGACAACTATCGGGGATGGAATAAGCAGCCGTCACGTTTTTTACTTGAGATGGGTTTCTCGTTGCCCGATCAACCATCGCAGTGAAGCTCTGATCAATTCAGCACCAAGTGGCTGGCACGCAGGACAATGATGACGACCCTAGGAATGTCCGCTCAGGTCATTGCACCAAGCCTCCGGCGCAGAAGCAGCGAACAACTGGAAGGTCCCACAAAGCCGCCCGTCACTCGGCCTTGCTGAACTCCCGCGCGAGAATTTCCCGCGCATGCGCGACCCCTTCTGGGGTCAGGCTCAGCGATTTCGCCTTGTTTTTGGGATCAAAAATCAGGCCTTTCTCGAAAAGCCGGTTGGTGATGGCCCAATCGATTCCCTTCCAGACCTGATCGCCGTAATGCAGCGTCAGGCTAAGGATCGCGAGAGCCGCATCATCGATCTTGTCAGTGTCGAGTGCCATCTCCCCCTCGTTTTCCTGTGTCTGCCCGCTTTTCGAACCGCGGCCGCGCATCATGCATAACCCCGCCGCTTCTTTATCGCCGCAAGTTTCATCAGCGCGGTTACGGCGCGCCCTTCATCTGGATGCTGCTCAATCATCATCTGCCCGCGCGCGCCAATGCGGCCCCATTCGCGCACCAAGCTGGCGCCCCCAAAGAGATCGAGCTGAATGCTCATGCGGTAAAACCGCCGCATGTTGCAGGCTGGATCGATCCGCCGCATCTGCAGGTCGGTCGGGAACACCTCAAGTTGAGCGACAGAGTGAGACATATCGTGATCCAGCAGGCTTTCTTCCAAAATATCAGGTGGAAGCCTGCTCTTCCACCTCGATTTCCCCGCGAGAGGAAAAGGGGGCTCATGCCCCCTTCTCGAACTTCATGACCGGGATGCCGAGCTTTTTGGCCTTGTCAGCAAGGTTCTCCTGGATGCCGGTGCCCGGAAAGACGAGAACACCCACGGGGAGCACATCCAGCATCGCGTCGTTGCGCTTGAAGGGCGCGGCCTTGGCGTGCTTGGTCCAATCGGGCTTGAAGGCCACCTGTGTAACGCCCCGGGCCTCGGCCCATTTGGCGGCGATGAGCTCTGCGCCCTTCGGGCTACCACCGTGCAAGAGCACCATATCGGGATACTTGGTGCGGACCTGATCGAGCTTGCCCCAGATCAGGCGGTGATCGTTGAAGTCGGTCCCGCCGGTGAGGGCGACCTTGGGGCCTG
>PBRG01000035.1 GCA_002726615.1 Marinobacter sp.
CAGTGGAAACCTATTCTTGTTGATCGATAGGCTTACATTGTAACCGATATCAGTCAGCGAATTAACCGCACGGAACACTAGAGTATTTGCTGCGCGTATCATGAAATGCCCATCGATTACCGATGGCATAAAGTTTGTACTGGTGATCGTCGTTTTAACGTTCGTTCTGGAGGCAACCTCTCAGCGGCTATTTAGCCATGCGGGCTTCGACTCTTTCGGTGCTTTCGTGTCATGTGATTTTCAGGACTTTAGGAGTTTCAATCGCAGCCCTGAAATCCAGCAATGGCTGAAAGACAGAAGATCTATGACAAAAGGAGGTCAGATCCCTGCGCCTGAATATATGGGAATGAAATTCGTGGGAGCTGGGCTTCAAGTAGCTACTGGTGACCCTGAGACTGATCGACAGAACGCGAGAGTGCTTGAGTTCGGACTTTCAACAAAAATCGCCTTCCCGCAATACTGCCTGCTTGATGCGGACATCCCACAGCTCGCTTTTGTTAAATTTGGATTCGCCTCAATCCTCTTTGACAACGTCATCAGAGAGGATATACATAATGAACCCGTGACAGTAATTTTCCTCCTCACCATATCCGCGCTCTTCTCGATCAGCGTCTGGTATGTGCTATTGAGGCTGGGAGCTATTGTTAATGTTCGGAGCATTTTCCTTGCATCGGTATATTCAGTAGCGATTTGGCATGGGATTGTCTACGTGCGCCAAGCTCTTCTCGGGATTTATTACTCTTTCGATGAAAACTTATCACTACACTTTGACCTGATGAACTATTTCCTCGGATTAATGGTATTTGTTTTTGCCTCAGCACTACTCGTCCTTGGTTATTTATTTGCCTATATAAAAATGATCTCTCGATCCAGCTCCTGGAAGGTGGCCACCGGAATCCTAGTTGGGGCAGGTGCATCTTGCCTACTTGTTCCGCTTGCGATGGTGCCGATTCTGTATCTGGTTTTTAACTTCGGTTACTGGATCGGTCTTTTAGTGGGCTGACTCGGCCTGTTGAAGTAAGGTAAATGGCGGTCAGCAGTCGACACTGGTAATAAAACCACAACATGGCCGGAGATTGACACCACAAATTGGCCGCTCGGGTGGTCAATTCGATCGTTTCTGAATGTCCGCATTTGTTTAATGTGGACCTATTGAGCGGTCCCAAACTAGGCCGGAAACCGCCCCCGAGTCCTGTTGGCAATCCGCACCAGTACCAGCATCAAAGGCACTTCTACCAGAACGCCCACTACGGTCGCCAGCGCCGCCCCCGATTGCAGGCCGAACAGCGCAATGGCTGCCGCCACTGCCAACTCGAAAAAGTTACTGGCACCAATCATGGCCCCGGGCGCAGCGATGCAGTGACGGACGTTCCAGAGCCGTGCCCACCCGTAAGCCAGGAAGAAGATCAGGAAGGTCTGCAGGATCAGCGGCACGGCAATCAGCACGATATGCAGCGGATTGTTCAGGATGACTTCGCCCTGAAACGCGAACAGCAGCACCAGAGTGATGATCAACGCTGCCGGGGTGACCGGTCCCAGGCGCTTCATGAACACCTCGTCGTACCAGACTTGTCCCCGCCTTGAGATCAGGGCGCGGCGCGTGAGATAGCCGGCGCTCAGCGGGATGATAATGTACAGCACCACGGATAGGATCACCGTGTCCCAGGGCACCTGAATGTCGGAAATGCCCAGCAGGAACACCACGACGGGCGCGAAGGCGAAGAGCATGATGATGTCGTTCAGGGACACCTGCACCAGGGTATAGGCCGCATCGCCTTTGGTGAGGTAACTCCAGACAAACACCATGGCGGTGCAGGGTGCCGCGCCCAGAAGGATTGCTCCGGCCAGATATTCACTGGCTAACTGGGGGGCGATCAGCGGCTCGAAAACCACCATCAGGAAAAACCAGGCAATAGCGAACATGGTGAACGGTTTGATCAGCCAGTTCACGATGGTGGTGATGGCGAGGCCTTTTGGTTCCTTGCGCACGCCCACCACCGCGCTGAAGTCGATCTGGGCCATCATCGGGAAGATCATGGCCCAGATCAGAATGGCAATAGGGATCGACACCTGAGCATATTCAAAGCGGGCCAGAGTTTCCGGTACCGAGGGCGCCAGTTGGCCGAGGGTTACGCCGGCGATGATGGCCAAGGCGACCCAGATGGACAGGAACCTTCCGAACAAATCCATGCCACCGCTGGTGTCTTCGTTAGTCACTTCCGTATGGGCGCTCATGATCTACCCCTTACATGGACCGTTGATTGACGCGTTTTGAAACTTCATCGGCGCTTTCCACCCGCTCGGAATAGCGGTCCGTCAGGTAATCGCTACGGTCCCGAATCAGCAGGGTGAACTTCACCAGTTCCTCCATCACGTCCACGATGCGGTTGTAATAAGGGGAGGGCATCATACGGTCGTTTTCATCGAATTCCGTAAACGCCTTCGGTACCGACGACTGGTTGGGGATCGTCACCATCCGCATCCAGCGCCCCAGCACCCGCAACTGGTTCACCGCGTTGAAGGACTGGGACCCTCCACACACCTGCATCACCGCCAGGGTTTTGCCCTGAGTCGGGCGCATGCCGCCGATGGATAGGGGAATCCAGTCGATCTGGGTTTTCATGATGCCGGTCATCGCACCGTGGCGCTCCGGCGAGCACCACACCATGCCTTCCGACCACTGTGCCAGCTCCCGCAATTCCTGAACTTTTGGGTGGGACGCGTCTTCGGCATCGGCAAGTGGGAGGCCGCGGGGGTCGAATACGCGGGTTTCCGAACCCATGGCTTGCAGCAAACGGGCGGCTTCCTCAACGGCTAGCCGGCTGAACGAGCGCTCCCGCAGTGAGCCGTACAGCAACAGTATCCTTGGCGGATGTGAAGAAGGGGGTGTTGCAGAGACTTGCTCTTCAGTTGGTTTGTGGAACTGGTCCGGGTCGATATTGGGGAGGTCATGGGCGCTCATTGTAATGAAAGGGTCCTTTACTCGTTAAAATCTTCCGGATATTATGCAACAAAATATATATGCATGAAAACGAATATATGGGAATCTGCATATGAAGCGTCGCGTTTTGTTCGTTTGCACCGCTAACAGTGCCCGCTCATTGATGGCGGAAGCCCTGTTGCGGGAAATGGCTGGTGACCAATTTGAAGTGTCGAGTGCCGGCACTGAGCCTGACAAGCCCCACCCAATGGCGCTTCAGGTACTCTCGGAGTCGGGCTTTTCCGTCGATGGTTTGCAGAGTAAATCGTTGGCAGGCGTTGAACGTGAGCACTGGGATTATGTGATCACCCTTTGTGAAAAAGCCGCCAACGAGTGCGGCAACGTCTGTCAGCCTGCCCAGCAGATCGCCTGGGACTTCCCGGACCCGGTGCCAAGCGGGCGTCACGCCACCTTTGCACTGACCCTCAAGGAAATCCGCGAGCGTATTGGCCTGTTTACTCTGGTGCACAGGAAAGAAACCGGTATGAAGCCGGTGAGCTTTGACCCGGTGACGGTGTTCAAGGCGTTGGGTGACGAGCTTCGCCTGGCTGCGCTGATGCTGGTTCGGCAGGAGGCGAAACTGTGTGTGTGTGAACTCACTGCCGCCCTCGATATTTCCCAACCCAAGGCCAGTCGGCACCTGGCTACCCTGCGGCAGGCGGGCCTGCTGGATGCAGAGCGCCAGGGTCAGTGGATGTACTATTCCCTGAATCCCCGGATGCCGCAGTGGCTGTCGCGGGTTCTGGATGAAACCGCCGATAGCAATCCCGCCCTGATTGCATCAGAACTTGAGCGGTTATCGGCCATGCCCGACAGGCCGGTTGTGCAGTGTATTTAATGGATAACGCTTTCTGGAGCACATCATGAGCAAGATCAAAGTCGGAATAAATGGATTCGGCCGGATCGGTCGCCTGGCTCTCAGAGCAGCCTGGCAGTGGCCGGAGATGGAATTTGTAGCGATCAACGATCCGGGCGCCGATGCCGAGACGCTGGCGCATCTGCTGAACTTCGACAGTATTCACGGCCGCTGGGACCACGAAGCGGGTGTAAACGGCGACGGTATCGTTATCGAGGGCAAATCGGTTCGCGTCACCCGCAATAAAACCATTGGGGAGACCGACTGGTCTGGCTGTGATCTGGTGATTGAAGCCAGCGGCAAGATGAAAAAAGTGGATGTGCTCCAGGCGTATCTCGATCAGGGCGTAAAGCGCGTGGTGGTGACCGCTCCTGTGAAAGAAGCAGGGGCCAAAAACATTGTGGTGGGCGTGAACGACGGCATTTTTGACCCGGCCAGTGACCGCATTGTCACTGCCGCTTCCTGCACCACCAACTGCCTGGCGCCGGTGGTGAAGGTTATCCACGAGAAGCTTGGCATCAAGCACGGTTCCATCACAACGATCCATAGCCTGACCAACACCCAAACCATCATCGATGCGCCCCATAAGGACCTGCGGCGGGCCCGCGCCTGTGGCAGTTCCCTGATTCCAACCAGCACCGGGTCCGCCACCGCGATTATCGAGATATTCCCGGAGCTGAAGGGCCGTCTGGATGGCCATGCCGTTCGGGTGCCACTGACGAATGCCTCGCTGACCGACTGCGTATTCGAGGTGGAAACACCCACAGATCGCGATACCGTAAACCGGTTGCTGAAAGAGGCGGCTGAGGGCGAGCTGAAAAACATTCTGGGCTACGAAGAGCGCCCGCTGGTGTCCATCGATTACCAGACCGACCCCCGCTCATCCATCGTCGACGCCCTCTCTACCATGGTGGTGAATGGCACCCAGGTGAAAATCTACGCCTGGTACGACAACGAATGGGGCTACGCCAACCGCACCGCAGAACTGGCGCGCCGGGTAGGCTCTGCCTGATATGTCCGCAGCCATCCGACAGTACCTGGTCATCACCGGCAACTACTGGGCCTTCACCCTGACGGACGGAGCCCTGCGGATGCTGGTGGTGCTGCATTTCCATCAGCTTGGCTATTCGCCGCTGGAAATCGCCCTGCTGTTCATTTTCTATGAGTTTTTCGGGGTGGTGACCAACCTGGTGGGTGGCTATCTGGGCGCTCGCATGGGACTGAACCGCACCATGAACATCGGGCTGTTCCTGCAAATTGCTGCCCTTGCCATGCTGGCGGTGCCGGCGGCCATGCTGACCGTGCCCTGGGTGATGGCAGCCCAGGCGCTGTCCGGTATTGCCAAGGACCTGAACAAGATGTCCGCCAAGAGCGGCATCAAACTGCTGGTACCGGATGAGCAGCAGGGGATCCTCTACAAATGGGTGGCCATACTCACTGGCTCCAAGAATACCCTGAAGGGTGTGGGCTTTTTCCTCGGTGGTGTCCTGCTGATGGCCGCTGGTTTCCAAGGCGCGGTCGTTATCATGGCGGTAGCCCTGAGTGTGGTGTGGCTGGCCAGCCTTTTCCTGTTGGGGCAGGACCTGGGCAAGAGCAAGGCAAAGCCGAAGTTTCGCGAAATCCTGTCCAAGAGCCGGGCCATCAACGTGCTTTCTGCGGCGAGAATGTTTCTGTTTGGCGCCCGGGATGTGTGGTTTGTGGTGGCTCTGCCGGTGTACCTGCATACGGTTTTTGGCTGGGACTTCTGGAAAGTGGGCGGATTCATGGCCACCTGGATTATCGGCTATGGCTTTGTCCAGACCATTGCCCCGCGCATTACCGGAAACATGGAAAGAAAACAGCCTGCTGTACTTTGGGCGGCAGCCCTGGCACTGATTCCGGCAGCAATTGCCATTGGTCTGTCGGCCGGTTGGTCACCCCAGATCGTGATTGTCGGTGGTCTGCTGTTGTTTGGCGTGCTGTTTGCCGTCAACTCGTCGCTCCACAGCTATCTCATCGTTAGCTATGCCCGTGGCGATGGTGTGTCGCTGGATGTGGGCTTCTATTATATGTCCAATGCCGCCGGCCGGTTACTGGGCACAATTCTCTCTGGCTGGGTCTATCAGGCCTGGGGGCTGGAGGCCTGCTTGTGGATATCGTCGGGCCTGGTGGCCATGGCAGCGTTGCTGTCGGTGTTGTTGCCCGAGCGGCGGCCAGTAGCAGCCTGAGCGGGCCTCAAAGAGATTGGAGCTTCATGCATCCGTGGCCTGTGTGGCTGGTTGTCGGCAGGACACTGTGCAATGGTATAGCCGTTATGAACTTTGGCTGGCCCTGGTGATGCTATTTTGACAGATCTTGTGCTTGAAAATCTCAGCGTTGGCACTCTGGATAATGCGTCACTGACGGTGGCGGGTGGACAGGTTGTCTGCCTGTCTGGTCCCTCGGGCAGTGGCAAGAGCCGTCTGCTGAGGGCCGTGGCGGACCTGGAACCACATGGCGGAAGGGTTTCTCTGGGTGATGCCGTGCAGTTGGATGTTCCCGCCCATCAGTGGCGGAGCCGGGTGGTTATGGTACCAGCAGACAGTCAGTGGTGGTTTGATGAAGTGGGAGGGCACTTTCCGGATGATGCCGCTTCGAGACTGCCTTCAGCTCTGGGTTTCCCGCCGGAAGTAATGGGCTGGTCGGTGAACCGGCTGTCGTCCGGTGAACGACAGCGGCTTGCACTCTGGCGCGCCCTGGTCCTTGAGCCGGAGGCGCTGCTGCTGGACGAACCCACCGCCAATCTGGACAACGACAGCACGGAAGCGATTGAAAGCTGGCTGCTTGAAGAAATCCGGCGCCGGCGGATCGCGGTGCTCTGGGTCGCTCACGATCCCGGCCAGATTCATCGTGTAGCGGATACCCACTACCGGATTCGGGGAACCACGCTGGAGCGCGTCCATGGAAGTGATTGATCTGGCGTGGTGGAAGCTGGGGCTGGCAGCCCTGTTGATTCTTGCCCTGGCCGGGACAGGTTATCTCGCCCGGCTCGGCATCACCCAAAGCCTGTTGATCGCCGCACTGCGCACGGTCATTCAACTGGCGTTGATCGGGCTGGTGCTGGAAGCCCTGTTCGCGTCCTCCGCGTTCTACTGGATTGCCCTGCTGGCTCTGGTCATGTTGCTGGTCGCCGGCCGGGAAGTGGTGGCCCGCCAGGGTAGGCGTTTGCAGGGCTGGTGGGCGTTCGGTATCGGCACGGGTGCGATGTTTGTCTCGTCTTTTACCGTCACGGTCCTGGCACTGACGGTGGTGATTGGCCCTGAACCCTGGTATGCCCCGCAATACGCCATTCCTTTGTTGGGCATGATGCTGGGCAACACCATGACGGGCATCAGTCTTGCGCTGGATCGGTTGAATGAGTCGGTCTGGCGCCAGCGGGCGGTTATTGAGAACCGCCTGATGCTGGGGCAGACCTGTCGCCAGGCACTGGAGGATATCCGCAAGGATGCCATGCGTAGTGGCATGATGCCGTCTATCAACGCCATGGCCGCCGCGGGCATTGTCAGCCTGCCGGGCATGATGACGGGCCAGATTCTTGCAGGCAGCCCGCCGGCGGTGGCGGTTAAATATCAGATTCTGGTGATGCTGATTATCACCGTCGGTACCGGCTTCGGGGCGGTGATGGCGGTCTCCTGGGGCGGTCGCCGGCTATTTGATGAGCGCGAACGCCTGCGGCTGGATCGGTTGGGAAACAGTTGAGCCACCAGTGCCAACCTTTTACCTGTTTTGTGCCGGCACCTCGCGAATGCGGCCATGTTCGTCAATTGCGACATAGACGAAGAGCCCTTCGGTCACCTTGCGAGGGGCTTTGGCNGTNCGNTCCAGGGTCCAGACTTCAATGTTGATTTTCATGGAGCTGCGTCCCACTTCCACCAACTCACCGTAACAGCCAACCTGGGACCCCACCCGCAACGGTGAAAGAAACTCCATCCTGTCCATGGCCACAGTGGCGTTGCGGCCTTGGGAAATCCGGCCCGCGAGCGTTGCTGCCGCGATGTCCATCTGTTTAACCAGCCAGCCGGCGAACACGTCGCCGTTGGGATTGGTGTCTGAGGGAAGAGGGATTACCTGGATTACCAGTTCGCCCCGGGGCGTGGGTTTGTCGTCATCAAGCGCAGTCATGGATTCAACCTTATCAGTCCGGAATTGTTTTAGTACCCCGCATGTTAGCGGCCTGCGCAGCGTCTGCAAGAAAAATTGAACGTCCTGTTCTATATTTCAGTGGCTGTAACAAAGTTGTCATAGAGTGCCTTTATTGTTCACACATCGGTGAAGCAAACCCGTAAATAAAGTCAACGTGACAAATGGAGACTCAACGTGATCAAACTTAAAACAGCCCTTACAACTGTGGCACTGGCAGGCAGCATTGCCGCCGTGTCGACTCCTGCCATGGCACGCGACACTATCAGCATCGTCGGTTCCTCTACCGTTTATCCGTTCGCGACTGTTGTGGCTGAGCGTTTTGGTTCTTCTACTGACTTCCCGACTCCAAAGCTTGAGTCGACCGGTTCTGGCGGCGGCCTGAAGCTGTTCTGCGCCGGTATCGGCACCCAGCACCCGGACATCACCAATGCGTCTCGTCGCATGAAGACCTCCGAGTACGATCTTTGCCAGAAAAACGGCGTTAAAGACATCACCGAATTCCGCATCGGTTCAGACGGCATCGTGATTGCCAGCTCGCAGAAAGCGGATAACCTGGACATCACTTTGGAGCAACTGTTCCTGGCCCTGGGTAAGCAGGTGCCTTCACCGGACGACGAAACCAAGTTGGTCGCTAACCCCTATGAAAAGTGGAGCGATATCGACTCCAGCCTGCCAAACGTTGCCATTCGTGTGATGGGACCGCCTCCGACCTCCGGTACCCGTGATTCCTTCAACGAATTGGCCCTGCAGGGTGGTTGTGAAGATCTGCCCGCGGTTGCCAACATGAGCGAAGACGACATGGAAGGCGTGTGTCAGAGCGTTCGTGAAGACGGCGCGTTCATCGAAGCCGGTGAGAACGACAACCTGATCGTTCAGAAGCTGATTGATGACAAAGGCCTTTATGGCGTGTTCGGCTACAGCTTCCTGGAAGAGAACTCTGATCGCCTGCAGGCGGCGACTCTCAATGGCATGGTGCCGACGGCGGAAGCCATTGCTGCGGATGAGTACCCGGTTGCCCGTTCACTGTTCTTCTACGTGAAGAAAGCCCACGTTGGTGTGGTTCCGGGTATCGCGGAATACGCCGAGTTCTTTGTGAGCCCGAGTGCCATGGGCAAGAATGGCTACCTGAAGGACGTTGGCCTGATCGTTCCTCCGCGCGATGCGTTGATGAAGCTTCAGGACAAGGCATCCAACATGCCGAACCTGGCCAAGGAAGAGCTGATGTAAACCAGTCGACAACACGTTGACTGACAAGGGTGCGGGTCTTTGAAAGGCCCGCACCCTTTTGCACGTCTGGAAAGCAGTATGTGCGTCTTGTTTTCCGAATGATTACACTTGTGGTCCTTTTTAGTTTGTTACGGGAATTTTCATGCAACCGGCCAATCTGCTTTTACTGACCATCGTGCTGTCGATGGTTGCCTACGGCTTGGGTTATGCCCGATCGCGGTCGCTGGCGATGCCGATGGGAGGCATTCGTCATCTCAAGTCCTTGCCTTTTTATTACGGAGCGCGAGCGGCTTTGTGGTGCGGCATCCCCGCGCTGCTCGTGCTTGGGCTTTGGGCGGCGTTTCAGGGAAAGGTTATCCAGACCCTGATTATCGGCTCCCTGCCACAGGAAATGTTGCCGGCGTCCGAGGGCGAGGCGAGTCTTCTGTTGAGCAAGATCAGCAACGTGGCCAGCGGGAGCCTGCCTCCGGGGTTTGCAGAAGCACCCATTGTTGAAGCTGCGGAGCGACTGAAGGCGCTCCGGGAACAGAGCCGGATGTTCATGACCACCCTGGTGGTGTCCGTCTCTGTGCTGGCGGGGTTCCTGGGATGGTTGCGTGTTCGCCCGGCGCTGAACGCCCGAACGCAAGTGGAGTCGATCCTGAAGTGGTTGTTCTTCGCCTGTGCCGCCCTGGCGATTCTGACCACCATTGGAATCATCTTCTCCGTCGCGTTTGAAACCTTCCGGTTCTTCCAGAAGATTCCGTTCACCGAGTTTATCTTCGGTTCCCAGTGGAGCCCGCAAACCGCATTGCGCGCTGATCAGGTGGCAGCCCAGGGCGCCTTTGGCATGATCCCGCTGTTCACCGGCACGCTGCTGATTTCGGCGATTGCCATGCTGGTTGCCGTGCCGGTGGGATTGCTGTCGGCGATTTACCTCTCGGAATACGCCAATAAGAAAGTGCGCGGTGTGGTCAAGCCTTTGCTTGAGATGCTGGCGGGTATCCCGACGGTGGTCTACGGCTTCTTTGCAGCACTTACCGTCGCGCCGTTCATCAGTAACTTCGCGGCCTCTCTGGGTATCGATGCCTCGTCCCAGAGTGCGCTCGCCGCTGGTGGGGTCATGGGCATCATGATCATTCCGTTTGTGTCTTCACTGTCGGACGACGTCATCAACGCGGTACCGCAGACCCTGCGTGATGGCTCCCTGGCTTTGGGCGCGACCCAGTCGGAAACCATGAAGAAGGTGATTTTCCCGGCGGCACTGCCCGGCATCATGGGCGGGGTGCTGCTGGCGGTGTCCCGGGCCATTGGTGAAACCATGATTGTGGTCATGGCCGCGGGCCTCGCGGCGAACCTGACGGCGAACCCGCTGGAAACCGTTACCACGGTGACCGTACAGATTGTCACCCTGCTGACCGGCGACCAGGAATTCGACAGCGCCAAGACCCTGGCGGCCTTTGCCCTCGGCGCGATGCTCTTCCTCGCTACCCTGTTGCTGAATGTGGTGGCCCTGAAAATCGTTCGCAAATATCGGGAACAGTATGACTGATCAACGTTCACAGGCGGAGATTGTCCGCCAGTCACTCAAGCGGCGTTACCGCAAGGAAAGACGGTTCCGGGCCTACGGCATACTGGCGATTGCGATTGCGCTGTCTGCCCTGGTGGTGCTGTTTGTCGACATTATTGGCAAAGGCTATACCGGCTTCACCAAAACCACCATCACCATGGAAGTCGAACTCGATGGTGAAATGATGTATCTGGACGACGCCACGGATAAAAAGCAGATAAAGATGGCTGATTTTGTGGAGCCGTTGTTGCAGGCGCTGATCAGACAGGTGCCGGGCGCAACGGAAGAGAACAGGGACGCCGTTCGTGATCTGCTGAACCCCTACGCGTCCAATGAGCTGCGTGACATGCTTGAGCAGAACCCCGAGTGGCTTGGAACCACCCAAACGCTCACCGTTCTGGCGCACACCGACGTTGATGTCTACGTCAAACATGCAGGTGACGACGCCTATTCCATCAAACTCAGTGACCGGCAACAACGCTGGGTGGATCAACTGGTGGAAAAAGAGGTTGTGCAGACCTCCTTCAACGATGTGTTCTTTAGCAGCGGCGATTCCCGTGATCCGTCCCGCGCCGGTATTCTTGGGGCGATCGTCGGGTCCTTGCTGACTATGCTGGTGACGCTGGTTCTGTCGTTCCCTATCGGGGTTGCGGCAGCCATTTACCTGGAAGAGTTTGCACCCCAGAACAGGCTTACGGATTTTATTGAAGTGAACATCAATAACCTGGCTGCGGTGCCGTCGATTATCTTCGGTTTGCTGGGTCTGGCGGTGTTCATCAACCTGTTCGGCATGCCTAGATCGGTGCCGGTGGTGGGCGGTCTCGTACTGACGCTGATGACCCTGCCAACCATCATCATTTCCAGCCGGGCGGCCATCAAGAGCGTGCCGCCTTCGATCAGGGAGGCTGCGGAAGGTATTGGTGCCTCCAAAATGCAGGTGGTACTGCACCATGTATTGCCGCTGGCCATGCCGGGAATGCTGACCGGCTCCATTATCGGTATGGCGCAGGCATTGGGCGAGACTGCCCCGCTGTTGCTGATCGGGATGGTGGCGTTCATCGTTGATGTTCCGGACGGCTTTTTCGATTCGGCGACGGTGCTCCCGGTTCAGGTCTTCCTGTGGGCGGGCAGCCCGGAGCTCGCCTTTATAGAACGTGCGTCAGCAGCCATCATGGTGTTGCTGGCATTCCTGGTTAGCATGAACGCACTGGCCATCTGGCTTCGCAAGCGCCTTGAGCGTCGGTGGTAAGGAGATAAACGATGAATACTATGAACCCAACGATTGCCAAAGAAGCCGATCATCAAGAGATTGAAGCGGGTACTCCGGTGCGGGAGCAGCCCGAGGAAACGATTATTGAGGAAGGCAAAACGGTGGGAGAGCCGTTTGCCGACAACGCCAAATTCAAGCTTCGCGACGTCAACGTTTCCTACGGTGATACCCGGGCGATCAAGAACATCAGCCTGGATGTGGCGAAGAATGAGGTCATTGCCTTTATCGGGCCATCGGGGTGCGGCAAGTCCACGTTCCTGAGATGCCTCAACCGGATGAACGACAGCATCGAAATCTGCAAGGTGACGGGGTCACTGCAGTTGGACGATCAGGACATCTATGATCGTCGCCGGGACGTTGTCGAATTGCGTGCGCGGGTGGGTATGGTGTTCCAGAAACCAAACCCGTTCCCCAAGTCCATCTATGACAATGTGGCCTACGGCCCCCGGATCCATGGGCTGGCCAATCGAAAATCCGATCTTGATGACATCGTCGAGAACAGTCTGCGCAAGGCCGGCCTGTGGTCGGAGGTCAAGGACCGCCTGGATGCGACGGCTACCGGGATGTCGGGTGGGCAGCAGCAGCGCCTCTGCATCGCGCGCGCCATCGCGGTGAGCCCGGAGGTCATTTTGATGGACGAGCCATGCTCCGCTCTGGACCCCATCGCAACCGCAAGGGTGGAAGAGTTGATGGCTGAAATGTCCGAGAGCTATACCATCGTGATCGTGACCCACTCGATGCAGCAGGCAGCCCGTGTCTCGAATCGAACGGCGTATTTCCATCTGGGGCATCTGGTGGAAGTGAACGAGACCAACAAGGTGTTTACGTCGCCCGAGCACGAACTCACCGAATCCTATATCACCGGCCGTTTCGGTTAACGCCGGTATTGTTGAACACTGGAGAACACAGTCATGCCAGATAAAAAGGACGATGTTTACGGCGATCATATTTCGCATAAGTTCAATGACGAACTGATGGCTCTGAAGAGCGAGTTTCTTGAGATGGGCGGCCTGGTGGAGTCCCAGGTTGACCGTGCGATTACCGCATTGGTGGACAACGACGGCCACCTGGCGGACGAAGTTCGTGCCACGGACAAGAAAGTCGATCAGATGGAAATCGACCTCGACGAAGAAGCGACCCTGATTATTGCTCGTCGCCAGCCCACCGCACGTGACCTGCGGTTGGTGATTTCGGTGATCAAAATGGTGGCGGACCTGGAGCGGGTGGGTGACGAGGCGAAGAAAATTGCCAAGTTCGCCATCAAGCTGTCAGAGGAAGGTCAGGCACCTCGTGGCTACGTGGAGGTTCGCCACATTGGCAATCATGTTTTGAGCATGTTGCACGATGCCCTGGACGCCTTTGCCCGTCTGGATTCGGAGCAGGCGCTGCGGATCATGAAGGAAGACAAACGGGTTGATGAGGAATACCAGGCCGCCACGCGGACGTTGCTGACGTTCATGATGGAAGACACCCGCAACATTTCACGCTGTATGTCGGTGATGTGGATTCTTCGCGCCCTGGAGCGGGTGGGGGATCACGCCTGTAACATTGCCGAGAATGTGATCTTCATGGTCAAGGGTGAGGATGTTCGGCATACGCCGGTGGAAGAGGCTGAGAAGGTCGTCGGGCGCTGAGTTCGTAGCCTTCTGGTTTGGGAGTATCCGCCGGACCGGGGTACTGTTCAGAACACGCCCGTAAATACGTCCTTGTAGGGCTCGGTCGCGCCATCCATGGCGCTCCACGGTTCTGAACAGTACCCCGGTCCTGCTTGGCAATTCTCACAGATAACGCCTTGAGGCCAAGGCGGTCAGGCTTGCTTCATTCGATCAGTATAAGGCGGCCAACCGAGCGGTTTGCCGGCCAGCAGGTGCAGGTGGATGTGGAATACCGTCTGGCCGGAGTTTTCGCCGCAGTTCATGACCGTTCGGTAGCCGTCGTCCGCAAATCCCATCTCTTTCGCCAGCTTGGCGGCAACCCAGTACAAATGGCCCACCAGTTCGCGGTCGTTTTCTCCGATATCGTTGATCGTTGCGATTTCCTTTTTCGGGATGATCAGCAGATGTACCGGTGCCTGTGGATTGATGTCTTTGAACGCCAGGCTGACGTCGTCTTCGTAAACGATGTCCGCCGGAATTTCCCGGTTCATGATCTTGGTGAAAATGGTTTCCGCCATGATGATTCCCTGTTGATGAGTTGAGGCTTGTGAAACGGTTTACAGTTGCTTCATCCCCGGTAGCCGCTCCGCCAGTTGGCGGATCAGCGGGGGCAGTTCGTCGTCGATGCCCATAGCGTATTTGGCCACCCGGTTTCTGGCAAATGGCATTGCTTTTGCGGCGCCCAGGCCCAGATTGCGCAGCAAGTGCAGTGGCGGCGTGCGGTTGCTGAATAGATGATAGAACACGTCCATCGCCATCATCATACGGCGGTTGGCCGGGCGGCGTTGTTGCTCGTATTTGGTCAGCCACGCCGGATCGGCCAGGTCGCAGCCGGCGCGTTTGGCCTCGCGAATGACGGTCTGCAGGCAGCGGGCGTCCTGGAAACCCAGGTTGACGCCCTGGCCGGCCAGCGGGTTGATTGTGTGGGCGGCGTCGCCTACCAGCACGACACGATTGTTCACATAGGTTTTGGCGTGCTGGCGGGCAATCGGGAAGCTGGCTTTGGCTTCAATGTGCGTCAGCAGAGGCAATTCCGGCGGGAAGGCGTTCTGTATTTCCGCCATCAATGCCCGGTTGTCCAGCGATTTCAGGTGCGCTAGTTGCTCCGGCGAGTCGTACCACACCAGAGACGCCCAGCTTTCGCCATTGCCAGCGGAATGCAGCGGCAGGAAAGCGCGGGGGCCGGATGGGTAGAAGCCCTGCCAGGTGATATCTTCAACCGCGCCCTGGTAGCGAACCGAAATGACCATTGCCTGTTGCTGGTACTGATCCCGGGTTACGCCGATGCCCGCCAGTTCCCGGACGCCGGACGCGGCGCCATCGGCGCCCACCACCAACTGGCACTCAAGTTCGGTGCCGTCCTCCAGGGTCACAGCGGCGTGGTTGTTGCCGCTTTCGAGGTGGCTGACGGCGTTGTCTGGGAACATGGAAACCGAGGGCAGAGACGCGGCGCTGTTCCATAATGCTTGTTGGGTGATGCGATTCTCAACGATATGCCCCAGGTGTCGGGCGGACAGGGTGCTGGCGTCAAACACCACGTCGGCGACCTTGCGCGGCAGCAGGTTACTGAGTGGGTGGCGGGTCTCGTCCCATACCGCCAGGCGGGCGTAGGGTGTGGCACGCATGGCGAGCATGCCGGGCCAGACGTCAAGATCGTTGAGGTAGCGCTCACTGCCGGCGCTCAGGGCTGATACGCGGATGTCCGGAGGCAGTGAGGGATCGAGTTCAGGGGCGGAGCCACGGTCAACCAGGGCCACGCGGAAGCCACTGCGGCCAAGTCCGGTCGCGAGGGCAGCACCGACCATGCCGGCACCGACAATCACAATATCAAAGGCTTGAGTCATAACGGGTTCCTGTCTGGTACGCCCAGTTTACGCGATGGACGCATCCAGACAAGCCGTCCGGATCAAGCCTGGGCCGGTTTTGGTGTCAGTAACCGGCCAGGTTGGCGGTGGGGCTGCCGGTCAGGGACTCAGCCCTGCGGGCGCGGCCCTTGAGCCAGGCTGGCTTTTGCGCGCCTGGTTTTACAAATCCCTGCTCCAGCACCATCGGATGCACCAGTTCCAGAAAATCTGACGTCTTCATGTGGATGGATTCGGTGTGACTGCCAGCGGCAAAGGCGAGTTCCGGTTGCCGGGTCAGAGCCTCTGCGCAATACACGGACATATCGAACAGGTTGCCGAATGGTGGCATGGCGCCCACTTCACACTCGGGGAAGCGGTCCTGGAATTCCTGTTCGTCCGCAAGGTCGACAAAGTCGGTATCGAGGATGTGGGTCAGTCGGTCCCAGCGGATACGCCAGGTAGCGGGCATGACCAGCATGGCCATTTTGCCATCCAGCTCGATAATGACGGTTTTCACGACCCGGTCGCCGGCGATTTTGACGTGGTGGGCGAGTTGCTGGGCGGTGAACGCAGGGGGGTGAGACAGGCACATGTATTCCACGCCTGCCTGATCGAGGTATTCCTTCAACTGCTGTACCGGCATAGTGACAACCTCCTACCAGCAATGACAGCGGTACTGGAACCGGTGGTTTCTATTGCCCCGGCCCCGGTGGTTGGCGATGAAGCCGCTGGTGCAACTTCATCGCCATTACTGGTCAGCTTAGTTGAGGCTGTACAGAATGCGAGTAACAGTGTGTGTTAATGAGATACCAATCACTCTGATTTGTAGACATGCACATCCCGCTGCGGGAACGGAATGGTAATGCCCTCCGCGTCGAACGCCTTCTTCACTTTTTCGTGCATGTCCCAGTAGTACGGCCAGAGGTCATCGGTGGCGACCCAGGCTCGGAACATCAGGTTAACGGAATTATCACCCAGGCTGCCCACGCAGATACGTGGTGCGGGGTCCTGCAGCGAACGCTCGTCTTCGTCGAACAGGCGCTGGAGGATGGCCTTGGCCTTGTCGATGTCGTCGTCGTAATGAATGCCAAAGGTCATGTCGCAGCGGCGCTTGTCATAGATACTGACGTTTACCAGGGTAGCGTTGGACAGGCTGCCGTTGGGGATAACGATACGGCGGTTGTCAAAGGTGTTCACCACCGTGTAAAGAATCTGGATCTCCGCGACGGCGCCCAGGTAACCTTGGGCTTCGATGGTGTCACCGACCTTGAACGGCTTGAAGATCAGAATCAGCACGCCGCCGGCAAAGTTGGCCAGGCTGCCCTGGAGCGCTAGGCCAATGGCCAGGCCAGCAGCACCAATGACTGCGATGAAGGATGTTGTTGCGATGCCGATCATCGACGCCACGGAGATCAGCAACATGACCTTTAAGATGGCGCTTATCAGGCCACACAGGAATTTGTTAAGTGTCGGGTCTTTCGCCCCCAGCTTTTTGTCGAGAACACCGATACAACGATTGATCAGCCAGAGGCCGAGTACCAGCGTGATAATAGCCAGGACGACCTTGGGGGCGTAGGTCATGACCAACGAGAGTGCCTGGTCCCATAGCTCTGAGGCATTAATGTCGGTTCCCAGAAGATCTTCCATTCAGTGACTCCTTGTTCAGTAGTAGTGGCTTGTTGGTTGAAATCTGACAGGGACAACGGCTGTTCAATTGAGATTTGCCTGCGTTTTGTTATAGCAGAGGTTTGTGGCAAACGTACAACATGCGTGTCCGGGTTGTGTGGAAGCGTTATACGTTGTAAATCAACGACTGGCCCACCCGATGATGGTTTCCGGCCCCCCCTTCACAACAACGCGGCCCTGCTTCTGGCTAAGCTGATAGTCATACATGGGGTCGTAGTAGTCCTTCAACAGTGCCTCGATCCATTCATGATGCACACCGGTCTCCCCGGTTTGGTGTTGGCGGTCGAGGGCATTTTCCATCATCAGCCGCAGTCGGCTATGGCGTTCACCGCCGAGGCGTTTCCGAATTCTGTCGAGGGCGCTGAGAAGATAGTCGCTAAAGTTGAGCCAGCCGGCTTCTGTGCCGTCGCGTTCCACGTAGTCGGCGGTCATCTGGTCAACATAGTCTTCGCGGATAATCCGTACTCGCTCCTCGATCGGTTGATCCAGCACCATTAAGGGGGCTGCAGCCATTCGGTTCCTGAGACTTTCCGGCAGGGCGCACCGGCCCACCAGTCTGCTTTCATCTTCCAGGTACACCGCCCCGCCGACGTGATGATGGGCCTTGAGCATGGCAACGGCCAGGCGGTTTTCGAAATCAATCTGTGCCGGTTGGGGCGTCACCTGACGACCGAAGCTGGAGCCACGATGGTTTGCCAACCCTTCGAGGTCAACAGGATTGGGCAATTGATTCAACACGCGGGTTTTGCCGGTGCCGGTGCGTCCGCTGAGAACAACGAACTCGGACGATGCAGTGAGGGCTTCCAGGCTGTCGATCAGGAAGCGACGCATGGCCTTGTAGCCACCCTGAATGAGCGGAAATTCGATGCCGGAGTCTTTGATCCACTGCTGGGTCAACCGCGAACGCAGGCCGCCGCGAAAACAGAACAGGTAGCCCTGCGGATTGGTGGCCGTAAACCGCTTCCAGGCTTCGATACGCTGCGCTTTTAGGTCCCCTGAAACCAGTTGGTGACCCAGTTCAATAGCCTTGTCCTGACCTTTTTCCTTGTAGCAGATGCCAACCCTGTGGCGTTCCTCGTCGTTCATCAGGGGGGCATTGATAGCAGTCGGGAAGCTGCCCTTGCTGAACTCGATCGGGGCCCTTACGTCCATGAGCGGAACGTCGTTCAGGAACAGGGAGAGATAGTCACTGGTATCAGGTCTGGACGGCATGGCAGGTTCGGATTCGTGCGGGAAATGAGGCAGCAGTATAACGAACATGCTGTTTTTTTGCTCGCCTGCAGGTGTACCACCGCGTCGCTGCCGCTACAATGCGTGCCGTATCAGGCCTGTGTCCCGGAGTAACCATGACCCCCGACATTCTGGATCAACATCTTCGGAAAACCCTCAGCCGGGGGCAGGTTGCTGTAACATCTCCTGCGGGTTGCCCCGACATCTTCCTCTACCTGTTCGACCCAGGGGTACTGGAAGGCCCGTTGAGCCACGAAGAGGCGCAGCTGGTAGTTGCTGAGCCGGCGTACTGGTCGTTTTGCTGGGCCAGTGGACAGGTGTTGGCGGCCTATATCCTCGCACATCCACACCTGGTGAAAGGCAAAAAGGTGCTGGATTTTGGATCCGGTTCCGGAGTGGTGGCCATCGCTGCCGCCATGGCCGGGGCGAGGGAGGCCATCGCCTGCGATATCGACCGGGCTGCACTGGACGCTGCTGCGGCGAACGCCAGGTTAAATGACGTGTCGGTGACCCTGAGTGACGATTGGGCAACGCAACCGGGAGATGTGGACGTTGTGACCGCCGCGGACGTGTTGTATGACCCGGAAAATCGCCCGCTGCTGTCCGAGTTCAGGCACGCCGCGCCTTTGGTGATACTGGCGGATTCTCGCTTGCGGAACCTTGGTGACGATCACTACCGGCAGCAGGGAGTGATCGAAGGCCGTACCTGGCCAGACCTGAATGAGTTTGAGGAGTTTAATCGGGTGCGGGTTTACCTGGCAGGACAAGGCTCGATGACCTGAGAGCGGACGAAAAAAAAGGGCAACCTTTCGGCTACCCTTTCTCGGAACAGGTGTCGCGTCCCTGCGCTGTTGGCAACTACCCTGTTGCCGATTTCCCTTGCCAGTCCCTGGTGCCGGCGTCCGAGCCGGCAATCCGAAGAGGTTTCCCTTAAGCGAGCCATCCCTGTGTCCCTGCTTCTCCCTGCATCCAATTGCCGGGGTGCATCCAATGCGACGTCCATTTCCCTGTCATCCTTGATGTGATCACTATACCAATCGCAGTTTTACAAACATGTGAACTGTGCACGCCAGAGCGCCTACACTGGCAGAGATGTAATAATAAACCCTTTGATATCAGTTATTTGAAATTTAGGTGGGTGTTCCGGTCAGGGAAGCCTACGTTATGTCGCAGCAAGATCTTACGTGTTTGTAGGAAATATCTCACATGGATACGAGTTGATATCTCAAGTCCGCAGCAGGGTATTTTATTGACGGCTGTTGACGTGAGCGATGGCCCGGTCGTTTTGCTGGTGTGGTCTTATAAATCCGGGACATGGCAGTAACCCGACAGCAATGCCCGCAGCGTCGGCGAGAATATCGGCAATGGCAAAGGTCCGGTAGGGGAACTGGGCCTGGACAAGTTCAATGCCCAGCCCGAACACCAGCAGGCCAATGACAATCCACAGTTTCCCCAGGTTCGGCCAAGCCAGGCGGGTAACCACCGTCAGGTGGAAGAATGCCAGCAGGTGATTGACCTTGTCGCTGGCTGCCGAGGGAATCGGGTAGGGTTGGCTGGTGGTTGCAAGGTAGATGATGGCGGCGGCCGAAAGAACCAGTATCGCCCGCCAAAAAGGCTGATACTCGAGCAGAATCAGAATGCGTTGCCTCAGGAATGCCATGGTCACTGTCGGGCTGTGGTGGAGTTTGCAACATGATATGCTTTGCGCCCCATCACTGTCATCGAAGCTGAGGTGCTGCGAGGTATGTTGAAAGGTAATTTTTTCCGCGGCCTGGGTTACCTTGGAGAAGGATTCCGGCTGATACGGCAGCCCGGACTGAGATTGTTTGTTGTTATCCCCCTGGTTATTAACATTCTGTTATTCGGCCTCTTGTTCTACTTTCTGGCTGAACTCTTTACAGCGATGATTGCCACAGCCATGAGTTGGTTACCGGATTGGGCGTGGCTACAAAGCCTCGACTGGCTGTTCTGGATTCTCTACGGCGTCGTCATCCTGTTGATGGTGGCTTATGGGTTCGTGATCCTGGCGAACCTGATCGGCTCGCCCTTTTACGGTTACCTGGCGGAATTGACGGAAAAGCACCTGACTGGTCAGGAGGTCAGCACCGATGACGGTTGGAGCCAGATCATACGGGACATCCCCCGCTCTCTCTGGCGGGAGGTGCAGAAAATCCTCTACTACCTGCCGCGGGCCATTGGCCTTTTCATCATCGGTGTTATCCCGGTGGTCAACCTGGTGGCGGCCGTACTGTGGTTTGTCTTCAATTGCTGGATGATGTCGCTGCAGTACGTGGACTACCCGGCGGACAATCATCGGGTCAGTTTCCCGGCCTTGCGGCGCCTGCTGGGTGATACCCGCCTGTCGGCCCTCGGGTTTGGCCTGCCGGTGGCATTGGCGGCCATGGTGCCAGTGTTGAACCTGGTGGTGGTGCCGGCCGCGGTTTGTGGTGCCACCGCCTATTGGGTGCGTGAGAACGGCCCCTCGAACACAGACGTATAAAGCAGTTACGGTGAGTTAAATCTGTCGGAGGTTTCTTGGATACATCGGAATTTGTAATTGGTCAGCGCTGGGTTAGCCACAGCGATACCGCGCTTGGCCTTGGTATTGTCACGGACATCTCGGGCCGCCGTGTGACGCTGGGTTTCCCGGCGGCGGACGAGGAGCGCACCTACGCCATCGACAATGCTCCGCTGTCGAGGATCATCTACCAGATTGGCGAGACTATCGAGACCTTCGATGGCGAACGCTACACCGTGAGGGCCGTGGAGGATATTGGCGGCGTTCTGATGTATCACGCCGATGACGGCGGGGAAAACCTGATCCAGGTCTCCGAGGTAAAACTCAGCAGTTCTGTGGACTTTTCAGCCCCCCACCAGCGGCTGTTTGCCGGCCAGTTTGATCGCAACGGTGCGTTTCGCCTGCGGATGGCCACCGCGCAACATCTGGACCGGTTACGGGCATCCTCGGCCCAGGGCCTGATCGGTGCGCGCACGCAGCACCTGCCACACCAGATTTATATCGCTCACGAAGTGGCCAAGCGCTATGCCCCCCGGGTTCTGTTAGCAGACGAAGTGGGGTTGGGCAAAACCATTGAAGCCGGCCTGATTCTTCATTATCAGTTGCATACCAGCCGTGCCCGTCGCGTGCTGATCGTGGTGCCGGATTCGTTGATGCATCAGTGGTTGGTGGAAATGCTGCGGCGGTTCAACCTGCGATTCTCGATCATTGATCGCAGCCGGTATGAGGCCATGGAAGATCTGGAGGGATTGTCGGAAGAGGGTGACGACCTGACCGATGCCGATGAAAATCCGTTCGAGAGTGAACAGCTTGCACTGTGCAGCCTGGATTTCCTGATGACCAGCGAACAGGCTCAGGCGGATGCCGTTGCCGCTGGTTGGGACCTGATGGTGGTGGACGAGGCCCATCACCTGGCCTGGAGCCCGGAGGTGGCAAGCCCTGAATATCGGCTGGTCGAGCAGCTTTCAGACGCCAGCAATGGCTTGCTGCTGTTGACCGCAACCCCGGAGCAGGTGGGGGTGGCCAGCCATTTTGCCCGCCTGAGATTACTGGACCCGGCACGTTTTCACGATCTGGAGACCTTCCGGGAAGAGGAAAAGCAGTACGAAGTGATCAATGGGGTGGTTTCCCATATCCGAGAGCAAGGCATAACCGCTCTCTCCGACGCAGACCGGAAGGCCCTCAAGGGCTGGCTGGGTGATGAGCTTGAAGAGTTGATGGCGTCCCAGGAGCCGGCGCAGGCCGTGGTGGACGCCTTGCTGGACCGTCACGGTACCGGTCGGGTGCTGTTCCGGAACACCCGCGCCACCATCAAGGGGTTCCCGGAGCGCCATCCGCTACCGGTTGCGTTACCCTGCCCGGAACTCTACCTGCAAGAAGATGTTTGCCAGGGCGTTGCCGGGTTAACGCCCGAAACGGCCGTGGACGAAGAACAATGGCTGGCGGACGATCCCCGTGTCGCCTGGCTGGAGAAGACCCTGACCGGCCTGAAGCCGGCCAAGGTGGTGGTGATCTGTGCCCACGCTTCGACCGCCATGGCCCTGGAGCACTATCTGCAGCTGCGTGCCGGTATCCGTAGCGCCGCCTTCCATGAACACCTGAGCCTGATCGAGCGCGACCGGGCCGCAGCTTACTTCGCCGATACTGAACAGGGCGCCCAGGCGCTGATCTGCTCGGAAATCGGCAGTGAGGGGCGCAATTTCCAGTTCGCCCATCACCTGATCCTGTTCGACCTGCCCGCCAACCCGGATTTGCTGGAACAGCGCATCGGCCGGCTCGACCGTATTGGCCAGACCGACACCATCGACATCCATATTCCCTACCTGCAGGGAACGGCCCAGGAGGTCCAGTACCGTTGGTTTGAGGAGGGCTTGAACGCGTTCAACGAAAGTTGCTCCGTGGGTGTCGCTGTCCACGATTACGTGGCCGCGCAGTGGCGAGCCGTGATTGAGGGTGCGACGGACGATCTGCCGGCACTGGTGGATGCCTCCCTTGCCGAGGCCGAGCGCCTGCGTACGTTGTTGCGCAACGGTCGCGACGCACTCATTGAGCTTAACTCCTGCCGTCCGGACGTGGCAGAGGCGTTGATCAGCCAGATCGAATCCGAGGAGGAGTCTGCCCAGCTCCGTGACTATATGATCGAGGCCTGCGATATTCTCGGCGTTGATGTCGAGGATCATTCCGAGCATGCCGACGTGCTGAGGCCGGGAGAGCAATACCAGGCCGGACACGTGACCGAACTGCCGGAAGACGGCCTGACCGTTACCTGGAGTCGTCAGCAGGCTCTTGAACGTGAAGACATGGCCTTCATGAGCTGGGAGCATCCGCTGGTGACCGGCATCATGGAATCGGTCACCAGTTCCGGGTTGGGTAAGGCGGCTCTGGCCAGTATGACGGTCAAGGCGCTGCCACCCGGTACCCTGTTGCTGGAGGCCCTGTATGCCGTACATTGCCCGGCGCCTGAATCGCTGCAGTTGTCCCGGTACCTGCCGGTCTCGCCGTTGAGGTTGCTGGTGGATGTGAACGGGCGTGACTTGTCGGCAACCCTGCCTCACGACCGCCTCAACGATATGTGCTCGAACATCCGCAGGCGGACCGCCCAGGCCATCGTGCCGCAGATTCGCCCGCAGGTGGAAACCATGGTCGATCATGCCGAGCGCCTGGCCGAGCCGCATCTGGAACCACTGAAGAGATCGGCGCTGGCGCAGGTCAGAGACGTGTTCGGGCCGGAAATCCAGCGTCTTGAGGCAATGAAGAAGGTCAATCCGACCATTCGGAACGACGAAATCGATTTCTTCCGTAAACAGTTGGGTGCCGCAGAGACATTACTGGGGCAGGCCAGCCTGTCCCTGGAAGGCATTCGCGTTATTGTAACTGCCTGATGGTGAACCAGTTGCTGGTCAGGATTCATCTGATCAGGTAGGTTGAACGTAACAAAATGTAGTTTTTGACATTCGAAACCACGGACGACAGAGAGTATCCATGATGACTTTCATACTGTTTCTTGCTGCTGTTACCGGCCTTCTTGTTGTGATGCGCAAGGAATCCGGCGCCAAACCCGCTATCGGGGTGATGGTGGTAACAGGCCTGCTTTCACTGTTTCTGGCGTCGGGTCTACTCGCGCTCACCCTGTTCATCGGCGCCGCTGTTACCGCCGCTGCAGGCCTGCCGGGATTTCGCCGGAACTGGCTGACCCCGCGGGTATTCGCCATGTTCAAGAAAGTCGCTCCCAAGGTGTCTGACACCGAAAAGGTGGCTCTGGAAGCGGGGACCGTCAGTTGGGATGGCGAGCTGTTCACCGGACGCCCTGACTGGCACAGCCTGCTGATCAACCGTAACACGGGCCTGTCTGAGAAAGAGCAGGCTTTTGTGGACAACCAGTGCACCCAGGCTATTTCCATGTGCAACGCCTGGGACCTGGCCGTGGAACGTGCTGATCTGCCGGCAGATTTGTGGGAGTTCCTCAAGAAAGAGAAATTCTTCGGCATGATCATTCCGGAGGAATACGGCGGCCTGCACTTCTCCGCCAAGGCACAGACAGCGGTGTTGCAGAAGCTGGCGGCCAACGAGATGCTGATGGTTACCGTGGGCGTGCCCAATTCCCTCGGCCCGGGTGAGCTGCTGGTCAAGTACGGCAC
>PBRG01000036.1 GCA_002726615.1 Marinobacter sp.
TAGCCGGCATACATCAGGTAATCGACACTGGCCGCGCCGACCGCTTCGCGGTCCTGCATCGCGCCCATGCCCACCGCCATGGTCAGCTCGCCCCATTCGCGGTTGAGCTCGGCGAGCGGATTGGCAAACTCGCTGCCTTCGCTGGCCTGACAGAACTTGTGGATCTCCTTGGTGAAGACCTTGAGCGATTCGCCCTGGCTCATCAGGATCTTGCGGCCCAGCAGGTCCAGCGCCTGGATACCGGTGGTGCCTTCATAGAGCGTGGCAATCCGGGTATCGCGCACGATCTGTTCCATACCGTGCTCTCGGATGTACCCATGCCCCCCGAAGACCTGAACCCCATGGTTTGCGGCTTCGTTACCCAGTTCTGTCAGGAAACCTTTGAGGATAGGCGTCAGGAACCCCAGTTTGTCATCGTAGGCATCGACCTTTTTCTGATCGCCGGTGGTGTGGCCTTCCACCATATGGTCAGCGAGCCGCGCGGCGTAATACAGCATCGCCCGCCCGCCTTCGGCAATGGCTTTCTGGGTCAGCAACATGCGGCGGACATCGGCATGGTGAATCAGGCTGTCGGCCACCTGTTCCGGTTCCTTCTTTCCTGACAGGGCGCGCATGGAGCGGCGTTCTTTGGCGTACTCCAGCGCCCACTGGTAGGACAGTTCCGCCGGGCCGACACCCTGGATGGCGGTGCCGATCCGCGCCGTGTTCATGAAGGTGAACATACAGTTCAACCCCTCGTTCTGCGGCCCGATCAGGAAGCCGATGGCCTCATCGAAATTCATCACGCAGGTGGCTGAGGCCTTGATCCCCATTTTCTTTTCCAGGCTGCCACAGCTCACGCCATTGGCTTCGCCAACGCCACCGTTCCCGTCAGGCAGGAACTTGGGCACGATGAACAGGCTGATGCCCCGGGTGCCTTTCGGAGCATCCGGCAAACGGGCCAACACAATATGAACGATGTTCTCGGTCAGATCATGGTCACCGGAGGAAATGAAGATCTTGGTGCCGGAGAGTTTGAAGCTGCCGTCTTCCTGAAGGGCCGCCTTGGTTTTCACCTGTCCCAGATCGGTCCCGCACTGGGGCTCGGTCAGGCACATGGTGCCACCCCACCGGCCTTCGGTTAGTGGTACCAGGTAAGTTTGCTTCTGGTCTTGGCTGCCGTGCAGAAAGATGGTGTTCATGGCTCCCATCGACAGACCCGGGTACATGGAGAAAGACCAGTTGGCGGTACCCATCATCTCCTGTTTGAACAGGCCCATGGAGGCCGGAAGTCCCTGCCCGCCGTACTCCTCCGGTGCAGACAGACCCTGCCAGCCACCCTGCGCATACTGTTGATAGGCTTCACGGTAGCCCGTGGGGGTGATGACTTCGCCGTTATCCAGTCTGCAGCCTTCCTCGTCGCCACTCTGATAGAGCGGGCTCAATACCTCTTCACAGAATTTGCTGCATTCGTTGAGTATCGCATCGACGATATCCGGAGTGGCGTTCTCCCCGGTCTTCAAGCGAGTGTAGTGCCCCGGGTAGTCGAAAACCTCGTTGAGCAGGAACTTCATGTCGCGCAAGGGTGCCTTGTACACCGGCATAGCAAATACCTCTGTGGTTCTGTTTCCATTGCCCGATGTTTTACGGCATTGCCGGCGACCTGCCATTGACGGAAACCGCCATGTCCCCTGTCAAAAAGGACAATTGGCTGAAATGACGCGAGCATGCACGCCGACGTTCTCTAATGATCGGTAGCAACGTGATGGGCGTATTTGAAGGGCCGATCATCCATTCTGAATTACCAGGGGAGTGTAAATATCATGCAAATATCGATTGGGACGAGCAGGATCACTGGTTTGCCCCGCTGTCTCTGGTTATTGTTGGCGACAGTGTTGCTTGCCGGCTGTGCCGGGCCGGCGCTTGAGGACTACAGTGACCGCGGGCCGGTGTTGACGCCCCGGGAATTCTTTACCGGCGAACTTTCTGCCCGGGGTGTGGTCAAGGATTTCTCGGGCGAAGTGATTCGCACCTTCGATGCGGATATTTCCGCCAGTTGGGACAGCAACGGCGTCGGCACCCTGGATGAGGAATTCCGGTTCGACGATGGCGAAATACAGACCCGGGTATGGACACTGACACCCGACAACGGCGCATTGCACGCCGATGCCGGTGATGTGGTGGAACCGGGCACCATGCGTTGGCAAGGCAATGCCATTAACATGAACTATGTCCTGCGGGTGTCCTATGGAGACGGCACTATTGATGTCCGCATGGATGACTGGATGTACCTGATTACACCGGACACCCTGATCAACCAGACCACCATGACCAAATGGGGGATTGAAGTCGGGGAGATCGTGCTGGTGATCAGCAAACGATAGCCTATGTTGAACTTTCAGCCGGTTGTTGGGACACAATCAAGCAGACGGATAATGCATTATGGTAAAGCAATGGTTGATCGCGCTGGTACTCGTAGCTTTGGCCGCCGGGGGGGCGTTCTCCTGGCAGCATCTGACCGGGGAGCAGGCGGCGGACGCCCAACGGGAACGCCCTGCAAGCAAGGTGAATACGGTCACTCCCGAAATGGAGCTGGTCAGTGACACCGTCAGGGCGGTGGGAAGCCTTCGGGCCCGGGATCAGGTGGAATTGACCACCGAAGTCAGCGGTCGTGTCGTTGAAATGAACCTTGATGCAGGAAAGCGGGTCCAGGCCGGTGACCTGTTGCTGCGTCTGGACGATCGTCAGGCCAGTGCCGATCTGCAAGTGGTAGAAGCCACCCTCTCCGATGCCCGTCGCCAGTTTGATCGCGCGCGGAAGCTCCAGACCAACAATAGCATTTCCCAGTCCCAGGTGGATGAATTGCGCACCGCTGTCGATGTGGCGGAAGCCCAGCGTGAGGCGGCCCGTACCCGTCTCGACAATCACCGTATTGAAGCGCCGTTTGCCGGGATTATTGGCCTTTCCGATATCAGCCTGGGAACCTATCTCGGTGCAGGCACGTCGGTGGCAACACTGGATTCCACCACCAAGATGGAATTGGGCTTCGCAATCCCAGAGCGCTTCCTCGGCCAGATTCACATTGGCCAGACCGTGCGGGGCACGTCGCCGGCTTATACCGGAGAAGTTTTTGGCGGTGAACTGGTGGAGCTGGGCACACGAATTGATGAGCTGAGCCGAACACTGCCGGTCCGGGCCTTGGTCGACAATCCCGATGGCAAACTCAAGCCTGGCCAGTTCATGTCGGCCACGCTGACGCTCCGCGAACGTGAATCCCTGGTCATTCCCGAGCAGGCGGTGATGATTCGTGGTGATGAAAAATACGTGTTCGTGGCCGAAGACGGTATTGCCCGACGGGTGTCGGTGACCCTGGGGTCCCGGATGCCTGGCCTGGTGGAAATCGTTGACGGACTGTCGCTGGATGAGCAGGTGATCGTAACCGGCCAGGACAGACTGAGCAGTGGCGACAGGATCAGTGTGGTAGAAGGGGAGAATGTGGTCCCCGACAACCGCTTTGCCAATTCCCTGGAGTCGTGAACCGTGATCCTGTCTGATGTCTCCATTAAACGTCCTGTCTTTGCGACGGTTCTCAGTCTTCTCATTGTGGTTTTCGGCCTGGCGGCTTTGCTGGGGCTTCCAGTGCGGGAGTATCCGGACATTGACCCACCCGTGGTGTCCATCTCCACGGATTACATTGGCGCCGCCGCCGAAGTGGTGGACACCCAGATCACTCAGGTGGTTGAAGGGGCTATCAGCGGAATCGAAGGTATTCGCTCCATTGAGTCCTCCACCGAACAGGGCGAATCCCGGACCAGTATCGAATTTACCATTTCCCGCAACGTCGATATTGCTGCCAACGATGTGCGCGATGCCGTGTCCCGCATTGCCGATCAGCTGCCCGAAGAGGCCGAGGCGCCGGTGGTCCAGAAGGCCGATTCGGACGCCCGCCCGATGATGTGGGTGACCCTGCGCAGTGACATCTGGGACAGTGCGGAATTGAGCGATTTTGCCGAACGGGTGCTTGCCGACCGACTGTCCGTGCTGGATGGCGTTGCCGACGTACGCATTGGTGGTGAGCGGCGCTACGCCATCCGGGTCTGGCTGGACCGTGAACGGTTGGCCGCGCGGGATATCACCGTAGCTGAGGTGGAACGCTCACTGCGAGCCAACAACGTTGAACTGCCAGCCGGCTCGGTGGACTCTTCCACCCGCAACTTCACGGTGCGTGCGGAGGGCCGGCTCACCAATGTTGAGCAGTTCCGTGATCTGGTGATTCGTCGCGACGGCAATGACCTTCTGCGCCTGGGCGAGGTGGCCAATGTCCAGATGGGGGTGGAGTCTGATGTCAGCCGACTGCGGGCCAACGGCAAGACCGCAATCGGCATGGGCATTATTCGCCAGTCCAAGGCCAACACGGTGGCGGTCTCCGATGCCGTGCGCGCTGAGCTGGAAAAAATACGCGAAACACTGCCCCCGGAAGTGACGATTGCAGAAAGCTACGACGAGTCGATATTCATCCGCGCGTCGATCAAGGAAGTGGTATTTACGCTCGCCATTGCGGTGTCCCTGGTCATTCTGGTGATCTTTCTGTTCCTGCGCTCCTGGCGGGCCACCTTGATACCGGCGGTGACCATCCCGGTGGCGGTTATCGGCGCCTTTATCGGGCTCGGTTTCCTTGGATTCTCCATCAACGTGCTGACCCTGCTTGCGGTGATTCTGGCCATCGGTCTGGTGGTAGACGACGCCATCGTCATGCTGGAAAACATCCAGCGCCGGATCGATGAGGGCGAACCTCCACTGCTGGCGTCCTATCGCGGCGCCAAGCAAGTGGCCTTTGCCGTTATTGCCACCACGCTCACCCTGGTAGCCGTGTTCGTACCCATCTCCTTTATGGGCGGCAACATCGGGCGACTGTTTGCCGAGTTTGGCTTCACCCTGGCTGCGGCGGTGGTGGTGTCCAGCCTGGTGGCACTTACCCTGGCACCCATGCTGTGCTCGAAATGGTTGCGGCATAGCCCGGAATCGGCGGAAGGACACCGGTTGTGGGCGGCCAGTGAAAAAGTGCTCAATGGCCTGACCCACGGCTACGAACGGATGCTCAGCTTCTCCCTCAACCAGCCCGGATTGTTGCTGGGACTTGGGCTTGCCGGGTTGATCGTTGCCACGGTGATTTTCCCAAGATTGCCGCAGGAGTTGGCGCCCACGGAAGACCGGGGCGTAATCATTATGCCAACCAGCGCGCCCCGGGGTTCGACGGTCGAGTTCACCGATCACTACGTGCGCAAGGCGGAGCAGGACCTGTTGCCCTACCTGGAAGAGGGTGTCTCCAATCGGTTGTTATCGATCGTTGGCTTCCGCGACGAAGAGGACAACGCCTTCATGATCATGGGCCTGGTGCCCTGGGAAGATCGCAATATCAAACAACAGCAAATAACCAGCGAGTTGCGGGGAAAACTCAGTGAGATCACGGGTATTCGTGCGATTGCGGTGAACCCGCCAGGGCTCGGTCAGCGCGGCTTTGATCAACCGGTGGAATTTGTAGTGGCCGGGCCGGATTACGAAAGTGTGCAGGCCTGGAGCGAGGAAATCGTCGAACGAGCGAAGGACAACCCGAACCTGCTGAACCTGGACACTGATTTCGAGCTGACCCGCCCCGAACTGCGCGTTTCCATCGATCGGGAGAGAGCTGCGGACCTGGATGTCACCATCGAAGATGTGGGGCTGACACTGCAGACCATGTTGGCGTCACGACAAGTCACCACCTACCTGGACCGTGGACGCGAATACGACGTCATTCTACAAGCTGCAGATGCTGATCGGGCAACGCCGTCAGACCTGGGCCAGATTTTCCTGCGCCCTCGCGAAGGAGGCACCCTGATTCCTCTCCAGGCGCTGGTGTCGGTGGAGGAAATTGGCGCCAATCCCGACCTGCGACGCATCGACCGCTTGCCGGCAGTTGTCATCAGTGCCTCGCTGGCCGATGGCTATGATCTGGGGTCGGCACTGACGTATCTGAACAACCTGGCTGTGGATAACCTTCCGCCGGAGGCGAGGGTGAGCTACAAGGGACTATCGCGGGAATTCCAGGAATCGTCGTCGGCGATCTACGTCACCTTTGGTCTGGCCTTCGTGATTGTCTTTCTGGTATTGGCGGCCCAGTTCGAAAGCTGGATTCACCCGCTGATCATCATGCTGTCAGTACCATTGGCGGTCACCGGAGCCCTGCTGGGCCTGTGGTGGGCCGGCATCAGCCTGAATATCTACAGCCAGATTGGCATCATCATGTTGCTGGGGTTGATGGCGAAGAACGGCATATTGATTGTTGAGTTTGCCAATCAGCTCCGCGATAAGGGCTATGAAGTGAAGGACGCGATTCTGGAAGGTGCCAGTCTGCGCTTCCGGCCGGTGCTGATGACCACCATATCCACGGTCTTCGGCGCCGTGCCTTTGGTGCTCGCAACGGGTGCGGGTGCGGAAAGCCGGGCTTCGATCGGTATCGTTATCCTCGGCGGGCTGGTGTTTGCCACAACCCTGACCCTGTTTATCATTCCTGTGCTCTATAACCTGCTGGCACGGTTTGCCAAGTCCACCAACGCGATTGCACTGGAACTTGAAAAACAGGCCAGTCAGTCCCCCGGTGGCCGCGGCATGACGGCCGCGCCGCAGTCAAAAGAGATGGATCAGTTCTAACGACCGGGGTTCAGAGTGTTTACCGAAAACATACTGGCTGCCGATCAGTGGTGGGTTCCTTCTACCGCAGGTAGCACCAACCTGTGGATAATTTATGGGATAACCTTCGGATAAGCTTTGGTTAAAACAAAAATACTTATTTAAAAACAAATAATTAAGTGACATTATAAGGCGTTTTAGAACACATCTAAGGTGTGGATAACTTTCTTGAAAAGTTTTCTGAAAAGGTGTCTACAAGCCGCTGATATCCGTCAGATTTCGGTTATCCACTATTCGTGAAACCCGGCGTGGAACCCTATGTACCGGGTAGGTAATGCCCGGGGTCTTTCGATAATCCCTCATGTCTGGTTAAAATTTGCACATTCTGACTGCAATTTACCGGGTGAGGCGTTATACTCCCCGCCCTGATTTTCAGGCTGTTTCCTGAGACCGAGAATTTTTCTGAATCCCCGTTTGCCGAGGTGATGTTGTGGATTATCCGACCCGTTTCGATGTCATAGTCATTGGTGGTGGCCATGCCGGCACTGAAGCCGCGCTGGCGGCTGCACGCATGGGTTCGCAGACCCTGCTGCTGACCCACAACATCGAGACCCTGGGCCAGATGTCCTGCAACCCCGCCATTGGCGGTATCGGCAAGAGCCATCTGGTCAAGGAAATCGATGCCCTCGGTGGCGCCATGGCCATGGCCACCGACAAGGCGGGAATCCAGTTCCGCGTTCTCAACTCGCGCAAAGGACCGGCGGTACGAGCCACCCGCGCCCAGGCAGACCGGGTGCTGTACAAGGCGGCCATCCGCGAAATCCTCGAGAACCAGCCCAACCTGACCCTGTTCCAGCAGGCCGCTGACGACCTGATTGTGGATGGTGGGCGCATCACCGGTGTGGTTACCCAGTCCGGCATTCGTTTTCGCGCGCCCACGGTGGTGCTGACCACCGGAACCTTCCTTGGCGGTGTTATCCACATAGGCATGCAGCAGCATTCCGGTGGCCGTGCCGGTGACGCACCGGCGAACGCGCTGGCACAGCGTTTACGTGAACTGCCGTTCAACGTCGGGCGCCTGAAAACCGGCACCCCACCCCGTATTGACGCTCGCAGCGTGGATTTCTCCGTGATGCAGGAGCAGTGGGGTGATGATCCGGCGCCAGTGATGTCCTTCCTGGGTTCCCGCAACCAGCATCCTGAACAGGTATGTTGCTACGTTACCCGCACCACCGAACAAACCCACGACATCATTCGCAGTGGCTTTGACCGGTCGCCCATGTTTGCCGGTAACATCGAAGGTATCGGGCCTCGCTATTGCCCCTCCATCGAGGACAAGGTAAACCGGTTTGCCGACAAGGACTCGCACCAGATTTTCGTGGAGCCGGAGGGGCTGACCACCAATGAGTTGTACCCCAACGGCATCTCCACCAGTCTGCCGTTCGATATCCAGCTTGCCGCTGTGCGCACCATTCCCGGCTTCGAGAATGCCCACATTACGCGGCCCGGCTACGCCATTGAGTACGACTTCCTGAACCCACAGGATCTGCGCCACACCCTGGAAACCAAATTCATCCAGGGCCTGTACTTTGCGGGCCAGATCAATGGCACCACCGGTTACGAAGAAGCCGGTGCCCAGGGCCTTCTCGCGGGTATCAACGCGGCATTGCGTGCTCAAGACAAGGACGAATGGTACCCCCGCCGTGACGAAGCCTATCTTGGCGTTCTGGTGGACGACCTGATCACCATGGGTACTTCCGAGCCGTACCGCATGTTTACCAGCCGTGCCGAATACCGACTGATCCTGCGGGAGGACAACGCCGACCTTCGCCTGACGGAAACCGGTCACAAGCTTGGGTTGGTGGATGACCAACGCTGGCAGGCCTTCAACAGCAAGCGTGAAGCCATCGCGGCTGAACGTCAGCGCCTTGAAACCACACGCATTCATCCGGGCACCTCTGGTGGGGACGCCGCCAACAGCCACCTGCGCCAGCCCATGAACCGTGACCAGACACTGGCGGAGCTGCTGCGGCGCCCCGAGATCAACTATCGCCACATTGCTGACATGGCCGAAGGCCACGCAGACGACCCGGCGGTGGCGGATCAGGTGGAAATCGAGATCAAGTACGAGGGCTATATCTCCCGCCAGGCGGACGAAATCGAGCGCCTGCGCCGGAACGAAAATACCCGTTTACCGGATGATATTGATTTTGATGCCATTGGTGGCCTGTCCAACGAGATCAAGCAGAAGCTCAAGGAAGTACGGCCGGAAACCGTGGCCCAGGCTTCACGCATCCAGGGTGTGACCCCGGCCGCCATTTCCCAGGTGCTGGTACATCTCAAGAAGCGCGACCTGCTGCGCAAGCAATCCGCCTGAGTGCGCCCATGAGCGATGCACTCTGGCAACGCCAGCTCGCCCAGGGCCTGGTTGACCTCAACCTGGAACTGGACAGCGCCAGCCAGCAACAGCTGCTGGCGTTTCTGGCCCTGCTGAATAAGTGGAACCGCGCCTATAACCTCACGGCTGTGCGGGAGCCACGACAGATGGTGTCGCGCCAGTTGTTGGACAGCCTCAGTATCCTGCCGTTTGTCACCGCGGACCATCTGCTGGATGTTGGTGCCGGGGGCGGGTTGCCCGGCATCCCCCTGGCGATCACGTTACCCGACAGGCGTTTTACCCTGCTGGACAGCAACAGCAAGAAAACCCGCTTCCTGACCCAGTGTGTGCTGGAACTTGGCCTGAAAAATGTGGAGATCATTCACGGCCGGGCTGAAAGCTGTGATCCCGCGATCCGATACCGGCAGATCAGCAGTCGTGCGTTTACGGCACTGGATAACCTCGTCAACTGGTGCGGGCATCTGCTTGCGGATGAGGGTGAGTTCCTTGCCATGAAAGGTCAGTTTCCGGATGATGAGGTGGCTGCCCTGCCAGCGGGTTGGCAGGTAACATCCCGACAGTCATTATCGGTACCTGGCTCGGACGGCGACCGTCACCTGCTGGTGATCGGTCGGGATTCCAGCCATCAGAATTTCACGACAGGAGGCGAGTCATGGCGCGTGTGATTGCAGTGACCAATCAAAAAGGCGGNGTGGGTAAAACCACCACCTGCGTNAANCTGGCTGCNTCNNTGNNNGCNACNAANCGCCGNGTGNTACTGGTGGATATGGACCCCCAGGGCAACGCCACCATGGGCAGTGGTGTGGACAAGAATGCCTTGGAGCTCTCCGGCTACGACATGCTCACCAAACGGGCAACGGCAGCCGAGGTCATTTTCCGGGCTGAAGTCTCTGGGTTCGACATACTGCCGGCCAACGGCGACCTGACCGCTGCCGAAGTGGAACTGATGAACGAAATCGGCCGCGAGCATCGCCTGCGTCTGGCCCTGAACAAGGTGCGGGAGAACTACGACTACATCCTGATCGACTGNCCGCCGTCCCTCAGCCTGCTGACCGTCAATGCGCTGTCAGCGGCGGATACGGTGCTGATTCCCATGCAGTGTGAATATTATGCTCTTGAGGGCCTGGCGGCATTGATGAACACGGTTGAGCAGATTCAGGAAACCGTCAACCCGGACCTGCAGGTAGAAGGCATCCTGCGCACCATGTACGACCCCCGCAACAGCCTGACCCTGGATGTTTCCAGCCAGCTCAACGAGTTTTTCGGCGACAAGGTCTACCGTGCGGTGATCCCCCGCAACGTGAGGCTGGCGGAAGCCCCGAGCTATGGTATGCCGGCGCTGAAATACGATCGCGCGTCCAAGGGCGCGGTGGCCTACCTGGCCCTGGCCGGTGAAATGGTACGCCGGCATGGATCGCAAAAGACATCNGCGGCNGTTGCCGTGTAAACTACCTCTCCTTTGCACACAGATATTTCATCGGGAAGAATGACAAATACCATGGCGGCGAAGAAACGAGGACTGGGTGAGCGCGGACTGGGCGCTCTGTTGCAGGGCTCCAGAGTCAACCTGGACCAGGAACTGAAGGACCACGACGGTGAGCTCCGGGAAGTTCCGATCGACCTGATCCAACGTGGCCGGTTCCAGCCTCGCCGTGACATGGACCCGGCGGCTCTTCAGGAACTGGCTGACTCCATCCGTCAGCAGGGTGTGATGCAGCCCGTTGTCGTACGCCCGATTGCCGAAGGCCGCTTTGAGTTGATCGCAGGCGAGCGCCGCTGGCGAGCCACCCAGATGGCCGAGNTGGACCGCATTCCTGCCATTATCCGTGACGTGCCGGATGATGCCGCCATCGCCATGGCGCTGATTGAGAATATCCAGCGCGAGAACCTCAATCCCATCGAAGAAGNCTTTGCACTACAACGTCTGCAGGATGAGTTTGGCCTGACCCAGGCTCAGGTCGCNGAAGCGGTGGGTAAGTCCCGTACCACCATCACCAACCTGCTGCGACTGATCAGCCTGTCGGAAGACGTTCGTGTTATGTTGGAACATGGCGACCTGGAAATGGGGCATGGCCGTGCCATGCTTACGCTTCAGCCTGAGCAGCAAATGCAGGTAGCGCGGCAGGTGGTCGCGAAGTCCCTGTCGGTTCGGCAGACGGAAGCCCTGGTTCGCCGGGTGCAACAGGAATCGCCGAACCGCAAGAAAACCAAGGGTGAAGTGGATCCGAACATCCGCGCNCTGCAGGACGACCTGGCCGAGCGACTCGGTGCCCGGGTGTCGATTGACCATGGCCAGCGTGGCAAGGGCAAACTGGTGATTGAATACACCTCNCTCGACGAGNTGGATGGCATTCTGGGCCATATCAAGTAACGCTCCTGGCAGGATTCCCACAGTGCCGCTGTTAACAATTTAGTGCTGGCACTCTGCGACCAACGACGGGGTACCAAAGGTCAGTNTTGACTAGGTACCACTACATATAGTGCTGCCCCTTCGNTTTGGTGTCTATTTGTGTCCCCATTTCCCCCAACGCCAGTTTTTCTGCGTGTTTCAGGGCGGAGAGACAATTCCGGTTTTGTTGATTCGTGTAGATTGAACACATATAATCTGCGGCGCTTGTATCGGTGCGATTGTCTAATTAATAAACGGCACCGAGCCAAAGCGGTGTGGCAACCGGGAAATACCATGACGAAGGCTGAACAGGGNGGGATACAGCGTCCGCCCATCGCACGATGGTTTGTAATAGAAAGTGTGGTATTGGTCGTCGTCAGTCTGGCCTTCCTCTTTAAAAGCCAGGTGGCCGGTTATTCAGCACTGCTTGGGGGGCTTATTTTTCTTCTGCCCCACGGCTATTTTGCCTTCAAGGCTTTCCGCTACTCCGGCGCGCGGTCTGCCNGGCAGATCATGAGTTCTTTTTACCAGGGTGAGGCCGGCAAGCTCATCCTGTGCGCCATCCTGTTTACGATGGTGTTCAAATGGATTCCGTCGCTTGATATAGCGGCACTTTTTTTATCATTTGCGATCATGTTGGTCACCAATTGGTTGACTCCGCTCCTTGCGAGCCGCAGAACGCAGCGAAGCTAACAGGACCTGAGAGAACGTTATGGCAGGCAGCGCATCAGAGTATATCCAGCACCACCTCCAGAATCTCACCTANGGGAAACTTCCGGCCGGCTATGAGCGTGCTGATGGTTCGGTGATGTCGGAAGCAGGCTGGACCATGGCCCACAATGCCCGGGAAGCCTCTGATATGGGTTTCTGGGCNGTTCACGTGGATTCTCTCGGATGGGCTGTTGCGCTGGGCGCCCTGTTCCTGATTCTGTTTCGCGTGGCAGCAAAGCGAGCGACCTCCGGGCANCCCAGTGGTCTCCAGAACTTTGTTGAAATTCTGATCGAATTTGTTGATACCAGTGTCAAAGANACCTTCCACGGCCGNAACAAGGTGATTGCGCCACTGTCGCTGACCATCTTCTGCTGGGTCTTCCTGATGAACCTGATGGANCTGGTNCCGGTNGACTTCCTGCNCCAGNTGTTCCACATGATGGGTCTGGAATACATGAAGGTCGTGCCGACTACGGACGTCAACGTCACACTGGGCATGTCGCTCTCCGTGTTCTTCCTGATCATCTACTACAGCATCAAGGTCAAAGGCGTCGGTGGTTTTGTCGGGGAGCTGACCCTGCACCCGTTCTCGTCCGACAACTTCTTTCTCAAAGTATTGCTGGTACCGGTTAACCTGTTGCTGGAAGGTGTGAGCCTGCTGGCCAAGCCCATTTCACTGGCACTGCGTCTGTTCGGTAACCTCTATGCCGGTGAGTTGATCTTTATCCTGATTGCCCTGCTGCCGTTCTGGGCACAGTGGGCGTTGTCGGTACCCTGGGCCATTTTCCACATTCTGATCATCACGCTGCAGGCGTTCATCTTCATGATGTTGACGATTGTCTACCTGAGCATGGCTCACGAAGACAGTCATTGATCGGAACCATTAAAACGTAGTTTGAAAACCAAAACCCTTAAACTGAAAACCTAACTGAAAACTGGGAGTTATCATGGAAACTGTAGTTGGAATGACCGCGATTGCCGTTGCACTGCTGATCGGCCTGGGTGCCCTGGGTACTGCTATCGGCTTTGGTATCCTCGCTGGCAAGTTCCTGGAAGGCGCCGCACGTCAACCGGAAATGACCCCGATGCTGCAGGTTAAAATGTTCATCGTTGCTGGCCTGCTGGACGCCGTAACCATGATCGGTGTTGGTATCGCACTGTTCTTCACTTTCGCCAACCCGTTTGTCGGCCAGATCGCCGGTTAATCGA
>PBRG01000037.1 GCA_002726615.1 Marinobacter sp.
GCCGGCGACAAAATCTTCGGCACCAAGCAGAAGGACGTCTAACCATGCAGGACCATAGCACCGACCCGGTCTGGAAACAGGCCATCGCCGGCTCACAAATGCTGCTGGTGGCTTTTGGCGCATTGGTACTGATGCCCCTGATTACCGGCCTTGATCCCAACGTTGCGCTGTTCACCGCCGGTATTGGCACGCTGATTTTCCACATCGTCACCGGCGGCCAGATTCCCATTTTCCTGGCCTCATCCTTCGCCTTTATCGCTCCGATCATTGCCGCCAAGGGGCGCTTCGGCCTTGAGGAAACACTCGGTGGCCTGATGGCTGCGGGCATCCTTTATATCATCCTGAGTGGCGCTGTACGCCTGCGCGGTACCGGTTTCATCACCCGTCTGTTGCCCCCGGTGGTTATCGGTCCGGTGATCATGGTGATCGGCCTTGGCCTGGCACCGGTTGCCGTCCACATGGCCTCCGGCCGCACCGGTGACGGCGCGCAACAACTGGTGCCCTACGACACCGCCATCTGGATTGCGATGATCTCCCTGGCCGTGACCGTGATCATGGCAGTCTGGTCCAGCGGCATCTTCCGCCTGATCCCGATCATGTTCGGCATTATTGTCGGATACATACTGTCAGCCTTTGCCGGTATCGTGGACCTGTCCCCCATCACCAACGCGCCCTGGTTCGCCATCCCCAATTTTGTGGCGCCGGAGTTCAGCTGGGCAGCCATCCTGTTCATGATTCCTGTGGCCATCGCACCAGCCATTGAGCACATTGGCGACATCCTCGCCATCGGTACCGTCACACGCAAAAACTACCTTGAGAAACCCGGCCTGCACCGCACCCTGCTGGGCGACGGCCTTGCCACCAGCGCTGCATCGGCCCTCGGCGGCCCGCCCAACACCACCTACTCCGAAGTCACTGGCGCGGTAGTGCTGACCAAGAACTTTAATCCAAAAGTTATGATCTGGGCGGCGTGCATTGCCATTGTGCTGGCGTTCATCGGCAAATTCGGCGCAGCGCTCCAAACCATCCCAGCGCCGGTCATGGGCGGTATCCTGTGCCTGTTGTTCGGCTCTATTGCCGTTGTCGGCCTGAATACCCTGATCCGTCACCAGGTCGACCTGTCACAGGCACGCAACCTGGTGATCGTTGCTATCACCCTGGTCTTCGGGATCGGCGGCATGGCGATTGGTAATCTGGAAGGTATTGCCCTTTGCGCGGTGGTTGCCATAGCCCTGAACCTGATCCTGCCAGGCAAGGGCGAAGCCTGGGGCGCAAGAATTCATGAGAAAGACACCCACTGACCATCGGCCAATGAAGGCGGCTGACAGCTCCGGCATCAGCTTTACTGCCCTCTATACCGGTGCCGTATGGCACCGGTACGGCCTCTCCGACGAAGCGCTTGCGACGGAGCAGGGGCGCTGGCTGTATCACCTGATGACGCCCTTCGAGGTGGGCAGCAAAACGCTCATTGGCGGCAACATCCGCACCTTCCTGCTGCAACGCCACCTGATCATCGATCACCTGATCGAACGGGCCCTCGAACGTGGCGTCACCCAGGTTCTGGAAATTGCCTGCGGCATGTCTCCAAGGGGCATTCGCTTGCGGGAAAAGCACCCACACCTCCATATGGTGGAAGCCGATCTCCCCGACATGGCCACCCAAAAAACCGCAAGACTCCTGACCTCCGGCCGCCTGGGCGATCACCATCAGGTAATGCCCATCGATATCCTGGCGGAATCCGGTGAACAGACGCTGGAAGCGGTTTTCGCGAGAGCGTTCGACAGCAAAGAACCGGTGGTTGTCGTCACCGAAGGACTGACCAGTTATTTTTCCTTGCCCGTTATTTCCGAATTCTGGAAACGCCTGGCGGCACTGCTGCAACAGCGCCCGGGTTCAGTCTACCTGTCTGAAAGCTACCTGATGCCGAACCAGCCGCTGTTACGCGGTGCCCTGAAATGCCTCGGCGGACTGCTAAGCACGGTTACCCGCAGTGATGTCAGCTTCCACTTCCTGGACGATCAGCAAGCTGCTGAGCACTTCCGGGGCTGCGGCTTTCCCTCGGTTGCCGTCCATAACCCTGTTGAGTTCTATGGCCGACTTCCGATTCCTGAGAGCCGTCACGATCCAATGGTTCGGGTTATTGAGGCCCGGATCTAGACCTCTTGTAGCCTGTTAGTTCTATGGTGACGGGTATGGAGAAGGGCCTCCCAAAAAACGCCCGTGAATACGTCCCTGTAGGGCTCGGTCGCGCCATCCATGGCGCTCCACGTTTTTGGGAGTCCCTTCCCCACACCCTCTCGATCAACGGCGTTATCGCAAGCAGGCAAGGTCGAATAATAGGAAACCCGAGAAAGGTTTTGACGATTTTGGCGATATCTATGATGAAAGAAGTGGCTCTGCGGGTGGGCTGCCCAAAACTGTACGGAGCCATGGATGGCGGAGTCCAAGCGTCACATGGATGTGCCGAAGGAGCGTGTTTTGGGCAGCCCGCCCGCAGAACCACCTCCCCCAAACCAACAGGCTAGGTACCAACAGGCCAGCACCCAACTCAAACGTCGCGCCGCAAATCCGAAGGAATCGGAAACTTCGGCATCTGAGGCTTCTCGCCCCGTCCCTTGCGGAACTGGCGGAGCTGGAACACATAGGCAAGCACCTGAGCGATCGCCATGTACAGGCCATCCGGGATTTCACCACCGATGTCAGTGTTGTGGTAAACCGCCCGCGCCAAAGGTGGCGTGCGGAGAATCTCCACCTTGTTCTCGCGGGCAATTTCCATAATCTTGAAGGCCGTTTCGTCCGACCCTTTCGCCACCACAATCGGCGCCGCCATCTTCTTCTGATCGTACTTCAACGCCACCGCATAATGCGTCGGGTTAGTGATCACCACATCCGCGCCCGGTACATCCTGCATCATCCGACGTTGAGCCATCTCACGCTGCAACTGACGGATCTTGCCCTTCACTTCCGGCTTGCCTTCCGAGTCCTTGTATTCGTCTTTCACCTCCTGCTTGGTCATGCGCAGTTTTTTCTGGTGATCAAAGATCTGGAACGGTACGTCGATCGCGGCAATGACAATGGTGGCGCAGGCAAGGATGAAAAAGCTCCAGGCCATGGTCCACACAACATGCTCCATGGCCGATCTCGCAGGCTCTTCTGCGATGCTAAGCAGATCATCAGTTCGGAGGTTCAATATCAGGATTGCTACGGCCATTACCAGGCCTACTTTCAGGATGGCTTTGACCAGTTCAATCAGTGAACGCATGGAGAACATGCGCTTGAGACCTTTGAGGGGGTCCATCCGATTGAGCTTGGGAGCGATGGCTTTGCCGCTGACCAGCAGGCCACCAATCCCGATTGAGCCTGCGACTGCAGCGACGAGCAAGAGAATCATCAAGGGCGCCAGAGACAGGGCAGCCTCTTTGGCGGAGGCTATCAACTGAACGCTCATATGCCGGGTGTCGAAGATGGCGGAACGCTCCAACACAAAGCTGTCCCGCATGATACTTTCCAGGGAGGCACCCATCGACGCGCCAAACATCAGCAGGCCGCCAGCACCAGCCAACAGAACAGCCATGGTCGCCAGCTCCTTGGAACGAGCAGTCTGGCCGTCCTCCCTGGCTTTCTCAAGCCTTCGGGGGGTGGCCTCTTCGGTTTTTTCCTGGCTGTTGTCGTTTTCTTCGGCCATGGTTTCCCGTCGTTACTAAGGCTGCCCTTGCAGGTTCCGCATGAACTCAAACGTCTCCCGGGTGTACTGCTCGAAATGTGGCAGAAAATTGGCGTGCAGTACCCATATGGCAAACAATCCAAAAATCAGGCCAATCGGAAAGCCCAGGGCAAAAATGTTCATCTGGGGAGCAGCGCGAGTCATGACACCGAAGGAAATATTCACGATAAACACGGCGGTGACAGCAGGTAGGGCCAGCAAGACAGCGGACACAAATATCCAGCTTATGCGATGGGCGAGCTGCCACACACCAGCCTGTCCCAGACCTTCCAGGCCAATGGGCATAGTACGGAAGCTCTCAATAAACACTTCGAACGCCACCAAGTGCCCGTTCATGGCCAGATACAGCAAAGTAATGGTGATGGTGTAGATCTGCGCCAATACCGGCACACTCACGCCGTTGGCCGGATCGACCATGGAGGCAAAACCAAGGCCCATTTGCATGGCGATCATCTGGCCGGCAACCACAAACAGCTGGAACAGGGCCGTCAGGGCAAATCCCATCCCTACACCAATGAGGATCTGCTGCAAGGTGATCACAACCCCGTCAGCACTGAATGCGTCCACCTGAGGCACCGGCGGGATCATGGGTACTACCAGGATGGTGATAATAAGAGCGAGCCCCAGGCGAACCCGTGCCGGGACAAGCTGGGTGCCGATAAAGGGAATGACCATCATGAAACTGGCCAGCCGGAACAGCGGCCACAGGTGCTGACCTACCCACTGGTTGATCAGGTCGGCAGATATTTCCGTGGGCATGCGCGGTCAGCCGATCAAATAAGGAATATTGGTGATCAGTCGGTTCGCATGATCAAGAAGCTGGGTCAACATCCACGGGCCAGCTACGATGATGGTGATCAGGGTGACCAGCAAGCGAGGCAGAAAACTCAAAGTCTGTTCGTTGATTTGCGTGGCCGCCTGGAAAGTACTGACCACAAGACCGATCACCAGGCCGGGCCCAATAATCAGACTCGCTAACAGTACGATCATCCACAGAGCTTCACGCAGAATATCGATAACGGTTTCGGGTGTCATGGCGTTGCTTTCCCTATATCCCGTAACTTGCAGCCAGGGTACCCATGATCAGGGCCCAGCCGTCCACCAGCACAAAGAGCATGATTTTAAACGGTAGCGAAATAATGATTGGCGACAGCATCATCATACCCATGGCCATGAGAACGCTGGCAACCACCATGTCGATGATGAGAAACGGAATAAACAGGATGAAACCGATCTGGAACGCGGTTTTGAGCTCACTGGTCACAAACGCCGGTAAGAGTACCCAGAAGGAGACATCCTCAGCAGTCTCGTATTGTTCGTCCGCGATGCGCATAAACAATCCCAGGTCACTCTCCCGTGTCTGCGCCAGCATAAAATTCCGGAACGGCTGACTGGCCTGCTCCACCGCCTCCAAAGAGCTGAGCTCTTCCTGCATATAGGGCTGCAGCGCCACTTCGTTCACCTCTTCCAGTACCGGCTTCATGATGAAGATGGTCAGGAACAGAGTCAGACCAAGAAGAATCTGGTTGGAAGGCGTGGACTGCAAACCAAGAGCCTGACGCAGAATCGCAAACACCACGATGATGCGGGTGAACGATGTCATCATCATCAACATGGCAGGCAGGAAGGTCAGCGCCGTCATCAGCGCCAGGATCTGCAGGGAAACGGAGTATTCCTGAACGCCTTCTTCCTCGCCCGGGGTTACAGTGAAGGCCGGAATACCGGGGATATCCGCCAGTGCAGCGGGAGCCCAGGCCGTAAGCGTGAAAAGGGTCAGCAAAGCCAGAATGCGCCCGGACACATGCACTCCCATGTCAGGAACCTTCCTTCGATGAAGAACCGGAACCCCAGGATTTTCCGATCATTCCCTGGAGTTTACGGGCGAAATCACTGGGCACAGGCTCACCGGCACTGACNACCGGTTCATCAAACACATGCAACGTTCGAATGGCCGATGGCGTAACNCCNATCAGAATCTGTTTNCCGCCGACCTCNATCAGGGAAATCCGCTCACGCGTNCCCATGGGCATCACCGAGACCACCTTGATGGCCCGGGTATTGCCACCCGTCATTCCGCTCATGCGCCTTACAATCCAGGCGCAACCAAAGATAATGGCGATCACCGCCAGCAGGCCTACTCCCAGCGTCAGCATGGTGACCAGAGTATCCGGTGCGGTGGTGGCTTCCCGAGACGGCCCTTCCTGTTCCTGGGCGAACGTCAGGACGGGCATAACCGGCGTCAATAAAACGCCGGCAAGGCCATAGTGGACAGCTGACCGATGCATCCGCGCCATACTATTTCTGCAACCGCTTGATGCGTTCGCCGGGGCTGATGACATCCGTCAGGCGGATACCGAACTTTTCGTTCACCATGACCACTTCACCGTGGGCAATCAGGGTGCCGTTGACCAGCACGTCCAGCGGTTCACCCGCCAGCCGGTCCAGTTCGATGACCGAGCCCTGATTCAGCTGCAACAGGTTGCGAATCGGAATCTGGGTGTTACCCACTTCCATGGAAATGGTCACGGGAATATCGAGGATGACATCCAGATCCGGTGCGGGGCCAGTGCCCTGGCTGAAGTTCGATCCTTCCGGAAACTCTTCCATGGGTGCCGCACGGACATTATCTTTGACGTCATCGCTGCCGTCATCGTCGTCGGTTTCTCCAGCCTCTGCCATGGCCGCAGCCCACTCGTCCTCGCGGCCATCTTCGTCGGCATCCCCCGACTCTTCCATGGCGGATTCCCACTCCGCGGCGAGCTTCTCGTCTTCGCTGAGTTCCTGCTCGTCTTTCTTATCGTCGTCAGCCATTGCGTCCCACCTTCAGTTGTTTTTTCACTTTGGGCACCGTCGCCCGGTCATGAATCCTTAGCGCCAGCTTGCCATCACGGGTTCCCATCGTGGCTTTGTAGACCGGAATACCATTGGCAGTCAGGGTCAGTAACTCGGGGATTTCCACGGGGATGATGTCGCCTTCCTTCAGTTTGGCAATGTCGCGAAGAGAAATGCGCCGGCGGCAAACCGTGGTATTAATGGGAACATTCACGTCCTTGATGTCTTCCTGAAGCGCACTGACCCAGCGTTCATCCACGTCGTCAATGTCGCTCTGGACGCCGGCGTCCAGTACATCCCTTATGGGTTCAATCATGGAGTACGGCAGCGCCATATGCAGCTCGCCACCACCACCATCAAGCTCAATGTGGAAGGTGCTCACAACCACCACCTCACTGGGGCTGACGATGTTGGCCATGGCCGGGTTGACTTCGGAACTGAGGTACTCGAAATCCACCTTTAACACCGCATGCCAGGCTTCCCGCATGTCATGAAACACCTGGTCAAGCACCATCTGTACGATACGGGTTTCCGTCGGGGTAAATTCGCGGCCCTCGATTTTGGCGTGTCGGCCTTCCCCACCGAAGAAGTTGTCCACCAACTTAAAGACCAGCTTGGCGTCCAAAACAAACAGCGAGGTACCCCGAAGCGGGCGGACCTTGCAAAGGTTGAGGCTGGTGGGCACGTAAAGGGTATGGATGTACTCGCCGAACTTCATGATCTGAACACCACCGGTGGACACATCAGCGTTGCGGCGCAACAGATTGAACAGGCTGATCCGGGTGTAGCGGGCGAAACGCTCGTTGATCATTTCGAGTGTGGGCATCCGGCCACGGACAATGCGGTCCTGGCTGGCAAGGTCGTAGGACTTGATACCGGCTTCGTCGGTTTCATCATAGGTATCAATGTCGCCGTCGTCCACACCATGGAGGAGCGCGTCAATTTCGTCCTGTGACAGTAAATCCTGCATACGTTTCTCTGCCTGTGATGTCCGCCCTAGCCGGGCACTGTTGCACTCTCTATTAAGTCTCTACACATCTCTAATGCATTTCTAACGCTTTCTCTACTGCACGACAAAGTTCCTGAACAGCACGGCCAGCAAGGGCGGCTCCCCTTCCTGCTCAAGCGCACTGTTGACGGTTGTCAGCATATCATTGGCCAGCGACTTCCGGCCCTCCGGTGTCTGTAACTCATTAAAGTCCCGGCCGCCGAGCACACCGATCAGTTGGCTTCGAAGCAGTGGCATGTGCCGGTCGGCCGCAGCCAGCGCTGCCGGGTCCTGAGACTCGAAAGCCAGGTACACCTGGGCATAGCGCTGCCGCCCTTCGGCCTGTACTGTCGTGACCAGGGCCTTTTCCAGCACCGTGTAGGTGCTGGGCACAAACACTTCATCCTGCTCCGCGCTGTCTTCCTGTTCTGCATCGCCCATGCCTGGGATGCCGCCGCCCAAGAACCACATCGTACCTAATACCGACAATCCGACCGCCAGAACAAGCACCACGATCAGCATCAGAATCAGCTTGAGCTTACCTTTTTTTGCCGGCGCCTCAGGGGGCGCATTGTTTTCAGCCATAACGTAGATCTGCCAGAAATCCGTCAACCGGAACGGTTATAAAGAGGTTTAAGCAAAGGACGGGCCAGATAGCCCAATCCTCCCTATCGGAACAGCAGTTTAGCGTTGCTGGGGAGGATGGGCAAAGGGAGAGTCATGGCAATCATCAGGTGACCGGCCACCAAGGTCAGGCAAAGATATCAACTTCGCCTTTCCAGGTCAGATCAAGGGATTCAGGCGGCAGATCCTGATCGTCCAAACCGACATCGGCGAGTGCCGGTCCATCACCCCTGTTGCCCTCCCTGGCATCATCCTCACCGGCTTGCTGTTGCGATGAATCACTGACGTCAAACTGGTCCAGTGAGAGCCCCTGCTCACTCAGCATGTCCCTGAGGCGGTGGCTATGCTGTTCAAGCTGGTCTCGCACGGCCGGGTTGGCGGAATGGACGGTAATGTGTGCCTGTTCCTGCTGAACTTGAACCCTGACTTCCATAGGCCCCATATCAGGCGGAGTGAGATGTATTTCAGCGACCGACATATTCCTCGCCGTCAGCCAGGTCAGTTTGCCAACGAGCTTGTCGCCCCATTCCGCATGATTGACCGGCACATCAATAGAGGTGGCGTATCCCCGTAAGGCAGTGGCCTCGGCGGGCAGCTTTGCGGTGTTGGGGTTGGCCATCTGCTGATTAGCCAGTTCCACTGCAGACTGGAAGCGTATAGCCCCTTGCAGCGACGGTGTTTCCTGTGGACGGGATCCTTCGGCCCCCACGCCCGACAGCAAAGCCTCAGTCAATGCCAGCCCCTGAGAGGCACTTGCTCCCGCTCCCTGACCCGTCGACAAGCTGTGTTTGCCTGCGGTATTCCCGGGCAAACCGGCAATCATTCCGGCAAAGGCCTGCACCCCCGGCATCGCGCCGTTGCCCGTGCCTGGGTTAGCGATGGCCGCGGACGTCGTATTGCCTCCTGCCGGCATCAGCAGGGCCTGCAAATCGGAGAACGTCAGGGGAACGACCTCCTCCGAAAGCTCCTGAACCGTTAACAGCGGAGAGAGCGCTTCCGGGGCCTGACCAGATTCCTCTCCGTCGGCGGATGGGTTCGATGGCACATCTTTACCCTGGGGATCATCGTTACCTTGGGCATCCACGTTGCGAGCCTGTGTATCGGCTGACGATTCCTCAAGGTCACCAGAACCCGCGCTTTCAGTGTTATTCAGACCGGCTTTTTCGCTGCGGGCATCGTCTTCGGCGCGCGCCTGGTCACGCTTTTCAGCCTGTTTCCGGTCGATACGCTGCTGCTCCGCCCGGGAGACCGAGTCAAACGGGCTCTCGCCGTTTTTCTCCCGGCTGCCTGAGACGCTTTTCGAACCGCTATCGGCCTGTGGGCCCTGTGAAGAAGCCTGGGGAAGAACCATTTGGGACATGGCAACCTCTTGCCGCTTTTACTGAATGACGGTGGTATCTGAACACTGCAGACCCCTTTTCAGTACGCTTATTCTGCTTTTCAACGTACCTGTACGATGTCAAAGCAAAAGCGATGCCATTCATTCGCGTCACGCAATAAAACGTCTTAGCGTGCCCTCAACCTGTCGGAATTCATTCTCGATATCGTCGAGCATTGCTCCGGCCTGTGACAATTGGTTGTCGCGGCCCGCCTTTTCCGCCTCGAAGCAAAGTTCGCCCAGTCGGGGAGCTCCAATATTGATGCAACTGCCTTTAAAGCTGTGAGCGGATTTTGCGAACGCGTCGGCGTCCGATTTTTCGAGTGCCGCCCGCAAATGTGCAATACGGTCAGAGGAATCATGGAGGTAGGTGTTGATCAGAATGTCGAACTCATTCTCCATAACTTCCTGCAACTCGGCCAACGCTTCTTCATCAAGGTGTGGTTTGTCCGTCATGACCAACCCCCTGGTTGTTGGGTGGTACTGCCCTCACGGCCAGCAACCTCAGAAAAATACCAATCATATACAATTTCAGCCTTGGTACCATGTTCCCGGTAGTTCAGGGAACGCCCAATCTTCTGTATCAACAGCAACCCCCTGCCTGAATAGCGGCGTTCATCGCCAGCCTCCGGACGTTCCCTGCTGAAATCAAAGCCACTGCCGCTGTCTTCGCAGACAATGGCCAACCGCCCGCCCGTACCTGTCATGGTATGGGTCAACGTAAAGCGTATAAAGTGACCCGCTACATCAGCCAGCCTTCGCTCACGTTCGGCGTAGTATTGTCCGAATCCATCGGGTGTCGCCTTCCAGTCGGAGCACAGGCCAAGTACACCGTGCTCCAGTGCGTTGCTGTACAGCTCAGCCAAGAGCGTATATATCTCACCACTCTTCCGGCGTAACCCCGGCACCTCCATGCAGATGTGCAGCAGCAAAGGCAGGGGGCTGAACTGGCCCAGGGTTCGATCCTGAACCTCGTAGACACAGCGCCACTCCGCCGGCCCCTCCAGCGCCGACTGAGGCAGTCGATCGGAGATACCGGCCAGCTCTGCGTCTTCCGCCATTCGCAGGGTGATCAACGTCAGGTCGTCCTGTTCGGGCTGATTTCCCGTGAAGGTACGAACACCGGCCATAATGGTTTCAAAGGGTGAGCCCTGCCGGCTCATCTCATCGAGCGAGCGGATAAGGCGTTGTTCTCCATACATCTCACCCTGCCGGTTCTCAGCCTCCATCACGCCGTCTGTCATCATCAGCAAGGTATCACCCGGTTCGGTA
>PBRG01000038.1 GCA_002726615.1 Marinobacter sp.
CTTTGGCTAACCCTGAACGAGATTTCCGAACGGAGAAAGATCTATGAGCCTTAATCCGAGAGACGTTGTCGTCGTCGATTGCGTGCGGACTCCGATGGGGCGTGCCAAAAACGGCTGCTTCCGCAATGTACGTGCGGAGACCCTGTCGGCTGCGCTGATCGAAGCACTGTTTGAGCGCAACCCGAAGCTCGACCCGAAAGAAGTTGAAGATGTGATCTGGGGCTGTGTAAACCAGACCAAGGAGCAGGGCTTCAACGTGGCGCGTCAGATTTCTTTGCTGACCCGTATCCCTCATGAGTCTGCTGCGCAGACCGTGAACCGTTTGTGTGGTTCTGCCATGAGCGCGATCCACACCGCCGCCCAGGCGATCCAGACTGGCAACGGTGACGTGTTCTTCGTGGGCGGTGTTGAGCACATGGGTCACATTCCCATGACCGACGGTTTTGACCACAATCCGGCTGCGTCCAAGTACTCTGCCAAAGCGTCCAATATGATGGGCCTGACCGCGGAAATGCTCGCCAAGATGCACGGCATCACCCGCGAGCAGCAGGACGAGTTTGGCGCACGTTCACACCGTCTGGCTCACGAAGCCACTCAGGAAGGCCGCTTCAAGAACGAAATCGTTCCGATTGAAGGCCATGACGAGAACGGCTTTAAAGTGCTGATCGAGGAAGACGAGACCATTCGTCCCGAAACCACCGTTGAATCACTGGGTCAGCTGAAGCCAGCGTTCGATCCTAAAAACGGTACAGTAACTGCAGGTACGTCCTCGCAGCTGACTGACGGTGCAGCAGCCATGGTGCTGATGTCCGCAGAACGTGCCGAGGCACTGGGCCTGAAGCCGGTCGCCAGGATCCGCAGCATGGCCGTTGCCGGCTGTGATCCCGCGATCATGGGTTACGGTCCGGTTCCGGCCACCAAGAAGGCGTTGAAGCGTGCAGGCCTGAAAGTCGAAGACATCGACTTCTGGGAACTGAACGAAGCCTTTGCGGGTCAGTCCCTGCCGGTCCTGAAAGACCTGAAACTGCTGGGTGTGATGGAAGAGAAAGTGAACCTGAACGGTGGCGCGATTGCCCTTGGGCATCCGCTGGGTTGTTCCGGTGCACGTATCTCCACAACCCTGCTGAACGTCATGCAGGCCAAAGGCGGTAAGCTTGGTGTTTCCACCATGTGTATCGGCCTGGGGCAGGGCATTGCAACGGTGTGGGAGCGTCTCTGATTCATTAACCGTAATCAGTAACGCTGTCTCAGGAGGCCCGGCAAATGCCGGGCTTTCCTGTCTCTGACTGTAGAAAAAGGCGCCTGGAAATAAAAGAATGGGTTGTCTTGCTTTTCTTGACCCTGTAAAACAATGCACCTATACACTTGTGGCGGCTATGGACTGTTTTCTAGCCGACTGATTTTACAGCGAGTTTACGGTTTGCTGATTTTTTAACCGATTATCGCCAAGGACACAGATCTCCGATATGGGTAAAAGCCTCGTTATTGTCGAGTCGCCAGCGAAAGCGAAGACCATCAACAAATACCTGGGGTCCGACTTCATTGTGAAGTCCAGCGTCGGGCACATTCGCGACCTTCCTGTCAGCGGTAGCGGCTCAACGTCAGATCCAAAAGAACGCGCCAGGCAGGCCGCGTTGACCCGCAAGATGAGCCCGGAAGAAAAGGTGATTCACAAGAAGCGGAAATCCAGGGAGCAGCTGGTTGCCCGTATGGGAGTCGACCCTGACCAGGACTGGAGCGCCCGGTACGAGATACTGCCCGGCAAGGAAAAGGTTGTCAGCGAACTCAAGCGGCTGGCGAAATCCGCCGATCATATCTACCTCGCGACGGATTTGGATCGTGAAGGGGAGGCGATCGCCTGGCACCTCCAGCAAACCATTGGCGGTGAGCCGGAAAAATATCGTCGCGTTGTGTTCAATGAGATCACCAAACGTGCCATCCAGGAAGCCTTCAAGGACCCGGGAAACCTCGATAACAACCGCGTGAACGCTCAACAGGCACGCCGATTCCTCGATCGGGTTGTCGGCTATATGGTATCGCCATTGCTGTGGGCCAAGATTGCGCGCGGTCTTTCGGCCGGCCGGGTTCAGTCGGTTGCGGTGCGGCTTATCGTCGAACGTGAGCGGGAAATTCGTAAGTTCGTTCCCGAAGAATTCTGGCAGTTGCATGCAGATCTGGCGTCCAAGCAGGCCGAGCAACCCGTTCGTTTTGAAGTGACCCGGTACGACGATAAAGTCTATCGTCCGGTTAGTGAAAAGCAGAGTGCCGATCATGTTGAGCGCCTGGAGAATGGCACGTTCAAGGTTGCCAAACGAGAGGACAAGCCGACACGCTCCCGTCCCTCTGCTCCCTTCATTACCTCCACGCTGCAGCAGGCTGCCAGCAACCGGATGGGGTTCAGCGTCAAGAAAACCATGATGTTGGCGCAGCGCCTCTATGAAGCTGGCTTCATTACCTACATGCGTACCGACTCGACCAATCTGAGTCAGGACGCCGTGAGCAGTTGCCGCGAATTTGTCAAAAAGCAGTTCGGCGATAAATTCCTGCCGGAGAAGCCAAGGGTATACGGCAGCAAAGAGGGCGCCCAGGAGGCTCACGAGGCCATCCGACCGACCGATGTGAGTCGTAGGCCGGCTGATATAAGCGGCCTGGAGAAAGACGCTGAAAAACTCTACGACCTGATCTGGCGCCAGTTTATTGCCTGCCAGATGGCGGATGCTGAATTCCTGAGCACGTCCATTGTGGTCGCCAACGGTGATTACGAACTTCGTACCCGGGGCCGGATCATCAAGTTTGAGGGTTTCCTCAAGGTGGCACCCCAGTCGGGCAAGAAAGATGAAGACGTCGCGCTTCCTGATATCAAGGTCGACGAAACCCTGGCGTTGAAGAAGCTCGACCCCAGCCAGCATTTCACCAAGCCGTCGCCGCGCTACACTGAGGCGAGCCTGGTCAAGGAGCTGGAGAAGCAGGGGATCGGACGACCATCCACCTACGCATCGATTATCTCCACCATTCAGGACCGCGGCTACGTCCGTCTGCAGAATCGCCGTTTCTACGCCGAAAAGATGGGCGAGATCGTCACCGAGCGGTTGTCGGAATCCTTTCCGAACCTCATGGACTTTGACTTCACCGCCAGAATGGAAGATGAGCTGGACGACATCGCTGGTGGCGAGGTGGACTGGAAAAAGGTTCTCAACGACTTTTACGGTCGTTTCCGCCTGCAACTCGAAACCGCTGAGAGCGGCGAAGACGGGAGTATGCGGGCGAATACCCCGACCGAGACCGACATTCCATGTCCGACGTGCAGTCGCCCGATGCAGATCCGGGTGGCCAGTACCGGCGTCTTCCTGGGATGTTCAGGTTACTCCCTGCCACCCAAAGAACGTTGCAAAACAACTATCAACCTGGTTTCCGGTGACGAAGTCGTCAGCGCCGACGAAGACGTCGACGGTGAAGGTGAAAGCCGTCTTTTGCGCAAGAAGCGACGGTGCCCGAAATGCGGAACTGCCATGGACAGTTACCTTGTGGACGAGGGCCGAAAGCTTCATGTGTGCGGTAACAACCCCGATTGTTCCGGCTATGAAGTGGAGAAAGGCACGTTCCGTATCAAGGGCTATGAAGGCGACCCTGGAGTGCGACAAATGCGGCTCTGAAATGCAGCTCAAGACCGGGCGTTTCGGTAAATATTTCGGCTGTACCAACACCGAATGCAAGAACACCCGCAAGCTGCTGAAAAGCGGCGAGCCTGCGCCGCCCAAGATGGATCCGGTGCCGATGCCTGAACTGCAGTGCCAGAAAGTGGAAGACACCTACGTGCTTCGTGACGGCGCTTCCGGTTTGTTCCTGGCTGCCAGCAAGTTTCCCAAGAACCGGGAAACGCGTCCGCCGCTGGTGATGGAGATCAAGCCGCATCGTAAGGAAATTGATCCGAAGTACGATTACCTGATGGACGCTCCGGAACGTGATCCGGAAGGAAATCCGACGGTTATCCGTTATAGTCGGAAGAGCAAGGAACAGTACGTGATGTCGGAAAAAGACGGCAAAGCAACGGGTTGGTCTGCGTGGTTTGTGAGCGGCAAGTGGCAGCCGAAAGAGAAGTGAGGAGCTGCTTCATGGCAGGATGGGCTTGATACCCATCCTGCTGGTTGTTTGAAAACGAACCTCAGGATTTCTTGCGTAGCCGTTGTATCAACGAAGAAGTATCCCAGCGGCTACCTCCCATCTGCTGAACATCTCCATAGAACTGGTCGACGATCGCAGCGACCGGGATCCTGGCGCCATTCTTTCGCGCCTCTTCCAGGCAGATCGCCAGGTCCTTGCGCATCCAGTCAACAGCGAAACCGTGTTCGAACTCACCATCAATCATGGTGCCTGAGCGGTTTTCCATCTGCCATGACTGCGCGGCTCCCTTGGATATAACGTCGACGACCTTGCGCACGTCCAGCTCTGCCTGTTCGGCAAAGTGAAGGGCTTCCGACAGCCCCTGAACCAGGCCAGCGATGGCAATCTGGTTTACCATTTTTGTTTTCTGTCCGCTGCCGACCGGACCCATATGGGTCAGGGCCTTGGCGTAACGTTCCATCAGTGGTTTCGCTTGCGAAAAAGCGTCGGCCTCCCCGCCACACATGATGGTAAGCTGGCCGTTTTCCGCGCCTTGTTGACCACCGGATACCGGCGCGTCAACAAACTCAAGGTTGCGGGCCCTGGCGAGCTGACCCAGTTGCTCCGCAATGCCTGCAGAGGCAGTTGTGTGGTCGATTAACACGGCGTTGGGCTTGGCGTTGGCAATGATACCCTCCGGGCCTTCGTAGACTTTTTTCAGGTCAACATCGGCACCCACGCAGGTAAACACAAAGTCTGCTTCACCAACGGCGGCCGCTATGGAGTTGCAGGCCGTTCCGTTGTATTCGCTGGCCCAAGTCTCTGCTTTGCCATGTGTTCGGTTCCATACCCGGACTGAAAAGCCCGCATTTGCCAGGTGGCCCGCCATTGGGTAGCCCATTACGCCGAGACCGATAAATGCTGCCGTTACGTTCATCACTGTTTCTCCGGACGTGGTTGTTGTTTGCGTGAAGGAAATATCAATCATTGCAGAATGTGAGGGCACAAAAAAGGCCGCTGGTATAGCGGCCTTTCGATTACGGCTATCCGAATGCTATTTCTTGGGGTAGCTCCTTGCTTCGGAGCCTGTATACAGCTGGCGCGGCCGGCCAATGCGATAGTCGCCGCTGACCATTTCATTCCAGTGTGAGAACCAGCCAATGGTCCGCGAAAGTGCGAATATGACGGTAAACATGGACGTCGGAATGCCAATGGCCTTGAGAATCAGGCCGGAGTAAAAGTCTACGTTCGGGTAAAGTTTGCGCTGGACGAAATATTCGTCTTCAAGGGCAATTTTCTCGAGACGTTGTGCGATCTTCAGGAGAGGATCATTCTCCAGGCCAAGCTCGGTCAGGACTTCGTGCGCGGTTTCAGCCATCACTTTGGCGCGCGGGTCGAAGTTCTTGTAGACCCGGTGGCCAAAGCCCATCAGGCGGAAGGGGTCATCCTTGTCCTTCGCCTTGGCTATGAATTTCTCGATGTTGGACTCGTCCCCGATTTCCGCAAGCATGTCCAGAACAGCTTCGTTGGCGCCGCCATGGGCGGGGCCCCAGAGAGCCGCGATGCCAGACGCGATGCACGCGTAGGGGTTGGCGCCGGTAGAGCCGGCCAGGCGCACGGTTGAGGTCGACGCGTTCTGTTCGTGATCGGCGTGCAGGATGAAAATCTTGTCCATCGCCTTGGCCAGGATCGGGTTCGGCCTGTATTCCTCGCAGGGAACACCAAACATCATTTGCAGGAAGTTTTCGGAGTAGGTCAGGTCGTTGCGAGGGTACATGAACGGCTGGCCAATGCTGTACTTGTAACACCAGGCTGCAATGGTCGGCATTTTCGCAACCAGGCGGTGGGCGGTGATTTCCCGCTGCTCGACGTTGGTTACGTCCATCTGGTCGTGATAGAAGGCTGACAGGGCTCCAACGACACCACACATGATGGCCATCGGATGCGCATCACGGCGAAAACCCTGGAAGAAGTTGCGCATCTGGTCGTGCAACATCGTGTGGTTTTTGATGGTGTCATGGAAGCGCTTATTCTCTTCCGCGGTCGGCAGCTCGCCGTTAAGCAGAAGGTAGCAGACTTCCAGGTAGTCCGAGTTCTCTGCCAGCTCCTCTATAGGGTAGCCCCGGTGAAGGAGAACGCCCTTGGCTCCGTCAATGTAGGTGATCTGGGATTCGCAGGCTGCGGTGGAAACAAATCCAGGGTCGTACGTAAAAACGCCTTCCTGGACAAGGCCTCTCACGTCAATGACGTCAGGGCCGACGGTGCCTGAGTAAACCGGTAGCTCAATGGACTTGTCACCCACCGAAAGCGTGGCTTTCCTGTCGGTCATGGTGCTCTCCTATTTATCAGCATTTGGAAGCGCTAGAAGGCGCGTATTATCGCAAAACTGGCGGCAAAATATAGGGCGTTGGCTTTTTTTGTCAATGGAGGAGGCAATAAAACCCATTATTTGACGGTTCCTGTAAATCAGGGAAATCCGGAATACGGCCGCTTTCGCGGTCGAATTGGATTTGTCAATCCTCTTTATAGAGGGTCCTGGAGCCTGATTTTACGGGCTCTGGCAGAGTTGCGCGTTTGTAATTGAAAAGGGTACTCCTTATAATCCGTAGCCCGGAATCGGGGATATAACAGGCCGCAGCGCCAGATCTTAGAAGAGCGCATGCCGGTTTTCTCCCTCCTGAACACATCGTGTGCCGGATCCGTCCAGCATGCCGATCGTTACATACCAACCATCCGCATCCGGTTTTTCCGGCCCCGCGGAACCAAGAGAGAGTGTGAGAGCGCTGTGAATAGCAAACGACCAGTAAATCTCGATCTCGGCAAGTTTCATTTTCCGCTGCCAGCCATCACGNCCATACTGCATCGCGTCAGTGGCATCATCATTTTTGTGGGTGTTGCTTTCATGCTGTACGGGCTTCAGCTTTCCCTTTCCGGGGAAGAGGGCTTCAGTCGGGTTAGTGGCTTGCTGGACAGCTTCCTTGCGAAGCTGATTACCTGGGGCATTCTGTCTGCCTTGCTGTACCACCTGGTTGCGGGTATCAAGCACCTGCTGATGGACATGGGCATCGGCGAAGAGCTGGAAAGTGGCCGGCTCGCGGCGAAAGCCACAGTCGTGATCTCCGTTATTCTCATCCTTCTGGCAGGAGTCTGGGTATGGTGAACAGCGTAACGAATCTCGGGCGCAGCGGCGTTTTCGACTGGATGATCCAGCGTGTTACCGCCTACGTGCTTGCTCTGTATACAGTTTTTCTTTTCGGGTTCATCCTGACCACTGACGTTACTTACGACAGCTGGTCGGCGCTTTTCGACCAGACCTGGTTCCGTATCTTTACCCTGCTTGCACTGCTCTCAATTGGCGCGCACGCCTGGGTGGGGCTCTGGACAGTGACAACGGATTACATCAAAGCGACCTTGCCGCGCTTCCTGGTACAGGCACTGTGTGGTCTGGCCATGTTCGTGTATTTGGTCTGGGGCATTCAGATTCTTTGGGGGCTTTAATTAATGGCTAATATCAAGACCATGTCTTATGACGCGATTGTTATCGGTGGCGGCGGTGCCGGTATGCGTGCCGCCCTGCAACTGACAGAATCTGGCGTCAATACCGCATGTATCACCAAGGTATTTCCGACCCGTTCCCATACTGTGTCTGCCCAAGGTGGTATTACCTGCGCGATCGCCAGCGCCGATCCCAATGATGACTGGCGCTGGCACATGTACGACACTGTTAAGGGTTCTGACTACATCGGTGACCAGGACGCGATAGAGTATATGTGTTCCGTGGGTCCGCAGGCGGTTTTCGAGCTCGAACATATGGGGCTACCGTTCTCCCGTACCGAGCAGGGCCGTATCTACCAGCGTCCGTTTGGTGGTCAGTCCAAAGGGCCGGACAACCCCGCTCAGGCGGCGCGTACCTGTGCCGCTGCAGACCGTACCGGGCACGCACTCCTGCACACTCTTTATCAGGCCAATCTGAAAGGCGGAACCACCTTCCTGAACGAGTGGTACGCCGTAGACCTGGTCAAGAACAGTAAAAACGAAGTGGTCGGTGTTGTCGCCATCGAAATCGAGAGCGGCGAGGTGGCATACATCAAGTGCAAGGCGACGGTTCTGGCGACCGGCGGAGCAGGGCGCATCTACGCCTCTACCACCAACGCCCTGATCAACACCGGCGACGGTATTGGCATGGCGCTCCGTGCTGGTTTCCCGATGCAGGATATGGAAATGTGGCAATTCCATCCTACGGGCATCCACGGTGCCGGAACTCTGGTGACCGAAGGTTGTCGCGGTGAAGGCGGTTACCTGATCAATTCCGAGGGTGAGCGCTTCATGGAGCGTTACGCACCGAACGCCAAAGATCTGGCTGGACGTGACGTTGTTGCCCGCTCAATGGTTATTGAGATCCTTGAAGGCCGTGGCTGTGGCCCAGAGAAGGATCACGTTCTGTTGAAGCTGGACCACCTCGGGGAGGAAACGTTGAATCTGCGCCTGCCGGGTATTTGTGAGCTTTCACGTACCTTTGCGCATGTGGACCCGGTTAAAGAGCCTGTACCGGTTGTGCCGACCTGTCACTACATGATGGGCGGGATTCCGACCAACGTAGGCGGTCAGGCCCTGACTCAGGATGAAAATGGCAACGATACGCCGATTCCCGGGTTGTTTGCCTGCGGTGAAGCCGCTTGTGTTTCCGTGCACGGGGCGAATCGCCTGGGTGGCAACTCTTTGTTGGATCTGGTGGTGTTCGGTCGTGCTGCTGGCCTGCACATTGAAGAGCAGCTTCGCGGCGGCTTTGAAGTCGATGGCGCCAGTGAGGAAGACATCAAGAACGCCATGGCGCGCCTTGACCGCCTGAACAGCGCATCGGAAGGTGAGAGCGTTGCCGAAGTGCGTAAGGATCTGCAGAACTGCATGCAGCTTTATTTCGGCGTGTTCCGTGACGGCAAGAGCATGGAGGAAGGTCTTGAAAAGCTGGAGGCGATTGGCAAGCGTGTGCGCAATACCAAGCTTGCGGACACCAGCAATGCTTTCAACACCGCGCGTATTGAAGCCCTTGAGCTCGACAACCTGTATGAAGTTGCCCTTGCAACGGCTGTTTCAGCCTATGAGCGTAAGGAAAGCCGTGGTGCTCATGCCCGTAACGACTTTACCGAGCGCGATGATGAAAACTGGCTGAAACATTCGCTGTACTTCCCGCTGGACAAGCGTGTTGGCAAGCGTGATGTAAACTTCGCTCCGAAAACGGTGGATACATTCCAGCCGAAGATCCGGACTTACTAAGGGGGATTGAGCAATGTTAGTAAGCCTGTACCGTTACAACCCGGAAACCGACAATGCGCCCTATATGCAGGACGTTGAGCTGGATATCCCGGAAGGAAAGGACCTGATGGTTCTGGATGTTCTGAACCTGGTCAAGGAGCAAGACCCCTCAATGGCTTACCGCCGTTCCTGCCGTGAAGGTGTATGCGGGTCGGACGGTATGAACATGAACGGCAAGAACGGTCTTGCCTGTATCACGCCGCTGTCGGAAGTGCTCAAGAACAACAAGCTGGTTGTTCGTCCATTGCCGGGCCTGCCCGTGATTCGTGACCTGGTTGTGGACATGAGCCTGTTCTACAAGCAGTACGAGAAGGTCATGCCGTACCTGGTCAACGACAATCCGGCGCCTGCTATTGAGCGTTACCAGTCACCGGAAGACCGGGAAAAGCTGGACGGCCTGTACGAGTGTATTCTCTGTGCCTGCTGTTCCACGGCTTGCCCCTCATTCTGGTGGAATCCGGACAAGTTCGTTGGTCCGGCCGGATTGCTGCAAGCATACCGGTTCCTGGCCGACAGCCGGGATACCGCACAGGAGGAGCGTCTTGCCAATCTGGATGATCCGTTCAGCGTATTCCGCTGTCGGGGCATCATGAACTGTGTCAGCGTTTGTCCAAAAGGCCTCAACCCAACACGGGCGATTGGTCACATTCGGAACCTTCTGCTACAGCGGGCTACATAAGCAGAATCTGAAACAGACGCTATACTGTGCTGACAAGGCTCGCACCCGGAAGGGCTCGCAACGATGCGGGCCCTTCAACCAAAGGCTTATAGTCAAAAGTCTTAGCAGGGTGCACACTACGCAGGCCGTGACGGGAGCTTAAAAGGCTCCTGACGGTTTGCTGAGTATAATAACCACCGGGGAACGGAAAACATCCTTGTTGGATGTGGTGGCCACAGTCGATCCCGTAAAAACCCGTATTGACTCAGATATACCCCTGGCCGACCATAGCCAGCTCCCCGCACCAGCCCAAGGTGAGCTATTCAAAATGCACGAAAGCATAATGGAGCAGTTGTGGCAGACTTCCCACCTACAAGGGGGGAATCTCGCCTATGTTGAACAGCTTTTCGAAACCTACCTGACAGACCCCAATGCCGTTCCCGAAGAGTGGCGCAGCTATTTCGATAAACTTCCCAGCGTGGATGGCTACAAAGGTCGCGATATAGATCATTCGTCCATCCGTCAGCAATTCGAGCACATATCCCGCAATCAGCGCTTTCTCGCCAGCAGTGGTGTACCTGCCAGTGCTACGGTTGATGCAGACAAAAAGCAGATTCGTGTTCTCCAGTTAATCAATGCCTTCCGTTTCCGTGGCCACCAGGAAGCAAAGCTGGATCCACTTGGCGTCTGGAATCGCCCGCAGGTTGAGGATCTTGATCCATCCTTTCACGAGCTGTCGGAAGCCGATTACGATCTGGAGTTTCAGACCGGTTCACTGAATTTCGGCTCTGAAACGATGAAGCTTCGGGACATCGTTGGTGGCCTTCGGCAGACGTACTGTGAAAGCATCGGTGCAGAATACATGCACGTTGTGGACACTCGTATCAAACGTTGGTTCCAGCAACGCATGGAACCGGTTCGTTCGCGCCCCAACTACGAGTCCGGAACCCGCAAGCATTTGCTGGAACGGTTGACCGCAGCCGAAGGTCTTGAAAAATATCTGGGTTCCCGCTACCCAGGCGTGAAACGATTTGGCCTTGAAGGCGCCGAGAGCCTGATTCCTTGTCTGGATGAGCTGATCCAGCGAGCCGGCAGTTACGGCGCCAAGGAAATTGTTTTGGGTATGGCCCACCGGGGCAGATTGAACGTTCTGGTTAATACGCTCGGCAAGAACCCGAAAGAACTGTTTGATGAGTTCGAAGGCAAGAAACTCGCGGATTCCGGTTCCGGTGATGTCAAATACCACCAGGGTTTTTCCTCCAACGTCATGACCGAGGGCGGCGAAATCCACCTTGCACTGGCGTTTAACCCATCGCACCTGGAAATTGTGTCTCCGGTGGTGGAAGGCTCTGTCCGTGCCCGCCAGACCCGGCGCAAAGACCCGAACGGCACCCAGTGTGTACCCATTATTATGCACGGTGACGCAGCGTTCGCCGGGCAGGGTGTGGTGATGGAAACCTTCCAGATGTCCCAGACCCGGGGCTACGGTGTTGGCGGTACCATTCACATTGTCATCAACAATCAGGTCGGTTTTACCACCAGTAAGCAGGAAGACGCCCGTTCAACGGAATACTGCACCGATGTGGCCAAGATGATCCAGGCCCCGATCCTGCACGTGAATGCGGACGATCCCGAGGCCGTCATGTTTGTGACCCAGATGGCCATGGATTACCGCCACGAGTTCAAGAACGATGTGGTGATCGATCTGGTGTGCTATCGCCGCCGCGGACACAACGAAGCGGATGAGCCGGCCGCGACCCAACCGGTGATGTACGAAAAGATTCGCAAACTGACAACCACCCGCAACCTCTATGCGGAAAAGCTGGTTGCCGACGGCGTGATCGGCGAGGAAGAAGCCAAGCAGATCGAGCTGAACTACCGGGACGAACTGGATAAGGGCGACCACGTGGTCAAGTCCCTGGTCAAGGAGCCTAACAAGGATCTGTATGTCGACTGGACGCCGTATCTGGGCCATGAGTGGACTGCAAAGTGCAAATCCAGTGTTGCCCTTAAGACAATCCAGAAGCTGGGCAAAAAGCTGACTCACGTGCCGGAAGGCTTCAGTGTTCAGCGTCAGGTGTCCAAGATTGTCAGCGATCGCGAAAAAATGACCGCCGGCGCGCTGCCGATCAACTGGGGCTACGGTGAGGTAATGGCTTACGCCACCCTTCTGAACGAAGGGCATCCCATCCGGATTACCGGCCAGGACGTTGGTCGTGGCACCTTCTCTCACCGCCACGCGGTACTGCACAACCAGAAGGACGGTGCCCACCATATTGCCCTGGAGCACATTGCCGAGAACCAGCCGAAGTTTGAAATCTACGACTCACTGCTCTCAGAAGAGGCAGTGATGGCGTTCGAGTATGGTTATTCCACCACGGCACCCAATGGTCTTGTGGTCTGGGAAGCCCAGTTCGGTGACTTCGCCAACGGCGCCCAAGTGGTGATTGACCAGTTCCTGACCAGTGGTGAGCACAAGTGGGGTCGTTTGTGCGGCCTTACCCTGCTGTTGCCACATGGCTATGAAGGTCAGGGTCCGGAGCACAGTTCGGCAAGGCTGGAGCGTTTCCTGCAGTTGTCCGCGGAACACAACATTCAGGTTTGCGTGCCAACCACGCCATCCCAGGTGTTCCATATGCTGCGTCGTCAGGTCAAGCGCCCGCTGCGTAAACCTCTGGTTGCGATTACGCCAAAGAGCCTGTTGCGTCATAAGGAAGCCACCTCGGAACTGGACGACCTGACATCGGGTACCTTCAAGACAGTATTGCCGGAGAAAGAACCCTCCGACCCGAAAAAAGTCACTCGTCTGATACTGTGCAGCGGTAAGGTCTACTTCGACCTGCTGGAGCGCAAGAAAGCGGACGAGCGGGATGACGTTGCTATTGTTCGTATCGAACAGCTATACCCATTCCCGGGAGACGATCTGGACGAGCTCCTGAGCCAGCACAGCAAGCTCAAGCACGTGGTCTGGTGCCAGGAAGAGCCCATGAATCAGGGGGCCTGGTATTGCAGCCAGCATCATATGCGCAATGCGCTGCATCGTCATAATCCCAAGCTGTATCTTCAGTATGCCGGTCGTGACGCCTCTGCTGCTCCGGCCTGTGGCCATATGTCGGTTCACATTGAAGAACAGAAAAAACTGGTTAACGACGCGTTTGAAATCTGACGAGCTACCGAACTAAGGATCCGAGATGTCAACTGAAATAAAAGCCCCAGTATTCCCAGAGTCGGTCGCAGAGGGGACAGTCGCGACCTGGCATAAGCAGCCTGGCGAAGCCTGTTCACGTGACGAACTGATTGTCGATATTGAAACCGACAAGGTCGTACTCGAGGTGGTAGCTCCGGCGGATGGTGTTATCGAGGAAGTACTCAAGGGCGAAGGCGACACCGTAGAAAGTGGTGAAGTCGTCGGTAAGTTCAAGGAAGGTGCGGCTGGTGACTCCATGCCTGCAGCCAAGGATGACAGCAAGAAAGAAGAAAGTAAGTCCGAAGCGACTTCGGAAAAGTCCTCCGAAGCACCTGCCAAGTCCTCTGGCGAAGCCATCCTCAGCCCGGCGGCGCGTAAGCTGGCGGAGGAGAACAGCGTTGATCCAGGCGCCGTTGAAGGTACCGGAAAAGACGGTCGAGTGACCAAGGAAGACGTTCAAAATCATATAGATGCTGGAAAGTCTTCAGGGTTTACTTCAGCTTCTGAGTCGAAGCCGGCCGGCGATATGCCGCAGGTGGATGTTGGTTCCGGCGAGCGTCCGGAGAAGCGCGTTCCCATGACCCGTCTGCGCGCCAGTATCGCCAAGCGACTGGTCAATGCCCAGCAGACTGCTGCCATGCTTACCACGTTCAACGAAGTGAACATGGGGCCGGTCATGGAGCTGCGTAAACAATACAAGGAAAGCTTCGAGAAGCGTCATGGGGTCAAGCTCGGTTTCATGTCCTTCTTTACCAAGGCGGCGACCGAAGCCCTGAAGCGATTCCCGGCGGTCAATGCCTCCATCGACGGCAACGACATGGTTTACCATGGTTACCAGGATATCGGTATTGCGGTTTCAAGCGATCGCGGTCTGGTCGTGCCCGTGGTTCGTGACACTGATGCGCTCGGCCTGGCCGGCATTGAGAAGAAAATCGTCGAGTACGGAACCAAGGCCAAAGACGGCAAGCTCGGCATCGAGGATATGACCGGTGGCACCTTTACCATCACCAACGGTGGTATCTTCGGTTCACTGATCTCCACGCCGATCCTCAACCCGCCACAGACGGCTATCCTGGGTATGCACAAGATTCAGGAGCGTCCGATGGCTGTGAACGGCAAGGTCGAGATTCAGCCGATGATGTATCTGGCGCTTTCCTACGACCACCGCATGATCGATGGCAAGGAAGCAGTGCAGTTCCTGGTGGCTATCAAGGAAATGCTTGAAGACCCGGCGCGCA
>PBRG01000039.1 GCA_002726615.1 Marinobacter sp.
CCACATGCAGCTCACAGGCCTGATGGGTGAGGGCTCGCAGGGCTTCGACCTCAGTTTGCAGCTCCGCCAGACGGAAATGAATCACCTGGTTGTTGATCAATGGCTGCCCAAAGGTCTTGCGCTCGCGGCAGTATTCAATGGTTTTGTTGATACAGAGTTCCAGCGCCTTGATCACGTTGGCCGCGCCCCACATCCGCTCCTCCTGGAACTGCAACATCTGCATCATGAACCCGGTGCCTTCCGCACCGATGCGATAACGCTGGGGCACCCGCACATCGTCAAAGAAAATCTGCGCAGTTTCGGAAGAGCGCATGCCCAGCTTGTTCAAGTGCGGGCTGAAGGAAATGCCCGGCGTGTTCATGGGCACGACAATCAGCGACTTGTTCTTGTGAGGTTTGTCGTCGGAGGTGTTGGCCAGCAGGCAGATAAAGTCGGCCCTGGGGCTGTTGGTGATCCACATCTTGGAGCCGTTGATGACATAGTCATCGCCATCCTGCTTCGCGGTAGTCTTCATCCCCGCCACATCGGAACCGGCGGCGACTTCGCTGACGCCGATACAGCCCACCATATCGCCGGCAATGGCCGGGGCGAGGAAGGTCCGTTTGAGTTCGTCGGAGCCAAAGCGTGAAATGGCAGGGGTGCACATATCAGTCTGCACACCTATGGCCAGTGGCACGCCACCACAATGAGCAGTGCCGAGTTCTTCGGCGGCTACCAGGTTGTAGCTGTAATCCAGCCCCATACCGCCGTACTCTTCCGGCTTCTGGATTCCGAGCAGGCCCAGGTTGCCGAGCTTCTTGAAGATATCGTGAATCGGAAACTCGCCGGCTTCTTCCCATTCGTCGCAGTGGGGATTGATTTCCTTCTCCACGAAATCGCGGACGGTTTTTCTGAGAGCTTCGTGTTCGGCTGTGAATTTCACTTTTTGTTCTCCTGGGTGATAGTTAGTCCGTGCCTTATTGTGTTGGTGCACGTTCTCTAGCTTGGGTGGCGGCTGTGTGGGCGGCAACTGATGGTTAGCCTGCCGCTCCGGGGTCAACCACCATGACTAAGCTCCCCTAGAGGCGGGCAACGCCAAAAGAATTAGGCCGCAATTGCCGAGCCTCAGCCTCCCGACAAACCGAAAGCACCAACGCCAGAACACGCCGGGTATCCCGCGGATCTATCAGCCCGTCGTCCCACAATCGAGCCGTACCGAACAGAGCCGTAGAGCCGTCTTCCAGTTTCTTGGCAGTGGCCTGTTCCAGAAAATCCAGCGTTTTCGGGTCCGGCTCCAGACCGCCCCGGCGTTGCTTGTCCTCGGCCACGATACGCATCACCTTGCCCGCCTGCGCAGGCCCCATGACCGCCGTGCGGCTATTGGGCCAGGCGAAGATGAATCGTGGGTCCAGGCCTCGGCCACACATGGCGTAGTTGCCGGCACCATAGGAACCGCCGATAACAATGGCGACCTTCGGCACCTGGCAGTTCGCCACAGCCTGGATCATCTTTGACCCGTGTTTGATGATGCCGTTCTGTTCCGAATGGGTGCCCACCATGAAACCAGTGGTGTTATGCAGGAACAGCAATGGCGTGCCGGCCTGGTCACAGAGCTGGATAAACTGCGCTGCCTTGGTGGCGCCGGCAGGCGTGATCGGGCCGTTGTTGCCGATGATGCCCACCGAGTGGCCTTCAACGCGGATAGTGCCGCACACGGTCTGGTCGTCGTAACCGTTCTTGAAATCCATGAACTTCGAGCCGTCGGCAATTCGGGCGAGGATGTCGCGAACGTCGTAGGGTTTTTTTGCATCGCTGGGGATCACGCCCAATAATTCTTCGGCAGGGTACAGCGGCTCTTCCCACTCCGGCTCCCTGGCGGGAGGCAGTTGCTCATTCCAGGGCAAGGCTTCGAGCACATTGCGGGCGTGGCGGATGCCATCACCATCGTCTTCGGCCAGGTATTCTGCCGTGCCGGCCACTTCCGCGTGCATCTGCGCGCCGCCCAGTTCTTCATCGGTGGCGACTTCGCCGGTGGCGGCTTTCAGCAGGGGAGGGCCAGCCAGGAACATCTTGGCTTGCTCACGCACCACAATCACGTAATCCGATAGCCCCGGTTGATAGGCTCCTCCGGCAGTGGCGTTGCCATGAACCACGGTAACCTGCGGGATGCCGGCGGCTGACATTCGAGCCTGGTTTGCGAATCCGCGTGCGCCCAGCACAAAGATGTCCGTGGCGTAGTTCAGGTTGGCGCCGCCACTTTCGGACAGCGACACCACCGGTAGCTTGTTCTCCATGGCGATCTGCTGCAGCCGCAGGGTCTTGTCCAGCCCCGCCGGCGTGATGGTGCCGCCCTTGATGGCGCTGTTGCTGGCAACCACCAGGCAGCGAATGCCGCTCACCGTGCCAATGCCGGCAATGATACCGCCGCCGGACAGGCTACCGTCCTTGTCGTCATGCATTTTGTAGCCGGCCAGAGAGCACAGCTCCAGGAACGGCGTACCGCGATCCAGCAGGCGGTTGATGCGGTCACGGGGTAGCAGTTTCCCGCGTTTGGTGAACTTCTCCCGCGCCGACTCCGCCAGATCCAGCACCTTCTGCTCGACATCGCGGAAAGTGGCAATATGCGTTTTCATCACCTCCGCGTTCGCGCGAAAGTCATCCGACTGGGGATTAACGGTGGACTCCAATACCTGCATCGAATTCTCCTCAGTCGTCGCTCAANACTTTTGGCGTGACGGCCCGGTGGAAACCGTTAAAAGGCTNGTTATTCTTCGCCTTCTGGAATGGCCAAACCCGGCCACCCTGAGACGCCGCCCCGTCAATTCGGAGACAATCCCCACTGATAAACGCCGCCGCGGGGCTCAACAGGAAACAGATTGCCGCACTGACCTCGGACTCTGTTCCCATTCGCTTAAGAGGTACGTTATCCCCGAGGCTACGAATCCACTGTTTCATATGCTCGGGATAATTATCCATCCCACTGGAGGCAATCCAGCCCGGTGCCACAGCGTTCACCCGAACCCCGGAGCAACCCCACTCAACCGCAGCGGTCTGGGTAAAATTCACCATCCCCGCCCGGGCTGCCCCGGAATGTCCCATGCCGGGCATGCCACCCCACATGTCCGCCACAATGTTCACGATGGCTCCACCGGTTTTCGACAACACCTGATTGTAGGCTTCACGGGCAATGAGAAAGCCGCCGGTGAGATTGGTGCGAACCACCGTCTCCCAACCTTTCTGGTTGATGTTCGACAACGGCGACGGAAACTGCCCGCCGGCGTTGTTTACCACCCCGTTCAGCCCACCATGTTCCTCAATGATGGCCGCGACGGTCGCCTTTACAGACTCTTCTTCGCGAATGTCACACACGTGAGCGGAAGCAATACCACCGTCCTCGGTAATCTCGGCTTTCACCGCCTCAACCTTCTCGGCCTTCCGCCCAACCAGAGCAACCCTCGCCCCGAGCGCAGCAAGTTCATGAGCGGTGCAACGCCCAATGCCAGAACCACCACCAGTAACGATGAAGATCTGACCCCGAAAGAGATCCGGATGAAAAACAGATTGATAACTCATAGCAAGAAGACCTTTTCAAATGTTCGGGCGCTCCGGTGGGAAGGCTTGGCCGGGACCGTCAAAAACATGGATGTTTTTGTCGAGCGTACATGGACGTATTCATAGCGTGTCCCGGCCAAGCCTTCCCACCGGAGCGCATGCACCAAAACCAAATCAATCAAGCAGGCCAGCACGAACCGGCACAGGAAACTCAAGCAATTGCTGAGCAAACGCCTTCCCCTGCGGATCAATCCGCAAGCTGGCAACACCCCCGCCACCAAGACTGTGCTCCAACAGGAAATTAAAGGCCTGAAACCCTGGCAACGCCCAACGGGTTACCCGACCATGCTCCGGATGCAGCGTATGGGCCATCCATTCCGCCACCGCCAGTTCAGTCAACGCCGCCTCAATAAACGGCACAAACTCCGCCTTGCGGGCAATGACCCCGATATTGGTGTGATCCCCCTTGTCACCACTGCGTGCCCAGGCCAGTTGAATCAAAGGCACCGTGGTATCCGTGGCAGGCGATGCTGAACTGGCAGACTGCTCAACCAACTGGCGCGGCTCGAACCCGCCGTCAGTAGCCACATCTATCGCCTGCTTGTCGCCACCAAGATCCACGGCAACGGACACCTCCGTTTTCGGAACCAGGCATGAATACAACCGAATCTTCGGCCACACCGTCGGCCGCCCCCCAACAATGCCGGTGAGCCCTGGTGCCATCCCCGTCGCCGCCTGGGCGATTTCCCGCGAAAACAGCACCAGCGCTTCCTTCTTGAGATGGGCCGTGCTGATCTTCACCACCACCTCCCGACACTCTCCCATGCGTCCCTGAGCGCCGTATGTGGCCTCGGTGCCCAGCAGTTCAATGCTGGTTTCCGTGTAATCCGGAAGCCCACGCTCGCTGAACATGCGAGAGGTTTTTGCCAGGATCGCCTCGGCGACTTTCTGCGCCTTGGTCTTCGCATCCATGCCGGCTAACAGGAAGGTTACCGTGCACTTGAAACCGTCCGGCCAGGTGCCGGACACCTTATAGCTGTCCGTGGGGGAAAGCCCTTTGGCGCCAGAAACCCGAACCTCGTCCGTTGCCACTTCCTCAAGGGAGACCCCGGTAAAATCACAGGTCACATCCGGCAGCAGGTAAGCCCTCGGGTCACCGATTTCGTAGACCAACTGTTCAGCCACCGTGCCCCGGGACACTTTGCCCCCGGTACCTTGCGGCTTGGTGATGATGAAATCCCCGGTGGCAGAGACTTCTGCAATCGGAAAGCCCATATCGGCATAGCCCTCGGCTACGTCTTCCCAGTCGGTAAAGTTGCCGCCGGTGGTCTGTGCCCCGCATTCCAACAGGTGCCCGGCCAGGCTGCCCTGGGCAAGTCTGTCGTAATCGCTCCAACTCCAGCCAAATTCATGCACCAAAGGCGCCAGCACCAGAGCGCTGTCGGCAACCCGACCGGTTATGACAATGTCCGCACCCTGTTCAAGCGCTGCGACCAATCCCGGAGCGCCCAGGTAGGCGTTCAGGCTGACCAGCATCGGCGGCATTGGCTGTGCGGTGGTCATCTCGGTAATGCCCGCATCGGCCAACTGCTTCTTTTTTGGTAGAAGGTCATCGCCCAGCACCAGGGCGATCTTCATATCCAAACCGGCTTTTTGGCACAAAGCCAGCAGAGCATCGCGGCAGGCGACGGGATTGACGCCACCGGCGTTCGCCAATACCCGAATGCCTTTCTGTTTGATCTCACCCAGCAAGGGGCCCATCACCGTTTGCACGAAGTCGCGGGCGTAACCCTGGCTGGGGTCCTTCATCTTCTGCCCCGCCATGATGGACATGGTGATTTCCGCCAGGTAGTCCGCTACCAGGTAGTCAATATTGCCCTTGCGGACCAACTGGGCGGCGGCGGTTTCGGTGTCGCCCCAGAAGGCGGCAGAGCAGCCAATACGGACGTTTTGTGGCCTGGAGATGTCGGAATCTGGCATGTCTTCACCTTGTTGACGGAAGCTGCAAACTGCTTTCAAAGACCCTTTATGGGCCGCTTATAGCGGATATTGTCTATCATGCAGCTGACGATACCAAGCAAGCGCTTGGTTTGTAAACAGGCAAATTCGGGATAGAATGGGAGCTCTTCTGTTCTCTGGCTGGAAAACACTGTGAATCAAGACTCTATCCTCCGCTCACTGGTTGCCGACAATCTGGTTTCCGATCCTGCCGGAGCCCGTGGCCGGCTTCTTCACGAGGCCGCAAAGCTGTTTCGTGACAAGGGTTATGAGCGGACCACCGTCAGGGATCTCGCCGCCGCTGTTGGCATTCAGTCCGGTAGCCTGTTCCACCACTTCCGCACCAAGGAAGAAATCCTCAAAGCCGTCATGGTGGAGACCATTCGTCTCAACACGGCCCTGATGCAGGCTGCGGTGGATGCGGCCAACACCCATCGCGACAAGTTGCAGGCGCTGATTCGCGCTGAACTGGAGTCCATTAACGGGCAGACAGGGGAGGCCATGGCGGTGCTGGTTTTCGAGTGGCGTAGCCTATCCGAGGAATCCCAGGTTCACGTCCTTGAGCTCCGGGATATCTATGAGCAGTTGTGGTTGGAGGTGCTGGAGACCTTGCGTCAGGACGGCGTGCTTGCGGCAGACCCTTTTGTGGTTCGCCGAATGCTCACAGGAGCCCTGAGTTGGACAGTGACCTGGTACCGGCCTGACGGTGGACTGACCCTGGATGATTTGACGGCGCAGGTGGTCGCAATGATGGGTTTAACGTCGCTCTGAACCGGATAACCTGGCGCTAAGTGCCGGTGGTGGTACGAATGTCTCAATTGTAATTGTTTTCAGAACTGTTTGTTTTAAAACAATAAAAAGATTCTTTTTCACCCGTCTATGTAGGCCATTGGCCTGATCGGCATGACCAAATCGGCAATCCAGCCATTTTTGTCTGACAAGATTCAACGCATTCTTGCCCTCGTCAAAGATGAACGGGAAGGTGATTGCGGATCACCCCGACCTATAAAAACAATGTAAACAGGACGAACTATGAACTCCTCACTGGTGAATTCCTTTGGGCATGCCCTCAACGTTCGCAGCAGTTACCTGCTTTTTATTGTGGTGACGTTTCTGGCCGGTTGCTCGGCCAATCCCATCTACACCACAACGGGTGTGGTGCTCTCCAATTACTCCGAAGGAGAAGCAACCCCCTACGTCATGCAGATGTCCGATCCGAAAATGGCCTGTGCGTTGGGTGAGGGCGTTGACCCGCTGTTGTACTCGTTTTCCCGCGTGACCGAGGCACCTGAAAGCACCGGTTCCCTGTTGATGCTGCTGGCCGCGAATTGCTCTGAATACAAGGCGTGGGAGGCGGAACTCGAATACCTGCGCGCTGATTTCGCCAGTGACGTACCCGCCGCAAAAGACGCGCGTGAGCAGGCAAAGCGGCTGAATGCACGAACCGCCAAGCGGCGCTATGTCGCCTATCAGCGCGCCATGGCGGCCTATGACTTTGACCCTGCCGCAAAGGAATTCGAGTGTCCGTTCCTGTTCGATGACCAGGAGGAACTGACCTTCCTGCTGGGTTTGCTGACCGGCATGCAGGCCATCGTGAACGACGCCAATTCCGGCGCCATGGCAGGAGTTCCCCGTAACATTGCGCCACGGGCGGAGCGTGCCGCTGAATGCCTGGATAACGAAAAGTGGGGCGGTTTGCCGAATGCCATCCGCGCCATGGTGTGGCTGTTGTTGCCGGACACTCGGCCCAGCTTGTCGCCGGACCCGTGGGTAGTGCTTGAGGATAGTTCCCGGCTGGGTGTTGAGTCGGGTATTCGAGCATCGATGGCACTGGAGGCGGTGGCTGCCGAGACCTTTGGTCGCCCAGAAGTGCTCAAAGATGTCATTGCACGATTTGCCGAGGCGGATGGCACGATCAAGGTCTGGGACGAATATCGTCTGGTGGACGAAATTGCCCGAGATGTTATCCAGTTTTCCTCAGACAAGTACTGGACAGCCAATTATGGCTACCGCACGCCTCGCACCTACTTTGGCAGGCTGAGCCCGGAACGACTGGAAGAGCCTGAGACCATGGATCTGGACGACCTGCTGTAAGCAGGCGTCCGACTCGTTGTAACAACCTACAAACACAAGAAAGACCCGGAGGTCATTCATGATCCGTAAATCCCTTGCTGCCCTGTCTTTTGCTGCTGTTGCCCCGATGGCAGCCGCACAGTCCGTGACCATGTGCGTATTCGATGTGATCGGCGCCAACGGTGACATGTACAACATGGTTAAAGATTATGCGCTGGAGATGAAAGCGCACGGTGTTGATTTCGAACTACGCCCTTACACCGACGAAGGTGTCGCTGTGGGCGACTTCAACTCCGGACAATGCGACGCCGTCGCCGCCACGGATCTTCGGACGCGTCCGTTCAACCGGTTTACCGGCAGCATCAGCGCTGTCGGCGCGATTCCTACCTACGATGACCTGAAAACAACCCTCGCCACGCTTGCTCAGGCCAAGGCAGCGCCATTGATGAAGCAAGGCGATTATGAGGTCCTCGGTATTGTGCCCGCGGGTGCGGGTTATCTCTTCGTCAATGATCGGAGCATTGATACTGCGGGAGAACTAGCGGGTAAGCGTATGGCCACGCTGGACTACCAGAAGGACGCCATTCACATGGTTAACCACGTGAAGGCGACGGTTGTACCCTCCGACATCACCAACTTTGCAGGCAAGTTCAACAATGGCTCGGTGGATACGGCTTACGCACCGGCGTTTGCCTACGAAGCACTCGAACTCTACAAGGGCATTGGCGAAGACGGCGGCATTGTCGATTATCCACTTGCTCAACTGACCATCCAGATCATTGCCCGTGACAACGTGTTTGACGATACCACGGCCCAGAAGTCCCGTGATGTCGCCTGGGGTATGTATGGCCAGGCCATGGACTTGATTCAGCGCCAGGAGTCGGCCATTCCGGAGGAAAAGTGGATCCGCATCCCCGAGGCTGACATCGAAGGCTATCAGGAAATGTTTCGTGAAAATCGCCTGCAATTAAGGGATGGCACCGATGGCGCCAAAAAGGTGTACCACCCGAAGATGATGAGCCTGCTCAGCAAAATCCGTTGCTCCAGTAATCCCGGAGCCTCCGAGTGCACAGCGTCTGACCGCGAATAATAAAGGCTGACCCTCCATGAACTGGCGAGCATTATCAGCGGCAGGCCCGAAAACGCTGTACCCCGTGCATCGGTTGCACGGGGTTATTCTCCTGCTGCTCCTTATCTTTACGCTTCTTCTGGGTATGGGCAACTCACTCCACTCGCGCATGCTGTGGGTGGGGGAGCAGACCTGGCCGAACTACTATCTGCTGGACCCGGATGCCACGGAACCGACCTGCACGCTGTCCATGGATGTGGACGCCGAGGTCAGAAAACGCGTCGAGGCCTACGAGCCAAATCCGGACGATCTGTTCAGCTCGCCGCCGGATCCAGATGCCATCCGCAAATCCCTGGAAAAGAATCTGGCACTTTGCCAGCAGAAGCATCGCCTCTACGAAGAAAACCAGAAGCACGCCACCGAGGCGCTGGCTGTTTACAAGGCGGTTGAGCAGGGCTTTGCGGATTTCCTGCTGGATAACATCGAGCTCACCAAGTTCCTGTTTATCGCCATGTTTGCCATGGCTGCGGCGATTTCGGCCTTTGATGCCGATCACATAGCCCTGCGATTGCCGCGCAATCGATCAGAATGGCGGTTAAGCCAGGGCATGCAGTTAGTGGTTAACGGCCTGATGGTGTATTCCCTGTTTTCCTACGTGGGCAGGTTAGCCTCTTCGCCGGGTTCGGAAGGGACCGCATTGCTGCAATACGCCTGGGCGGCCGTCTTCGGTTTGTTCATGGTGATCAACCTGACGCGGTTTGTGTCGGTGCCGGCTCGAATGAGGCCGGGGTCCCTGGCGGCGTCCTCCGGCCTGGTACTGCCGCTGTATTGCGCAATGGGCCTGATCGCGATGAGTTATTTCTTCTTCGTGGATGGATACTCGTCTGGCCTGGCCATCTATTTCGGTATGATGACGAACCTGTCCTCGATGTTTATCAACATCGGGCTCTATGTGCTTGTGGGCATGGCGTTGAAGCAGACTCGCATTCCGGACCTGCTGCTGAACGTCATCAAACCATACCATCTGCCTGCCCCCATGCTGGCCTCGGTGATGATATTCGCGACGGCCTTCCCAACCGCCTTCACTGGCGCCTCGGGGATTTTCATCCTGGCCGTGGGTGGTGTCGTCTACGATGAAATGCGCAAGAGTGGGGCAGGGCGACAGCTATCGCTGGCTACCACGGCCATGTCCGGCAGTTTGGGGGTGGTTCTTAATCCCTGTTTGCTGATCGTGGTTGTGGCGGCGCTGAACAAGGAAGTGACCACCTCCGAAATGTACGGCTGGGGTTTCTGGGTGTTTATTATGTCGGCCACCCTGTTCTCCGTGGTTGTCTGCAAAACCCAGGGCAACTGGAAGCCTCGTCCGGCTCCGGGGGCCTTCCGCAAATCGCTGGCACAGCTTCGGCCCCTGGCGCCTTATGCTGCGGTTACCGCGTTGGTTATCCTGGCGATCTGGATCATTCTCGGTTTGGGATTCAACGAGTACAGCGCTCCGATGATCCTGCCGCTGGTGATGCTGGCGCTGGTCTATCTTGACTCCGGCAAAGACCCCAGCGAACAGGGCCAATCCCGGCTTCGTGCTTTTTGTAAGCGCACAACGGCGGCCGCCAGTGACTCTGCGGTACACATCGGCGCACTGCTGGCGCTGATCGGCTTTTCCATCTGCCTGGGCGGCATTCTGGAACGTTCCGATGTGGTGCACGCTTTGTTCCCCGAGAATCTGACCAGTCCCTGGATCGCCATGTTGGTGATCGTCGTGATGCTCACCGTTATCGGCATGGTGATGGACCCATTCGGCGCGGTGATCCTGGTGTCAGCCACGATAGCTCAGCCGGCCATCCAGTTGGGCATCGACCCGCTGCACTTCTGGATCGTGTGCCTGGTGGCGTTTGAGTTAGGGTACCTGAGCCCGCCGGTGGCACTGAACCACCTGCTGACACGGCAGGTGGTGGGTGAAACCGAAGTGCTGGCGGCAGAGCGCACGGGTTCGTTCTGGCACCGCTACGAACGACTGTTGTTGCCGCTGGTGGTGATGGGGCCGACATTGCTTGTGGCAGCCTTCGTGCCATTGCTGTTTTACGCTTTGTAACGGAAAATTTTCGACCACCGTGAAACCGCCTATGGCTTTGTCCAAAGGCGGTTTTTTTCTGGCTGGTACAAGCAGGTGGCGGGCGTAGTAGTGAACCAGTCAGTGTTTTGACGCGTTTATACTATATTCTTGTGACTCGGACGGAACGGCAGTTTATGGCTTTGGGTGGAAAAAAGATGACGAAATGCTTGATCGGAATTTTTGGTTCTCTGCTGGTTGCTGCCGTGATCGTCGGTTGCGGTGGCAGTAGTAGTGGCGGCGCCGAAACTGGCTGTCTGGGTGAAACAGGTGGGTCGGGTATTGGTTCGGTAGGCGCTGAGTCGGTCAGGGTCAGCGGTGTTATAGAGATTGAAAGCCAAACCCGCGTTGATTCCGATACAGCCGATGACCTCCGGCTCAGTCAGGCGACAAGCAACAACTGTGATGACGAAGCTCAGTCGCTGCCGGTAACGGGTATTTCCGGCGGTTACCTCAGCCCTGTCTCTGGGGACTACCCTGTCCGGCAGGGTGAGAATTTCCAGTTCACTTTTAAAACTGATCATCAAGATTACTATACCGCGAACCTTCAGCCTGGCGACCGAGTTTCCCTACAAGTTTTCAATGACCCCGGCGTGGCGGACCCTCAGCCTCGAATGCAGATCTTTGCGCAGAACGATCGATTGGTTTTTGACAGCGCCAACAGTTCTGGTTCTGTGCCGTACCTGCATGTTATTGAATCGGACGCCGGTGACCATGTGGTACGAGTCAGTGCCGCTTCCGGCGGGCCATTCCGCTATGTGGTGATCGCCGCTGACCGTAACGCCCGCAGCATGATGAATACCGCCTATGGCGAGGCAGGCTTCGTTCCGGGGGAAGCGGTGATGTCGTTTGAATCCGGTTACCCGTCCGGGGCAACTGCGAGCACCATGGCGAGTTCGCTGTCGGTAGACTCAGCCAGGGAACTGCGGCCAGGCGTGTGGCATTTGCGCCGCTCAGGCGTTCAGGTAATGGCCGCGACTGACAGTGGCCAGGCCAGGGCGGAAACCATCCGCTGGATGCGTGACCTGCAGAGCCAGCCAGATATTGCCTCTGCGTCTCCAAACTATCTGTACCAGGCCCAGACGACCACGCCAGACAGCAATCCGCTGTATGATCGCCAATGGCATTATCCGTTAATTGGCCTGCCAGTGGCCTGGCAGGCGGCGACCCGGGCTGGTGAGGGAGTGGGTGTTGCGGTACTGGATACCGGCCTGTTTAGCTCCGCCCCCGATACCCTGGACAGTTGGCATCCAGACCTGTTGGCCAATGTGCTGATTATGGGTGATCCGGTGGACATGGACTTCGTCACTGGGGAAGCCGATCTGGATAATCAGCCCGGTCGGGACGAGAACCCAGCCGATCCCGGTGATGGCCAGCCCCGCAGCAGCAACTTTCACGGCACTCATGTCGCCGGAATCGTTGCCGCTGTGGACAACAGTCTGGGTGTGGTAGGGGTGGCCAATCAGGCGGACTTGTTTCCAGTACGGGTTTTAGGGGAGGCGGGAACAGGATCGCTCGCTGACCTGATCGCTGCTATCGACTGGGCATCCACCCAGCCAGATATTGATGTTATTAATCTTAGCCTCGGCGGGGTGGGGGATAATCAACCCCTGGAGGATGCAATCAATGCTGCCCACAATGCCGGAAAGTTGGTGGTGGCAGCGGCCGGTAATCAGGGTACGGATGAACCAACCTTTCCCGCCGCCTTCGCGAATGTGGTGGGTGTGGGTGCCGTGGACGGTGGCGGTGTGAGGGCTTCCTATTCCAATATTGGTCCTTCTGTGGATCTGGTGGCTCCGGGTGGTGATGCCAGTCGGGACGCCAATCTCGACAACAGCGCCGACGTGGTGGTAAGTACCTGGGGTTCTGATGACAACGGTAAGTTCGAGCCCGGTTACGCCGGGTTACAGGGCACCTCCATGGCGGCTCCCCATGTGTCCGGGGTCTATGCTCTGATGAAGGCAGAGAATCAGACTCTGACGTCGGGTGACTTCAAGGCGTTTCTCCTTAACGGAGACCTGACGGACAATGTGGAGAGTGGTGAGCGGAGTGAATATGGTGCTGGTCTGATTAATGCGGTCAAGGCGATGGACGCGGCACTCAGTGGTGGCATTCCCGCTGTAGTGGCGGGTTCGCCCTCAGTGTTGACGTTCGATCAGATCAATACCGAAAAGCAACTGACTCTCAATACCTACCCGTCAACCGCCAATATCACGATAACGTCCATCAATACCGGTGTGGACTGGCTGGAGGTAGGGCCGGAACTGAAGACGGGAGAGGCTCCTCCGGCCTCGGTTACCGTTGGTATAAATACTGCGTTGCTCGATCAGAACAATAGCTTCGCCACCGACTTGCAAATCGAATATCGGGGGGACGGTACGTCTCGGACTTTGACCGTGCCTGTAAACGTCCGCCTGATTGACCCCAATGACACACGTAACGCCGGCCGGCATTACGTGCTGCTGGTCTCTGCGGACGGGATTGGTTCGACTGCGTACCAGACCATGGTGTCTGCCAGCGGCGGCCAGTACAATTTCTCATTTGCCAATGTGGAACCGGGGGATTATTTCCTGGTTGCGGGCACCGACGTGGATAACAATGGCTTCATTTGTGAAAACGGAGAAGCTTGCGCAGAATATCCTGTCAATGGGTTGCCGCAGGCAATAAGCGTCACTGATACACCTCTTGAGTCGCTAAGGTTCAGTACCAGTTTCCGTCGGCCTACCATCTCTCAGATGGGCCTTCCACGGGTTGGATTTGAAGGCTATCGCCTGAAGTCCGATGATGGGACAGAACAGGGCGACATACCGAATCGCCGCATTGAGAGCGAACGTTGATTATGCGTTTTATGCACATGACAGCCTTGATCCTTATCGTAGCTTCGGTTGCAGGCTGCGCCGTTAACCGCTCGGCAACCGCCGAAGGCGCACCGTTAGCGCGTCAGGTCACAGAGTCTGACCATTGTGGGTTGGCGGCGCCAGGGCTGGTCTACGTGTCCAATGCCGAGGAACTGAGCCAACTTTCTAAGTTGCCTTCCGGCAAGCTGGCCCTGAAACAGCTCAGGGCCATTGCCTTCGAGCGGGAGCATTTGTTGCTGGTGAGCCTGGGACAGAAGACCACCGGCGGCTACGGCCTGACACTGCAGTCGTCCGAGATCGTCGACGACGTTCTGGAGTTGATGGTCGAGGTGCGACGGCCAGCCGCAGGCGCCATGGTGACCCAGGCATTGACCACGCCTTGCGCCGTTATTGCCATCAGCCCCGACGATTGGGAACAGTTGCGGGTGTCTGGCAAGGGCCTCGAGGGTTTCTCGCGCCAGCGGTAACCGTGTCAGGGGCGTGCTGGTCCACACCGGCACAAAACAACCGTTGATCTTTCCCCGCGAATCCCTAAGCTATGGGCCAGTTTTACAACAAACCCGTGGAGTCGCTTCCTTCCCATGAGCCAGAAACAGTACAACGCCGATGCCATTGAAGTTCTGAGTGGTCTGGACCCTGTCCGCAAACGCCCGGGCATGTACACCGACACCAGTCGGCCCAACCATCTGGCCCAGGAAGTTATTGATAACAGTGTTGACGAAGCCCTGGCGGGGCACGCTCGCCGAATTGATATCATCCTGCACAGCGACGGTTCCCTGAGTGTGGAGGATGACGGTCGTGGGATGCCGGTCGACATGCACAAGGACCATGGTGTTCCGGGTGTTGAGCTGATTCTTACCCGCCTCCACGCCGGCGGTAAATTCTCCCAGGGCAACTACAACTTTTCCGGTGGTTTGCACGGGGTGGGGGTCTCGGTGGTCAACGCCCTGTCGACTCACCTTGAAGTCTCCATCAAGCGTGACGGGCAACTGCACCGGATGACCTTCGCCAACGGCCACAAGGAGACGGAACTCAGCGTTGTTGACACCGTTGGCAAGCGCAACACCGGTACCCGACTGAAGTTCACACCGGACCCAAGTTATTTCGACAGTCCCAAATTTTCCATCAGCCGTTTACGTCATAACCTCCGCGCCAAGGCGGTTCTCTGTCCCGGTCTGAACGTGACTTTCCTACAGGAGCACACCGGCGATAAAGATGAATGGTGCTACGAGGGCGGTTTACGGGATTACCTGCGCACCGAGCTTGCCGACATCGAGGCCGTTCCGCTGGAGCCGTTTACGGGCAGCTTCTCTGGCAACAAGGAAGCGGTGGATTGGGCGTTCCAATGGCTGCCGGAAGGTGGCGAAGCGGTCATGGAGAGCTATGTAAACCTGATTCCAACCGCACAGGGCGGCACTCATGTGAACGGCCTTCGCACCGGCCTGCTTGAGGCGATGAGAGAATTCTGTGAGTTCCGCAACCTGCTGCCGCGGGGCGTCAAACTGTCACCGGAAGACATCTGGGAACGTTGTGCCTATGTGTTGTCTTTCAAGATGCAGGAACCCCAGTTTTCCGGCCAGACCAAGGAACGGTTGTCCTCCCGTGAAGCGGCTGCGTTTATTTCTGGTGTCGTCAAGGATGCCTTCAGTCTGTGGCTAAACCAGCATACTGATATTGCTGAAGCACTTGCCGAACTGTTCATCAGCAATGCGCAGCGTCGCCTGCGGGCAAGCAAGAAAGTGGCCCGGAAGAAGGTTACCTCTGGCCCGGCGCTGCCCGGCAAGCTGGCAGATTGCTCAGGCAGTGACAGTAACCGATCCGAACTCTTCCTGGTGGAAGGTGACTCCGCGGGTGGCTCTGCAAAGCAGGCCCGTGACCGTGAATTCCAGGCAGTAATGCCCCTGCGGGGCAAAATCCTCAACACTTGGGAAGTGGACTCCAGTGAGATCCTTGCCTCCCAGGAGGTCCACGATATTGCGGTTGCTATTGGGGTGGACCCGGGCTCCGATAAACTGGATGGTCTGCGTTACAACAAGATTTGTATCCTGGCTGACGCCGACTCCGATGGCCTGCACATCGCCACCCTGTTATGCGCGCTGTTCGTCAAGCATTTCCGGCCGGTGGTGGCTGCCGGCCATGTATTTGTTGCCATGCCCCCTCTGTATCGTGTCGATCTGGGCAAGGAAACCTTCTACGCTCTGGATGAACACGAAAAGCAGGGCATTATCGACCGGCTGGCCGCGGAAAACCGCCGTGGCAAGATTTCCGTCACCCGGTTCAAAGGCCTGGGCGAGATGAATCCGCTCCAGCTGCGCGAGACCACGATGGCGCCGGATACCCGTCGGCTGGTGATGCTGACCATCGAAGACGGCGACGACACCGACAGTCGTATGGACATGCTGCTGGGCAAAAAGCGGGCGTCTGACCGCCGTACCTGGCTGGAGACCTACGGGAATATGGCGGATATTGAAGTCTGAATTGCTCTATATTCTTTCTGGTGCTTTAAGCAGCATCCTTTATTCTTTCTAAGTCTTCTGCAAACTCGTTATCCTGCCCCTTTTATCCAAGGGACCACCAGATGGATTGGCAGGGCTGGTTTGCATTAAGCCTTACGGGTGTGGCGTTGTTACTGATGAGTGTCGGGCGTTTCGGCCCGCATCTTGTCATGCTGGGCGTACTCATCGTTCTCAGTGCCAGCGGTATTATCAGCGCCGATCAGGCCCTTGCCGGATTCAGTAACAGCGGACTGATTACGGTGGTTGCCATGTTCGTGGTGGCGGCGGGCATCCATCATTCCGGTGGGGTAGACCTGGTTGTTCACCATCTCCTCAGATCGCCTCGCACGGTGCGCTCGGCGCAGGCCCGTATCGCGTTCCCTGTCGCGTTGTTGAGCGGCTTCCTCAACAATACTCCGGTGGTGGCCACCATGATTCCGGCGGTCCATGCCTGGTCCCGCAAGATCGGCATATCGCCCTCGAAGCTGATGATTCCCCTGAGTTACTCCGCCATTCTGGGTGGTACTTTGACGCTGATTGGCACCAGCACCAACCTGGTGGTCAACGGCCAATATCAGCAATTGACCGGGGAGGGCGGTTTCTCGATCTTTTCCATCACTGCTGTCGGGTTGCCGGTTGCTGTTATTGGCCTCGCCGTCATGCTTCTGGTCCTGCCAAGGGCGTTGCCGGACCGTAAGGACCAGCAGAAATTCGGTTCCATGCGGGAGTTCACACTGGAGGTGGCGGTTGCCTTCGATGGGCCGTTGGTGGGCAAGAGTGTGGGAGAGGCCGGGCTGCGTGAGTTGGAGAGGCTGTACCTCGTCGAGATTGAGCGGGATGGCAGCGTGGTGACAGCGGTGCCCTCGGAAGAGCGGCTGCGAGGAGGCGACCGGTTGGTCTTCGCCGGCGACACCCAGGCGATTTCCGATCTGCTGCGGATCAACGGTATTGTCCCTTCGGTACACGATGATGAACCCAGCCTGAGTAAAGACCGGGCAGAGCGCCGGCTGGTTGAGGCCGCGTTGTCCCCGCAGTCGGAAGTGCTGGGCCTGACGATTCGGGATGCCCGTTTCCGGGATCGCTACGGGGCCGTCGTGTTGGCGGTCGCACGGGGTGGCGAGAGGGTATCCGGCAATCTGGGCAACATTCGCCTGAAAACCGGCGACGTCTTGTTGCTGGAGGCACGTCCCGCCTTTGTCAGCCGTCAGCGATACGCCAAGGACTTCCTGCTGATCAACGATCTGGAAACAGAAACCCCCCGCCATGACCGTGCTTACCTGTCCTGGGGAATCCTGCTGGTGCTCGTGGGGGCTGCCGCGTTTGGGGTGCTGAGCATGCTGAACGCGGCGCTGATGGGAGCGGCTCTGATGGTCCTTAGCGGTTGCTGTTCCGTAGGTCAGGCGCAGAAAGCCGTGGACGTGCCAGTGATGCTCACGATTGCGGCGTCATTTGCCTTAGGGGCTGCGCTTCAGGAAACCGGTGCTGCCGGCTATGTCGCGGAAGGGATTCTGAACGTCAGCAGCGGCCACCCGTTGCTGACCATCCTGCTGGTGTACTTCGCGGTGTCGGTGCTGACCGAGGTCATCACCAACAACGCGGCCGCTGTGTTGGTGCTGCCTATTGTGCTGTCGATGACAACGGCTCTGGGTATCGCGTCAGAGCCCTATGTTATCGCAGTGATGATGGCGGCTTCCGCCAGTTTTGCCACGCCACTGGGCTACCAGACCAATATGATGGTGTTTGGCCCCGGAGGGTATCGGTTTATGGACTTCGTGAAGGTCGGCTTACCGATGAATCTGTTTATCGGGCTGGTGACTGTTGGTGTGATTTCCCTGGTCTACGGGATCAGCCTCTCTTGAGAGTGGTTTCGGTGGGGTTGGCGAGAATGTCGCAGCAAAGGACCCTCAGCTCGCCCTTGTGGTAGTAACCGAGGGACAGGGTGACGCACATATAGGCACCCGTAATACAGAGGTAGGGCGAGGTTATATGAACCTGGCCGGGCTGGGCGATGGCCTGGCGCAGATACTGCTGACGATACCAGTCGGCACTGGTGGTGCTTTCCAGGGGCCGGAACCGAGGGTCCAGACTGCGGGCCATGGCGTCCGACACCATGGTGTCATCGATTTGCACGCCGTTGGCATCGACCAGGTAACACCGCGACACCGCTGGGTGATTCAACAGGTCACTGCATGCCTCATTCACGGGAGTGCCTTGTGTGAGTGTGTCCGCGGCACCGCGAAAGAAATCCTCAAAGTAGGAGACCAGCTGCCGGGTTGGGTCTCTCGTTACCCGGTTTTTGCTCTTGTAATCCTGCAGTAACCCATCCAGATCCGTCACTTTGTGGGGAATGTCCGCCAGGGAGGTGCTTGGCCTACTGAAGTAGAACCCCTGGACAAAATCAACACCTGCATCGATAGCGATCATTGCCTGGTCGTGAGTTTCCACGCCTTCAAGGAGCACCAGGCAGCCGGACTGATGCAGCAAAGAGACAATGCCGTTGAGTATCTGTCTGGCCTTGTGGTCGTCGGTGGCCCGGGTCAGAAGCTTACGGTCCAGCTTCACAATATCTGGTGACAGGTTCCAGATGCGCTCAAAGTTTGAATGGCCAGCACCAAAGTCATCGATAGCAGTCAGGCAGCCCAACTGTTGGTAGTAGGCAACGGTTTCACGCAGCCGTTCTGCGTCGTCCGTTGGCTGCTCCACGATCTCCATGACGATGCGATGGGGGGGAAGGCCCGTTTTCTTCAACAGTTCCCCGAAAAAGCTGTCTGCACGGTTGCCGGCCGACACCACGCGGGGAGATACGTTCAGGAACAGCCAGTTCAATTGGTCCTGAAAACCGGAATAGTTGCTGATATGCAGGTATCGGCACAGGCGATCAAGCAACAGGTTCTCGGCATCAGAGCTCGGTAGCTCGAACAGGTGGAGGGGCAATACCGCGGCATTATCGGTATCAAAGGCACGAATCAGCGCTTCGTAGCCGACAACGCGTTTGTGGGAAATACTGAAAATTGGCTGCAGCGCCGTTCGTAAAGTCAGGCCCTGGTAGTCGGCCGTCCATGATTCGCCTTCCCTGGTTAACATCGGCGACAGCACATCAACTTCCGGTGCGGTCATCTGCTCTGGGAGGGTTCGCGACATAGGCCTTTTCTGGTCCGGATAAACGAAAACATCGGAAAGCCCTGTAGCAGCCCGATCTGTTGATCCTCGTCGTACTCCACTGATTGTCAGTAAATAAAGTCAGTCAGAACGAGCAGGATAGTTTAGTTAGACAGAAGATTGCCAAAAACAGCAGGTTATTACCACTATTTCATGTAAAAACAAGTGGCGTCGGGTGACGATGCTCAGGAGGCGTGGCAGGAGCGATGTCCGGCAGCTCCGAAGGGAGCCGCAGGAAATCAGTTGTTGCTGGGTACGGCGACGGATTCGTCGAATTCAAGTTCCATGTCTGTTCCTCTCGTTCACTGAGTAACCCGAACCGGGTAGATAAAGTATGTGAAAAGTCTATCGTGTCCATTGCTTTCCACAATCCGTAAAACCCGTATCAGACCAAAGGTATAAGGGATCATGCGTATGGGCTTCTTGGTCAGATATTCTGATCTTTATATCCAAAACATTTTGATTGGTTTTGCTTTGGGCGCTTCTAAACTGGTGTAATTAAACTTGGCAGGTTTTAGGGAGTGGGACGTCAAACGTCATGCAGGTACGCAATTCGAGCAGTAAATTTGGAGTGGTATCCATAGCCGTCCACTGGCTCGTCGCTGGTGCCGTTTTTAGTCTTTTCGGGTTGGGCTACTGGATGGTTGATTTGTCCTACTACGATGACTGGTATCGCACCGGCCCGGACATTCATCGAAGCATTGGTATTCTGCTGCTGATGGTCATGTTGTTTCGTCTGGGGTGGCGATTTTTCACCCCGCTGCCGCGCGCACTTCCAAGTCATAGCCGACTGGAAGTGCTGGCCGCTCATGGCGCACATATGCTTCTCTATGCGCTGATTTTTGTTGCCACGGCCAGTGGGTATCTCATTTCGACGGCGGATGGGTCCTCAATCAGTGTATTCAACTGGTTTGATGTACCTTCGGTGACCGGCCAGATTAAGGGGATGGAGGATACCGCCGGGCTTGTTCATTACTGGTCTACATGGGCACTTGTCGTGCTTGCCGGGGTACACGGTCTGGCTGCGGTCAAGCATCACCTGATTGACCGGGACGACACCCTTCGGCGCATGTTGGGTGCAGGTCGCCGCCAATCGTAATTCAGACTATCGATTAAATCGTGCCTACGGGCTGTTTCAACAAGGAGATGAACATGAAAAAACTGCTGCTTGCATCTGCGGTTGCACTCACGGTGTCTGGCGGAGCCCAGGCGTCCGAGCATAGTGGAACCTATGCTTTTGATACCAAGGGGGCCCACCAGTTTATTACCTTCAAGATTTCCCACCTGGGGTACAGCTGGCTCTATGGTCGGTTCACGAATTCGATGGTGAGTTTGTGTACGACGCTGAAAGCCCGGCCAACAGCTCGGTTGAGGTTGTCGTGGACACATCCAGCGTTGACTCCAATCATGCGGAGCGTGACAAGCATCTTCGCTCCGAAGACTTCCTGTATGTTAGCGAGTTCCCGGAAGCTACCTTCAAGAGCAAAAGAGTGGTTGTAGATGATGACGGCGAGGCCGATATCGTCGGTGACCTGACCCTGCGTGGTGTGACGAAAGAAATCACCCTGGACGTGGAAATGCTCGGGCACGGTGACGATCCGTGGGGTGGCTATCGCATGGGGTTTGAAGCTGAAACCGAATTCAAGTTGACGGACTTCGGCATCCCGATGGATCTGGGCAAGGTATCTGAAACCGTTGAGATGATTATTTCTGTCGAAGGCATTCGCCAGTAACGATTACGTATAGCCACCTTTGGCGTTTGACCAGAGGTGGCGCGTATCTTTCCATCTGAAGCTGCCCGGCGTCGTGGTGGGCAGAAATACCTTCAAAGCGTATCCGGGGATTCCTGGGTTGATTGTCCGTTCCGGCAAAGGTGGCGCTGACGCCAGAACTGGGCGAAGAATATAACCAGTCCGATGAGTACTCCCGCCCACAGATAAGGACCCGCCAATTGGAAAGTGCCGGTTATGGCAAACTCCACCAATAGCATCAGGGTAAGAGCAAGAACAGCGTTCACCATGGCCGTAATCAGGGCCTGCCCGCAGGCTTTCAGGTTGGGTCTCATAGTTCTCCACTCGTGGGTGTCGTGAAACGGATCATCGTTTTACTGATGGCGAGCATACGGTGAGGGTTACACTCTCTCCATGCGGGAATTCCGCTATTGGAAATTCGACGGGGTGTTGGTGTATCTGCCCTCGCCTCCATATAATGTGCAGTCCCGGCCGCTGGCCGGGATAATCAGCGGAATTCATATCAGGCAATAATAAAGGGGCATCCATGCCAGAGTTTCAGACCACGGATGAAGGCTTTGAGCGGGTCTCACTGCGGGACTACACCGAAAAGGCCTACCTCGACTATTCCATGTACGTCATCCTGGACAGGGCGTTGCCCAATGTCGGAGACGGACTGAAGCCGGTGCAGCGGCGAATTATCTACGCCATGTCCGAGCTTGGCCTGAAATCCACGTCAAAGTACAAGAAGTCCGCCCGTACCGTGGGTGATGTTCTGGGTAAATTCCACCCCCACGGCGACAGTGCCTGTTACGAAGCCATGGTGTTGATGGCCCAGCCGTTCTCCTATCGCTACCCTCTGGTGGATGGCCAGGGCAACTGGGGCGCGCCTGACGACCCCAAGTCCTTTGCCGCCATGCGCTATACGGAGTCACGCCTAGCCAAATTTGCAGATGTGCTTCTCAGTGAGTTGGGGCAGGGCACCGTGGACTGGGTCCCGAACTTTGATGGCACCATGGACGAGCCTTCCGTGTTGCCTGCAAGGTTGCCTCATGTGCTTTTGAACGGCACCACCGGTATTGCCGTGGGTATGGCAACAGACATCCCGCCCCACAATGTCCGGGAGGTGGCGGCAGCCTGTGTAAGGCTACTCGACCAGCCGGAAGCCACCACCGATGATCTGTGTGAGCACGTTCTGGGGCCGGATTTTCCCACCTACGCAGAGATTATTACGCCTCGCAAGGATATCCGCCAGATGTACGAGACCGGCCGGGGTTCGCTGAGGATGCGCGCCCGCTGGATCAACGAGAGCGGGGAAATCGTGGTAACCGACCTGCCTCATCAGGTCTCGGGAAACCGGGTGCTGGAGCAGATCGCCCAGCAGATGCAGACCAAGAAACTGCCCATGGTTGCGGACCTGCGCGACGAATCCGACCATGAGAACCCGACCCGGCTGGTGATTGTTCCGCGCTCCAATCGTGTGGATCAGGAAGGGCTGATGGCCCACCTGTTTGCCAGCACCGATCTGGAGAAAACCTACCGGGTGAATATTAACGTCATTGGCAATGACGGCCGCCCGGGCGTCAAAGGTCTACGCGAAATGCTGATGGAATGGCTGAGCTTCCGTCGTACTACCGTCACCCGGCGCCTGCAGCACCGTCTGGACAAGGTGCTCGCGCGCCTGCATATCCTCGAAGGCCTGCTGGTGGCCTATCTGAATATCGATGAAGTCATCGCGATAATTCGCTACGAAGATAAACCCAAGGCTGAGTTGATGTCCCGCTTCGGGCTGTCCGGGGAGCAGGCTGAAGCCATTCTAGAGTTGAAGTTGCGCCACCTGGCCAAGCTTGAGGAAATGAAGATCCGTGGCGAGCAGGACGAGCTGTCGGCTGAGCGGGATGAGCTGCAGGCGATTCTTGGCTCCGAGGACCGCCTGCGGGAGCTGATCAAGGACGAATTGCTGGCGGATGCGGAAACCTATGGGGATGACCGTCGTTCACCCATCGTCGAGCGCCGGGAAGCCAGGGCCTTTAGCGAAACCGAACTGGTTTCCAACGACCCGGTAACGGTTGTGCTGTCGGAGAAAGGCTGGGTCAGGGCGGCCAAGGGCCATGATATTGAGCCCGAAGGTCTTAGCTATAAAGCGGGCGATGCGTTTGCCATGGCCGCGAAGGGGCGCAACAACCAGCAGGCGATATTCCTGGATTCCACAGGTCGCGCCTATTCTCTGGTTGCCCATACGTTTCCGTCTGCCCGGGGCCAGGGCGAGCCACTGAGTGGCCGCATCAATCCGCCGTCGGGGGCGACCTTCTCCGGGCTGTTGATGGGCGACCCTGCGCGGAAAGTATTGTTGGTCACCGATGGTGGCTACGGGTTCGTGACCTCCCTCAACGACATGATCAGCAAAAACCGCAACGGCAAGGCTGTGGTGTCGGTACCGAAAGGGGCGAAAATCATGTCTCCGGTGGAGGTGCCTGATTCTGACAAACCGCTTTATCTGGGCGCCATCTCCAATGAAGGCCGGATGCTGGTGTTCCCGCTGAGCGAGCTGCCAGAGCTGGCCAAAGGCAAGGGCAACAAGATTATCAGCATTCCCTCGGCGCGGGTTCAGAACCGGGAAGAGTATGTGGTTGCTGTCGCCGTTTTCGCTGAGGACGACCAACTGGAGATCCGCGCTGGTAAGCGCAAGATGGGACTTCAGTTCAGTGATCTCGAGCACTATCTGGGTGAACGTGGCCGCCGTGGCCACAAGCTGCCTCGCGGGCTTCAGAGAGTGGACGCCATAGATGTGATCCAGTCAGCCAGCAATGCGGCAGACGTCTCCGATGCCGACAACGTTGCCAATGCAGAGGAGCAGCCCGACAGTGAGTGAGCTGGTTCTGATTAACGTTTCAGGGCGCGACAAGCCAGGCCTGACGTCGGAGATAACCGGCATCATGGGGCAGTACGACGTGCGTATTCTCGACATCGGCCAGGCGGTGATCCACGACCACCTGACCTGGGGTATCCTGATTGAGATTCCCGATGAGTCCAAATCCTCGCCGGTGATTCGCGACCTTCTGTTCCGGCTGCATGCGCTGGATCTGCAGGTGCGTTTTGCGCCGATTACGATAGAGGAGTATCAGCAGTGGGCGGAGGGGCGTAACCGTGCCTGCTACATCGTTACGCTGCTGTCGCGGGATATCAAGGCCGAACAGATAGCGCGGGTATCCGCCATTACCGCCCGCCATGGCCTGAACATCGATAACATCAGCCGGCTTTCTGCCCGCCCGTCGCTGAATTCCTCCGAGAACCGCATTGCCTGCGTGGAATTTTCCGTCCGTGGCACACCATCCGACCTGGAACAACTGCGTTCCGACTTCCTGCATATCGCCGGAGAGATGAACGTGGATATTGCCTTCCAGGAGGACTCCATCTTCCGTCGGAATCGACGTCTGGTAGTGTTCGATATGGATTCCACCCTGATCGACGCCGAAGTGATCGACGAGTTGGCATTGGAAGCGGGCGTGGGGGCGCAGGTGGCGGAGATTACCGAGCGAGCCATGCAGGGAGAGCTGGATTTCGGGCAGAGCTTTGCAGAGCGCCTGGCGCTGCTAAAGGGGTTGGATGAATCGGTGCTTGAGGGCATCGCCGCCCGCCTGAATATGACGGAAGGTGCGGAACATCTGATACTCAGCCTGAAATCCCTGGGCTACCGTACGGCGATACTGTCGGGTGGCTTTACCTACTTTGCCCGTCATCTGCAGGAAAAGCTGGGAATTGACTACGTGTACGCCAACGAGCTGGAAATTGAGAACGGCAAGGTAACGGGCCGGGTGTCGGGGCAAATTGTTGATGGCAAGCGCAAGGCGGAATTGCTTCAGGAAATCGCGGAACGCGAACACATTTCCCGGGAGCAGGTCATTGCGGTGGGTGATGGTGCCAACGACCTTCCCATGCTTAGCCAGGCGGGGCTGGGCGTGGCTTTCCGGGCCAAGCCTCTGGTCAAGGAATCTGCTCGCCATTCCATTTCCACCCTGGGGCTGGATGCGATTCTCTATCTGATCGGGTTCAGGGAGAGCGATAGCCTTCAGGCTGGAGGACGGTAGGTGAGGCGCACGGCATGGAGGGTCATGCCGTGCGATTCTTCAGTGGTCGCCGAAGTCGTAGTTCATTTCCGGAACCGGCGCCTGCAGGTAATAACCCTGGATGTAGTTCACCCCGGCCTGCCATAGAGTTGCCAGCACGCCAGCGTTCTCTACCAGAGGCACGATCGTCAGCTTGCCGGCACTTTGCAGGCTCTTGATCATTTCCTTGACCTCTTCCTTGGCGTCGTCTTTCTTCTGCAGTTCTTCGGTAAACGAACCGTCGATCTTCACATAATCCACGTCGATATGCTTCAGGGTGTTGAACGGATTCAGGGCACATCCGAACTGGCAGATCGAAACCTTGCAGTGCAGTTCGTGAACCGTCCTGGCAAACTCCTTGGCCTGCTTCATATAGTTGTTGGCATCGCCCTCGCGAATCTGGAAGATCAATGAGTCACCCGGGAGGCGGGCCGCCTTCAGGGCCACGCTCAGCCAGGGAGTGAAGGTTTTGTCCTCCAGAGTCTCCGCCGTCACATTCAGGAACAGGCGGCTGTCGTGGCCTCGTGAGCGATGGCTGGAAAGCTGTTTGATGGTTTGCAGGATCACCCAGCGGTCAATCTTGATGGCCATTTCAGAGGGGCCGACAGGCGGCAGGAAGTCGTACGGTGAGACTTCCTCGTTGTCCTTATTCAGCATCCTGACGAAAGCCTCGTAGTGCTCTTCACCCTCGCCGCGTAGATTGATGATGGGCTGGAAGAGCAGCTTGAAGCGGTTGTCATCCAGGGCTTTCTGGATGGCATCGACCGAGTTGCTTTCATCCATGGCCTCGTAATCCGCCGGGTTGTATACCAGAACGCCGTTGCCCTGCTCATGGCCCGGCTTTTTCCGTAGTTCCGATGAAGCGGTGTGGGCCCGCCCCATCAGGTCCGGTGCCTTGGGTGCGTTTTCGGTAATCGCGGCAACGCCGATGCTGAGGGTCAGTTGTACCGTGCGACCGTTGATGTCGAACAGATGGTCTTCGACCTTCTTGCAAATGGCCTCACACTGCTCCGCCATGACTTTCTCTTCACACGGCTGGCACAGCAGGCAGAAGGCGTCGTCGCTGAGGCGGGCGAGGACCATATCATCCGGCGCCTGTTCCTTCAGCAGGGTGGCCAGGTCGCCGAGCATCAGGTCGGCACCGGCAATGCCTACTTGGCCTTTCAGCCCCATGAAGTTGTCCAGAGCGATATAGGCCAGTGCCCCGGTCTTGTTGTCCTTGCCAGCCGTAGCGATCACCTGACCAAGGGCATCCATCAGATATTGACGGTTGAACAGGCCGGTTAGCAGGTCCTGGCTGCTGATCTGACGAATCTTCTCTTCCAGCTCGGCGTCACTGTGCTCTGGCTGGATCACAATCTGGGTGCAGGTTTCGCCGTCATACGTCGCGGCGGAGACCGACATGGTGACGCTGAGTTCCTGATCGTCACTACGTCGGGCCACACAGTTCATGGTCATGCCATCTTCGCCATTGTCAGCGAACGATTTCATGAATTCCTTGTACTTTTCCTGGCTTTCCGGCGTCAGGGTATCGAGCACCGGAATACAGATCAGGTCGTCGATGTCGTCGTACCCCAGGAACTCCATGTACGATTGGTTGGCGTAGATGTGCATGCCATCGTTAATGTAAGCAATGGCATCCTTGGAACTTTCCAGAAGGAGCTGACAGCGTTGTTCGGCTTCCCTCAGGTGGGATTCGAGAACCCTGCGTCGACGTCGTTCCTCCAGGGCGGCCAGTTCCCGATTCACCACCAGCACGAGCTGATCCGTGTTCTCGAACGGAACCGTGTCCTGTCCACCCGATTTCATAACGGCGACTGCGCGTTCACGATTGAATTCGCTGGTGAGGAGAATGAAGGGAATGTCCTTGTCCAGGCGCCGAATCATTGCCAGGGCGCCATCAGCACTGAATTCCTGTTCTACGTCTTCGCGAGCCAGCAACAGGTCCCAATTACCCGTTTTCAAGGTTTCTTCGAGATCTTCTTCGGACGTGATGCGATGGGCCCGCGTGGCTTTGCCCGAGTTTCGGAGAAGGCTGACCAGGGTCTCTGCGTCGTTCTGAGAAGGGTCGAGGATGAGCAGGTGTACGGTTGCGTTCTTTTTCTGCATTTCGTCAGATGTCTCGTGATACGCGTTGGCTGTGCCGACACCTTTTGTTCAACTCAGAGCGCGGGGCCGGCTTTCACTAACGCTGAATGATGCAGGGGTTACCGGTTAATAACAACCCTTCGGGCGGGTTGATCAGCGTCCGTTCACATTAACGGAGCACTATAGCGAGGGCCAAAGTGAATCGAACTCGTCTTCGCTTGTGCCTGCCTCCGGCAGGTTGTTGCCGGCCGACGCTAAATCGGCGTTCTGAAGCTTGAGCTCAAACTGACTGACGCTGCCGGTTGCTGAAATCTTTCGGGATAGGGTGCCCTGATCTTCGCGGCCGTCATGAAGCAACGAAATCCGGCTGCCGGACTGGAAGGGGAGTCGCGGTGTGATGAGTGTTGCTGCCTGGTTGACCACACTGATTTCCGGTAGCAAGAGACCCCGCAGGTACTCGCTGCTGTTGCCGATCTTCTGGATCAATCTCACGCCACAGGGCGCCGCGCTGGGGGCTAAAAGCTCAACACCAACTTGAGTACCCTGATTGCGAACCTGTCTTATCCAACGCACCACCGCCACGCTCCAGGGGTGGTTTGACTGCTCACGGACACCGAGAATCTCGCCCGCCTGCAGAGAAGAGGGCACGTTGCTCTCCCATGCGACACAGTAACCACCGGGGCTGGTGTTCACCAGCAGCGCGTGGTGAGACTTGGGTTTTCTTCGATCGCTTTCGCTGTCCGGCGTCGCGCCAATACTGTTACGGAAGTTGATGGGTGTGTCTGCCGATTGCAACGGCTCATCATTCGGCCCGGCATCGTGGGCTCCCGCCCAGGCATCCTGTTTTTGGCGGGAAGAACGCAGGAACAGGTTGTCGTCGCCACCCAGGCTGTCGTTGCCGCTGACGAACTCGTTGAATGATTTAGCGCCGGCCACGTAATAATGAGTTGCTGTCAGGCCTATACAGATCTCAAGTGTACCCTGGCTGACAATGCGGTTGAAATTGCGCTTGGCAAGGATGCCCAGAGCCTGGCTCAGATGGGTCAGCAAGGTGTTGCCAATGCGGGAGGGAAGTTCAAGCTCTCTCTCCCCGCCATCGCGTTTGTTGCGAGCGTGCAGTGCGTTGGTGATCTGCTCAGACAATTCTCTGGTGTCGAAGTTGTAGCAGTCGTTACCAGGCTTTTGTTCCAGAAGGCTGCGGTAGACCGGTGAGGTGTCCCGCTCCATGTTCACTACAAACAGGCTGTCGTTGTCTGTTTCCGGCCCGCAGGAAACCAGGTGGGTCCAGTTCCCGAACAACTCGTAAACCTGTGCCAGTTCTGCTTGCCGCAGCTGGTTGGGGCGGGCGCAACCTAGCAGCAATATGCGTTTGTAGCTTTCCTCCACAGTGCTGCCACGGCGCTCGGTCAGGGTGTCGTCGTCGACGGACAGTTCGTGAATCTTGTTGCGATGGGCGAATCGGAACAGGCGATGACACTCCAGCCAGCTTTGTGCGGGGCTGGGGCAGTAGAGTTGGTGGGCTCGCACGATGGTGGCAGCCAGTTCCGAGGTGGCGCGATGAATGGCCGTCGCGACCGCTTTTCGGTTCTTGTCCAGGCCGCCGTTGTCCAGGAATTCATGCACGCACAGTTTATAGCCACTGGCGGCATGAAGCTGAAGAGCTTGGGACAGGTTGGCAACCTTGCGCTGTTTTTCCGGTAGTGCAACGGCCAGGCCGAGGTAATGCCGGGACAGTTCGGAACAGACGAAGTGTATCTTTGGGCGAATCAGTTCCAACAGTTGTAATCGCTGTTGTGGCGCAATGAACAGGTGGTTGAGTTCAATAATGGCATGATAGAGCTGTCGCGAAGCCTCGCCAATGTTCGCCATTGGCAATTGGTTTACCCAGTCCCTGAAGGCTTTTGGGGAAGTCTGGCAAAATGAGAGGCTTGCCGTCTTCTGTTCAGGAACACGGAGACCGGGCTTCAATATCATGCCTTCCATGTTTTCACGCCAATTGTCTGGACCACGGTAGGTACTCCGGGTTGCATCACGAACTGCAGGCGTACCTTATACTAACGCCTGCGTGTTTTAATCGGAAAACGCCGCCAATACAGCTTTTTACTGTTATCGTTTATTGCACTGTAAAATAGCAAACGCACAACAGAAAGCGAGAAAAGCACGAGTTGACAATGTTTAACAAGTAAATTTGGGCCAACTTTGCCAAATACGTCACGCAAATAGATCCAGTGGCGTTTTTCCGGGCCGGCCTGGAATCTCCCTGACGAGTCGTGGTACCAGAAAACCTGGCAGCGAGGTAATCAGTTGCCGGACCAGTTCCCTGGCTTTGTTGTCACTGACTTCGAAGTGATGGGCGCCGGCCACTGGGTCGAAAGCGTGGAGATAGTAAGGCAGCACTCCACACTCGAACAATCGCTCGCTGAGTTCCGCCAGCACGCTGGCGTCGTCATTCACTCCTTTCAATATCACGCTCTGGTTCAGCAACGTGACGCCTGCGGCTTTCAGGCGCCCGAGCGCCTGTTGCGTGTCAGCATCCAGTTCGGCCGGGTGATTGACATGGATGACGACGACAGCCTGCAGGCGTGAGCCAGAGAGCCACTTGATCAGAGGGTCAGTCACTCTTTGAGGGATGACAACGGGCAATCGGGTATGGACTCTCAGCCTGCGGATGTGTGGGATGGCTGCCAATGCCTTGGCCCACGCCGACAGCAGCCGGTCGTTCGCCACCAGCGGGTCGCCCCCGCTGAAAATCACTTCGTTTATGCGAGTATCGTCGGAGAGGGCCTTGAGGGCCTGTGCCCTGTCCTCCGGCGACAGTCGGTGGTCCTCGTAGGGGAAGTGTCGGCGGAAGCAGTAGCGACAGTTAATGGCGCATTGCCCCGTCACCATTAACAGGGCTCGGCTATCGTACTTGCGAATCAGCCCGGTCGCTGGCATGGAGCCGCTTTCCTGGAGTGGGTCGGAGACGAACCCCGGATAGGTGTCTGCTTCGGACGTTAAAGGCAGTACCTGACGTAACAGGGGATCGTCGGGATCGCCCCTCGTGATTCGCTTAAGATAGGGTTCGGGCACCCGTATGGGGAACAATCGGTGGCCTTCCTCAGCTCCATGGAGCCAAGCTGCCGGGTCAAGGTCAAGCCGGCGCAGGAGGGCATCCGGCGTAGTGACGGACTCCGAGAGCAGTCGCTGCCAGCTGTGATCCGTGTGATCGACGGGGCGGGCTTCTATACGGGTGGCGGTTCGCTGTATCATAGCCACCTTCGAATTTCCAAAAGCATCGTTTCAGGTGATAATTTCATGGCTTCATATTCTACCAACGAATTCCGTGGCGGTCTTAAGGTTTTGCTGGATGGCGACCCCTGCATCATTCTCGAGAACGAATTCGTAAAGCCCGGAAAGGGGCAGGCGTTCAACCGGGTAAAACTGCGTAACCTGATGACCAATCGCCAGTGGGAGCGCACCTTCAAGTCCGGAGAGAGCCTGGAAGCTGCTGACGTGATCGATCTGGAAATGGAGTACCTGTATACCGATGGCGAATTCTGGCACTTCATGAAAACCGACGGGTCCTTCGAGCAATTCCCGGCGGATGCCAAGGCGGTCGGTGATGCTCTGAAGTGGCTGAAGGAGCAGGATGTATACACGGTGACTCTCTATAACGGCGCGCCCCTGACAGTCTCCCCGCCCAACTTCGTCGAATTGGAAGTGGTAGACACAGATCCCGGTATGAAAGGCGATACCGCCCAGGGCGGCTCCAAACCGGCGACCCTCTCGACTGGCGCTGTTGTCAACGTGCCGCTGTTTATTACCATTGGTGAAGTGCTCAAAGTGGACACTCGCTCTGGTGAGTACGTCAATCGGGTCAAAAACAGCTAATCGGTACCGCAGTGACTGACTCTCTGCAGTGGCGGCCCTCGGCTTCACCGGCGGCCCTTAAAAGCCGCGCGCAACAGCTTGCCTGGGTGCGCGGCTTTTTTGCACAACGTGATGTGATGGAAGTCGAGACGCCCGTGCTTGGCCAGCACGGTGTTACTGATATCAATATCGACAGCATCTCCGCGAATCCTGTCTCGATTGGAGTGCACCCGGCGGATGGGTGGCTGCAGACGTCCCCCGAATATCACATGAAACGGATGCTGGCGGCTGGCTCTGGCCCGATTTATCAGATCGCCCGGGTGTTTCGCGATGGCGAGTTCGGTAGACGGCACAACCCTGAGTTTTCCCTGCTTGAATGGTATCGGCCCGGTTTTACGGATGTCGATCTGATGGAAGAGGTGTCGGAGCTGGTCTGTGGCTGGCTG
>PBRG01000040.1 GCA_002726615.1 Marinobacter sp.
AAGCCAAGCTGATGCAGCAACAAGATGAGGAAGCATTGGCCGCCCTGGACAGCTTGAATGATCCAGACCGTATCCAGCAACTTAACGCCTCACTGATCAGGGGCGACATTCACCTTGCAGCCGGCCGTGCCGATAAAGCGAGCGAGGCCTATTCCGATGCCCGTGATCTAGACTCCAGCGCAGCCCTTCCATTAATTGGCCTGGCCAAAGTTGCCTTCAGCGAAGGCAATACGGAACAGGGTAATGAGTTCGTCGCACAGGCCGAAGAACTCGACCCGGAGCATGTGGAATTGTGGCTCCTAAAAGGCCGAATCGCCCATGCGGCCAAAGAGTGGACAAAGGCCGAACAGGCCTACGTCAACGCACTGGAGACCATAGGCCAGTACGACATCATGACGTTCCAGAAATTTGAAACCATGTCTGCGCTTATCGATGTGCTTCGGGAGCAGGGAAAATCCTCAGAAGCTTTTGTTTACGAGGAAATTCTCGCCAAATCTGCACCCGGAACTATAAAAAGCAACCTGATAGCCGCACAGGAGGCATTCAACAACGGCGAACTGAATAATGCTGCCCGTTATCTCGAAGAAGTATTGGCCCAGGCACCGGGTCAGGAACAGGCAGCCCTGATGCTCGGCATTATTCGCTTTCGGCAGGGCCGGTCAGAGGAAGCTGAATCCCTGCTGGCCCCGGTTGCCGATATGGGTAACTCCGAACAGGCAAGAAAACTGCTTGCCGCCACCCGCCTTCAGATGCGCAATCCCGAAGGCGCGCGAGAAATTCTTGCCAATCTGGAAGATCAGGATTCTGACCCCGACACACTGGCGCTTGTGGGTATCGCCTCACTGATCAGCGGCGACACCGAAAGTGGCGAACAGTTTATCGAAAAATCCCTGGACCTGAACCCGGACAACAACAGCCTTCGACTGCGATATGCAACCTATCTGGTGCGCACAAATCAGACTGAACGGGCCATAGCAGAGGCAAACCGGGTACTTGAGAACGATTCGGACTCGGAGCAAGCCAGATTACTGATCGTCCAGGCCCATGTATCCGCCGACAACAACGATGCAGCAATGACCGCCGCTTCCGACTGGGTAAATGAGCAACCCAAAAGTGTTGCCGCGCTGGTTACTCGCGGCAACGTCGCCGCCAACGCCGAAAATATCGAAGAGGCAAAACAGTATTATCAAAGAGCTGTAGAAGCTGATAGCGATAACCCTGCCGGGCTTAATGCCCTTGGCAACCTCGCACGGTTACGTGATGAATCGGACCAGGCAGTCGACTATTATCGCCGCGCCATTGAAGTATCACCGGACAACCGTCAGACACTCCAAGGCCTGACCGCCGTAATGAAACGGGAAGAACTGGCCGCCCTGATGGAACAGATCCGTGAACAACATCCGGATGCCTACGGCCCCAGATTGATTTTGCTGGAATCGGCTCTGGTCGACAGCGACACGCAGCGAGCCGATAATCTCACAGCAAGCCTGCTGGAACGTGAAGACGAGTCCAGCCCAGCCCCGGCTGAATCGGCCGTTGCATCCGTGTATCACGGCATTGCTACCCAACTGGCTCAGCGCGAACGAATGAATCAGGCAGCCAGTGTTTTACGCAGAGGACGCGTACTATTTCCGGATAATGAGGAAATCGGTATTCAAGCGGCTGCCATCCAGTTTGCTGAAGGCAACACCAAAGAGGCTCGTGACATTCTAAGAGACGTAAAACAACAACATCCCGACTCCGCGGCTCCTTTCCGCATCGAAGCTCGCTATTTCGAAAGGCAGGAAGAATACCAGCAAGCCGCTGAGCTCTATCAGCTTGCCATCGAACTGGAGCAAAACGCCTCCCTGGAAATCGCCTATGCCCGCGCCCTGGCTCGGTCCGGACAACCCAGCAAAGCTGCAGAATCCCTCGAGAACGCGCGCCAGGCCTTCCCGCGGAACCCTCAGATCTTGATGAATCTGGCCATGCTGCATCAGGAGAACGAGGCACCGGATAAGGCGATACCGTCGTATGAAAAACTACTTGAGATAACCCCTCGGAACGTGATCGCACTGAACAACCTGGCGTGGATCTACTATCAGAAAGGTGATGACCGCGCCATGGAACTTGCCAGAAAAGCGTTCGAACTGAAGTCCGACAACGCCGCCATTGCTGACACCTACGGCTGGATCCTGCTCAAGGCTGGGCAAATAGAAGAGAGCCTGCCGGTGCTGGAGAAAGCCCACGAACTGCAACCGGATTCCGAGGAAATCGCCATGCACCTGGCAGAAGCCTATCGCGCCACCGGCCGTGATGATGAGGCAAGACGGATACTGGAGAAATTTGGAGGCCAAGGGTAGGAGTTAAACATAAAGAATAGCTATAACCATTACGACACGATATCGAAACGTTCCTAGAACCCGGTGGCAGTGACTGGGTTGCCCGACAATAATTACCTTGTGAAACCATTGACCTTAAAGGCCGGCGTAAAACAGTTTTCGCCGGCCTCATGGAAGGAAGGGTCGCATATGTCGGTAAGCAAAGTTCTAGGCATTGGAAGCGCCGTAATTTTCATCTCTGGCTGCCAAAGCTGGCAATTCAGGGATATCGAAAAACTCCCTCCCACCGCCTCGATCCCCCAGGAGAGTGAACCGGGGAAAGTGGATGTTTGGTATTTCGATGGCATTGTCGGGGAAACCATACACACCCTAACCAGCGCTGATACCTATCCGAATTCACCAAACGAAATCAGCGAACTCAACCAATTGCAGCGGCTCGAAGACCGTGCCAACAGCTATGGCACCCTGATCAGAGGATATATCGAGCCGCCTGTAACCGGTGAATATACTTTCTACGTCAGTGGTGATGATGAAACAGCTTTCTGGCTGTCTGGCTCACAAAATACCGAGGCTGCCAAACAGACAGCAACGACGGGTCGAGCCACACGCATTGAAGACTATAACCGATACTCTTCACAAACCTCCCCGACCCACTATCTTGAAGCAGGAGAACACTACTATTTCGAAGTGCGTCATAAAGAAGGCCGATACAACGACCACTTCAGCGTAGCCTGGGAGGGCCCGGGCATTAGCCGCCAGGTCATCAGTGGCGACTATCTCCACAGTTACGCACAGCAATTACCCACTGCCGGCCAGGAAATGACCGCTGAAGAGGCTTACGAGAAGGGCTATCGTGTCGGCTTCTTCGATGCGGAACGGGGTCTTGCCTTCGTACCCACCTACCCTCCTCTCGATGAAGACAATGACGGCCTATACGATAACTGGGAGGTCTTCTATGGTCTCAGCCCGGCAGAGCCCACCGATGCCAACTCGGACGACGACAGCGACCTTCTCAGCGCCCTGGACGAGTTCTGGAGCGGAACGAACCCTACCAAACGGGATACTGACGGGGATGGCATCCCCGACGGCTACGAATTCGCCTATGGCCTGGACCCGCGGAATCTGTCAGACGCTTCCGTTGACCTGGACGGCGACGGTTACAGCGTGCTGGAAGAGTATCAGGCAGGCACGACCCCGAATGACCCCCGAGACACCCCCATTCAGGCAGCAAATTACACTGCTGGCTTTGTAGGCCAATATTTTTCCGGAACTGATTTCGATGAACTCATTTACACTCGAAAAGACCAATCGATCCAGAACCATTGGGGCAGTGGCAGACCTTCTCCGGATATGCCTAGCAACCGCTTCAGTATCCGCTGGCAGGGATGGTTNGTGCCACCCCATGATGCAGGCACTCGTAGATATCAACTAACCACCAGNACCGATGATGGTGTCCGCCTATTTGTAAACGGTAAGCTNTTGATTGATAAATGGAAAAAACAATCCGCCACAGCTTATTCAGCCGAAATCAGAGTGGCAGCGAATGAGCGAGCCGCAATCACAATGGAATACTACGAGCTACTTTACGATGCCACAGCCACACTAACGATATCGGATGGGCAAAACGGCGAACAACTCAATACAGCAGCGGTTGTTCAAAGTCTGGACCTTGCGACCACCTCCAGCATTAGCTCACGAGAAGATGGCATCACCGATATCTATAAGTTGCGCTATGGCCTGCCGTTGCTACAGCCCATTGCAAATCAGGTATTCAACAATGAAGGGGTAACCGTATTAGAGGCCTATCAATCAGGCCGGCACCCTTACACACTGGAATTGGTGAGCGAGCCAGAATCTCCCACAACGCAACCCGCACCAACCGAACCTGACACTGCAATCGTAACCCTTAGTTGGAGCGCCCCCGGCACCCGCGTCGATGGCAGCAGCATCTCGCTTAGTGAAATCAGCCACTACATAATCAACTATGGGCCATCGCCGGATAATCTGTACCAAGAGGTTCGTGCGGAGTCCGATCACACCGAGTATACCCTTGAGGGCCTGACTGAAGGCAGATGGTATTTTACGATCCGGGTGGTGGATACGGAAGGATCGACCAGCCAGGCATCAGACACTGTTGAATTTCTGGTGCAATAACGAGTTCTAGCTGAATACTGTCCAAAGATAGCCGCGGTGTCTGTCACTTGCATCGGGCAGCACGCGAATCCCCAGGCTGTCCAATTATTTTACACACCCACCCAAAACAAACAATATTTTCCATATATATCAACAATATATATTGTTGGCCCGAAATATGCTTTGATGTAACCGAAACGTTACAACCAATGCGTACTGGAGTAGTAAATATGAAAGGATTTTCGAAGGGCATAGTAGTAGCGGCAGCATTTGCCGTTTCTGGCCTTGCAAATGCCGCGTATATCGGCTTGGATAGCTCTGGTTCTTATTCAGGAACCTACAATGTCCCCGGCAATAACAGTTATGCAACGGGAAGCACTGATCCAAAAGGTTACTTTGTCGACGGCGCACCAGAGTACAGCGTAGGCGACTCCGCCCTGATGGGAAACAGTGTTGTTTACACCTCGAATGACAAGTTCAGGCTGACCTTCACCTTCGTTGGCTATGAAGCCGGTTGGGAAAACGTGTTCTTGTACAACGGCGTCGAGATTTTTAACAACAGGAGCAGAGGCACTGTCGGAAACACTTTCTCCACCATTGTAACCGGCACAACGGGTACAACACTCGATTTTGGGTTTGCGACCTACAAAAGATCCTCATCAATCCTGGAAAGTCAGGACAACAGCAACTCCAACGGCTCAACTTCATTCAACTTTGTTGTTAATGAACTGGGTACAGACTCATTGATCCTGAGCCTTGATGACAACAATCAGGTGGACGACAACCACGATGACCTTTTGATCAGAGTTGAGGCTACCAAGGTGCCGGAGCCGGGCACCGTTGCCCTCCTCGGTCTAGGCATTGCCGGACTGGCTCTGCGTCGCCGAGCCAAAAAGTAAGGACATAATCGCTTAGAGCGCATTATGTTAGAATGATGACCCTGCCATTCGGCGGGGTTTTTTATGTCATCGGAGCGACGGATCTCAGTGCTTGTTGAAATCATCTATACGCTTTCAGGCCGGGGACTCACCAAGGATGCTGACCTGCTCAAAGATTCAATCCGATCTTTGGGACATGAGGTATCCGTCAAGGCCCTTCCTCCCCAAAGCCTCCTGATTCGAAAGCTTTCCGGAAAATGGGGGCGAGCGAAAAAGCATTTTCCTTCCGCACACGCTGTTGAACTTACAAACTCGCTCCAGAGAATGCTCCGGCGTTTATTCCGCGCCAGAACCCGGAATGCGGACCTTGTGATTCATCTCGAAAATATCCACCCTCGCTACATTAACCCTCAATGCCCGAACTGGCTAATTCCAAACCAGGAATGGTTCCGATCCGAACGTAGCCACTACCTCGTTGATATCGACGCAGTACTCTGTAAAACCCAAGTAGCAGAACGCCGCTTCAGGAAGTTACATGGCAAAGTGGAATTCCTGGGATTCTCTACCCCTGGAGCCAAGCGAGCGTTAACCACACAATTTCATCTAAAACAGCCCGGAAACTATCTGCATGTAGCCGGCTCCAGTTTATCGAAAGGCACTTCTGCGGTCATTGGTGCCTGGAAAAGGCATCCCGAATGGCCAACTCTCATCGTTGTGGCAAACAGCGCACTTGTTGAACAAGCATTGCCGGCCAACATTCTTTTGAAGAAGAATCTGTCTAATGAAGAAATGAAAGAACTCTGGTGCCGTGCGGCAGTGGCTGTCATTCCTTCAGAAGTGGAGGGGTACGGTCAGGTACTAGTAGAAGCCATGTCTGCGGGAGCGGTCGTTGTCACTACCAACGCCCCTCCGATGAATGAACTGGTCACGACCAGCCGGGGCTATCTTGTACCCTGGTCCGAAAACCGCCCCTGGCGACTTGGCACACGATACAAGGTAACTGTTGAAAGCCTGGAGCTCTGTCTACAACACGTTTTTGCGGAGTCGAGCGATACCATTAATGCGAAGGCAACGGAAGCTCAACAGTGGACCATCGACAACCATCAGGCATTTGAAAAGCGGCTGGAGCAGCTTATCGCCTCTGTAGCGCCACAACCTGCCACTATTACTCAACAAACTGCCGATCAACCTGGTTGACAATCGGCGGAAAGATATCGCTTACGAAATCGACAACCGCTTCCTCGCCATCGCACTCATCACAGGCTACTCCGAAAACAACCAGAGATGCGTCCGTGCGCAGGCTGAAAAAGCTCACGATCTGGGCAAATTTTGCGCGCCACTGGTCAGTCTCCCAAAGGCCCGCAACATAATAACCATAAGCCAGATGAATTCGATGGCCAGATGAAAAGTTTCTTAGTGTCACTCCCTGTAGAGGAATATCTGAAGGCGACATCACCTTGAAGAACTCTTCAGGTACCCAGTCGTTACGGTCGTAAATTCGATTCCAATACTGCACAAGTTCTGCTCTGTGGCGCTGATGCGCATAACTGTATACACCCACGAACAGTCGCTGTTCTGGCCCAGCCTCTCGAGAGATAGCTTGACGATCAAACAGCGTCTGGGCGAACACCAGATCTGGGTTTCGCATCTGTGGCCGCCATCCATTTAAACGGTTTCCGAACAACGGAGCGTACTGCTCTCCATCAAGACTGATATCGAAAGCATCCGGTGAGGGCTTTATTTGTCCCGCCGAAGATGGCAGCAGAATGACCAATAGTGTTGGCAGAGCGGCGGTTACAAGTACGCCGGTCCATATCTTACGGCTACCCTGGGCCTTGTCCGTAGCGGGCAACGATTTAACCATATCCACCTGCTCACCTTTCGCCAGCTCCAGTCTTCGGCCGATCAGGAACAAGGGTACAAGTGTGGCGGCAAATACCCACCAGCCGAAGTTATCGTGATTCTCAATCAGGCCGGTTTGCATGTTGGTTTCATAACCCATGTAGATAATCACGAACACACGTATCCAGTTGGCCAACAACGCCAAAACAACGCCAATTAGAAAGAACAATATTCGGGAACGCACGCGCCGAAAGTTCAGCTCACCGTATAAGGCCGCCAGCGACTGCCCTACCAGCAAATAGCGCAGGCCGGAACAACCATGGGCCACCTCAAACGCACCCACACCGATCAGATAAACAAATACACCCTCAACCTCGAACTCAATATCAAACAAACCCAATAACAGCTGATTGATCTCAACCGTAATCAGCTGAAGCGTCCAGGACAGGTAATCCCAAACTGGAACCGCAAAAAACAGCAAGCCCACCGGCACAATAAACGGACGCACTTGCTTCCATCCCAGAAAAATAGCCAGGATACCCAGAAG
>PBRG01000041.1 GCA_002726615.1 Marinobacter sp.
CGATTGCCGGTCCTGCGCCGATGATCGAGAGCAATGCGGCTGCGCCAAAGCGCAGCCCAAAGCGGGAGTTCACGGAGCCCGTCACGCCCGAGCGGCCCTGATCGTCCGCACCAAATGCGGCGAGCTGAACCGATTGCCCCTCGGGTGTGACGATGCGTGACCAGCCAACCAGAATGCGGGCCTGGCCCAAAGAGACATTCGAATTGTAGGTCCCGAAGAGGCGGGAGCCTTCGGGAATGAGAACGCGGGACTGATCGAAACTCCAGACCGGGTAGTTCACGATGGCGGTAATCTGTCCGGGCAATGTGGATTCGATGGCGGTTTCCAGTGACGCTTGAATGAGCGTGCCCTGCAGCACCGTATTGGAAGGATTGGCGATAACCTCCGCTGTTGCGACTTGAACGGGCTGGGCACCGTCCAACACGAAGGCGCGCGCCGCCGCATCTCCGACCGCAGGTCCCCTCTCAGGGTCAGATGCCGGACTGCCCGTCTGGCCGCCCGCATCAAAGATCACCCCTTCGGACCGGATTTGTGTGTCGCGCAGCGCCGCCGCCTCGGCACGCCGACGGTCCAGTTCAGCCCGCCGCGCGGCTTCCTCGGCGGCGAGCTGATCCCTCTCGGTTTGCGCGCGTAGAGCGTCACTCATACCGTCATCGATCTGCTGTTGCAGGGCGTCGTTCTGGCGCTGCAGTCCGAGCATTTGCTCCATCAACTGCTCCATCCGGCCATCGGCAACACGCGCGCGTGCGGCAACCTCATCAGCGATACGCTTTTGCGCTTCAAGATCGGCTTCTGCCAACCGGGTGTCCATCTCGCTTTGCATCTGGGCGATGAGCGCCGTGTTCTGTTCCTGGACCGAGCGCAGCGCTTCGGCCAGCTCGGCGGAATTGTCGGGGGCAGGGGCCTCGGCCAGTCTTGCCAACTGGGCTTGTAGGGCGACCACGTCGCTCGCAAGCTTGGCGTTCTGTTCCTCGAGGGCTTGGCGCTGCGCCGCGAGTTCATCCTCGATTGGTCCGGGATCGAACCTAGGCTCTGATCTTTGTTCGGTCGGTTCCGCGTCGGTTGTCATGCGGCCAAACCCGTCACCGTCGACCTGATCCTGAAAGTCGTCGGCTTTCGATGTTTCAACGGCAGACGTGATGCCGCTGCCTTGCACAAGCGGGTAGGCAATGATGGCGGTCCCTGCCAGAAGCAACGCACCCAAACCAAGCCTGAGCCCGAGAGATGCGCGCCGCTTGGGTGCGTAGCTGTATTCCTTTTCCCCGGTTTTCTCGTCGCTCATGATCAGAACTCCCGTCCACGCAGGGCGGCCACGGCAGCAGCCTCGGTCGTGAACCCACCAGTCTCACGGGTAATGCAGATATGATCGTCGCCCATGCGGATCGTGTAGGCGTCCCGCACGCCGGTGACCCGCACGACCGCACCTTGCGTCTGGCTGTTCTGGGTGATCTCGTAGCCTTGGGCGTTCAAGCCGAAGATCGAGGGCCGCACGCCGGGCCGGAATTCAAAGAAGGTCGAGCGCCCATCATTCCAGACCCGCACCGGGCGGATCGCACCGCTGCCCGCGAACTGATAGCCGGTATCTCGGCCTCCAGCCGCAAGCTGGCGCCCGGCGGGGCGCTCGTCGGGAAAGTTTACGACGACCCGGAAAGACTGTGTCCGCGAGCGTCCCTCTGTCAGATAGAAGGCGACAGCGCGGCGGTTGGTAAAGATCGTCAGGTTTGTCGTGGCCCGAGCCTCGACAGGCTTGATCGAGATCGTATTGCGGTTTGACAGAACCTCCACTTCATAGGACGCGGAGTCACCGATCAGGACTTGATTGATCCGTTCGCCGGGACCGAGTTCGATTGACGTGTTTACCCGAAGGTGGGTGTCGATCCGGATCACATCCGTAGGGTTGAAGGTCACGTGGCGAACGCGGGCGTCCTGACCCATGGTGACCGGTGCGCGCTCGGCCAAGGCGGGCGTTCCGAGCAACCCGCCGACCGTTGCGATGGCAATTATGAAGGTTTTCATGAACTATTCTCGTGTCAGTGTTTCGGCATCGACCCGGTAAGCGGTCACCGAGAAGCCAAGGGGATTTTCCCAAACGCGTGTCAGGGAGCGTTCGCGGCGGGGGGCAAATTCAAACCCTACGGTGGCGATGAATGTTTGCGTGACGGGGGTCTGGTTGGGTCGGGTGAGGCGTTTGTCGAACCGGATCTGAGCCACTTCGTCCTGCAGGAAGGTGATCGCCCGCACGCGGACATCGACCTGCGCATTCGCGCCGTAGCTGCGCGGTGGATAATTCTCGGCCCCCGCGGTCCAGAGTTCTATCAGCGAGGCGCGGGCGGGCCCGCTGGAGCGCCGCTGGACACTTTCGAGCCGTTCTTGAATGCCGTTCCTGAAATAGCTTTCGCGGTCGCTGATATAACTGACAAGCAGGGATTCCTTGATCGCTTCCTCATCGGTGATACCAGTCGGCTGAACCTGATAGATGCGTTCTGCTGCACCCGACGTGCTGTCGACGAGGACGGTAAACACTTCGGTTTCGCGCAGGGGCAACATAACCGTAATGGTCAGGGCCAACAGCACGGATACGGCGCAGGAACAGCCCGCAACGATCCATGCGGCGCGCGCTGCCCGGCGCGGACCCATCACCAAATCGATATCGAAATCACTCATGACTATCCCTTCTTCATCTTTCCGGCGAGCTTGACCGCACCGCCCGCATAGCTCCCGGCACGGGCCGCGCTGGACGATCGGTCGGAGACGCCTTGTCCCTGAAGTCCTGCATTGAAGCCCCGTCGCATGTCATCTCCGCCCCGGATCGCGGCACCGGTATTGCGCCACGCGTTCCCGGGCATCCGCGCGGCATTTGCACCGATCGAGGCGAGGCCGATGTTCGTGGCGGCAAGCCCTTGCGCGAAAGTTGGCACGAGCAACATCAGGCCAGCGCCGATCATCATCACCACGACGAACGAAATCGCGTCCCCGAGTGTTTCGACGCTGTCGAGGCTATCAGGTGCGACAGCTTCACCCGTCGCTATGGTGAAGCCAGCCATGGCAGCCACTAACAGCGGCACAAAGGAAAAACCGATGGCGAGTTTGACCCATGCCTCGAACAGCGGCGCCGATTGTTTTAATAATGTGCAAGCCACGACCACAGGTGCGATGGCGATCAATACCGCCAACATGATCTTGGCGGCCGACAGAACGATGATGGTGATCGTCGCCATGGCGGCGGCCACAAGAAACATGACCACGCTGGTCATGGCACCGGCCAGCCAGCCTCCATTCTGGCTGATCGCCTGCCCGACATTCAGGGCTTGGGAGTAGAGATCGTCTATGCCGTCATAAAGGTTTGTGACATCACCACCTGAGAGGGAGTTGAGAATACCTGCACCAAGTTCGGCAGGAGCATTTGTCAGCGCATCGTACGGAACAGAAAGGTTTGCGTAGATCAAAAACACATTGACCAGCACAATGCGCAGCCCTACCGACACGATTGTGGAAACCGAGAGCGGCACGGCTTGCAGACCCACATTTGCGCCTACAAGAACGACCACCAACACAGATGCGGTCTGTACAACCGGGCGTACTGCGGCAACCGTATCAGCATACGTGTCAGCTGCCACGCCCGCGACAGTGGCATCTACCAATGCCAGAACCTCAGCGATTATGGCCATCCTTAACTACCACACCGTTCCAATTGGAAGTTCTGATAGCGCTCGTTTACATCTGACCAATCGCTGCGACGGTATTTGCGAAAGACGCTGAAATCGCTGGTAGTTGCATCCTGCGCCGCTTTGCCAATCCGTTCCTGCGTAAACGCATCGAGCGACCCGAGATCATAGATGCAGCCGCAGAAGCCCTGCGACATTGCAAGCTCTCTCAGGTCGGTGCCGAAGCCCCACCGAACCGCTCCTCGAAAAATCTCGTTGCCGAAAAACTCAGTGTCCGGATAGCTGAAGGTGCAGGTTTGCGGCTTCGGGAACATCAAGAGCCCTCTTGCCTGTACCTCGCGCATGAGATCGAGGAGGCGCTCTTCCTCCCCATTTTCGGTGGCAGTGACGACCTCCCCGAGCAACGTATCGTCGGGCAGGTCTTGCAAGTCTTCCGCCCAGGCACTGCCTGCTAGGGCGATGAAAACTGCAAGTGCTTTGAGTGATGTATTCAAGGGTCAGTCCTCGGCGCCGGAAAAATCAAAGAAGGAGCGTGTGCGGGCCTGCTCGGCCGCGAAATCAATGCCGTTTTGACCTTGCGCCAAGCCTTGGGCGGCATTCAGGCGCCACATCTGGCCCAGCATGTAATTCGTCTCCGCGGCCATACGCGTGTTGAGATCAATCGATTCCTTGAGCGTTTCCTGTTCGCCAATCGCTTCCACCAGCCCATCGATACGCTCGATGCTCTGGGCGGCTTCCTCGTAGGAAATTTGGGCTTGCCCGATAACCATGGCATTGGCAGCCGCCAGATCGGCTATGGCAGCGCCTTGCGGGTTCCCGGCGTCGTTCAGCTCGGTGAGTTTTTCCGAGGTGAACCCCGCACTGGCCATAGTCTCGCGCATGGCATCTGCGGCGCGGCGCTCACCCATGGTGACGTCGCCATCGAGCAGATTGTCCAGCAGGCTGTCAAAATCCCCGAGTGACAGGTTGTCCATGAAACCCGATAGATCGGTGATCTTCTGGGCGCGGGCACGCAGGTCCTCCACATCATTGTAGAGGGCTGCGATTTCATTCAGGCCGGTAATTGAACCCAGGACGTCATCAAGAAGGCCCTGAATGTCGANNNAGGCGCTCGATCTGGGTNCGCAATTCCTCGATTTGCTGNAGCTGGTTTTCCGCATCGCGCAGCGCGGCCTGCAGCTGCTCGATATTCTGCGCGAGGTTCGATCCATCGATCACAGGCACACCCTGAGCGAAGGCNGGGGGCGGGTGTGCCGCCATGAGCGTNCCCGCGACAATAATTGCGGCAATGCGGGTGTCAGCCCTCATCGGAATACCTCCAGAAAGTGGATTGCTCTAGGTGATCGGCGGCCTCGGTCAAACCTTGTGCCGCTTCGACTTTCACGTGGGCCGCGCGCAGACGCAGCGTCAGCGCCATGAGCCGCGCCCGTTCAGCAAGCATATAGGTGGAGCGGTCCAGCGCCTCTTTTGCGTTACCGGGCGGATCTTCACGCAAAAGCGCCGCGATCCTCGTCATGGCCTGATCGATCTGGGTGCCCATGTAGGCGCNATAGCCGACCGAGGCATCCGCCCAGTTGCCCCAGGCGGCCGANGCNCCATCGAAGCCCGCCAGTGACCCNGTCATNTCGACGCCGGTGATGGTGCCAAGATAGTCGTTGTAATAGCCGTTGATNCGCCGGACGTAGGTCTGGGTTTCCTCGAAAGGAGGCACACCACCATANTCGAGAACACGGCCNGGNCCTGCATTATAGGCCGCCAGAGCGTGATCGATCCGACCGAAGCGGTTCAGTTGCGTGAGAATGTAGCGTGCGCCACCGTCCAGGTTTTCCCAAGGATCATACGGGTTCACACCGAGATCCGATGCTGTGCCCGGCATCAGCTGGCAAAAACCGCGCGCACCCACGTGGGAGACGGCTGCATTGTTGAAACGACTTTCCTGCTTGATCAGTGACTGAAACAGGATACGCCATGTCAGNGGCGTCAGACCGGCGGCCGCAACACCGGGATGACCCTCATAGCGCCGCGCCACCGTGATGATCATGCGCTCCACGTCGCTTGGCTCACCGAAGAGGCGATCGGCATCAGGATGATCTTCCTGGGCTGGGTAAGTCTCTGCAGCGCTCGCCCAGCCGGGCCCACCAGCCTCGAACCCACTCAGGTCGGTGACACCGGTGGTCTCCGCAAGGAAACGTTCGTAGGCTTCAAGCTGCTCTTGATAGATGTCCGCTTGATCCTGGCGGGCGTCGCGCTTCTGGCCCTGCCGCCGTTGACACGCAAGGCGTCGCGTGCGAGCTCTTCGACGCGCGACACAGCGCGGGCAAGGTTGGAGCCATCGATCACTGGCACGCCCTGCGCGGAGGCAAGCGAGCCAAGACCCANGGCCANCGGAATCGCCATTCTAGAAGCTCTGGAAATCACAATGCGCATTCCGTGAAACAAGGTCGGGAGCAGGGGCCNAGAACGCCATNNCGGGCCGCTCNAAACAGGGCGATCGCACGCCTGTTGATGCACCTTCGCAAGCGCTCAGGNCCGTCATGGCGACNAACAGAAAAAATCGTGCTTTCACATCATGTCCTTCCANAATTCTTCTTTCTTGCGCCAATNGGCAGGCGCCTTTTCCTCGCCGGTCTTGCCNCCACCAAGAACAGTAACCAGNCCGCCCAAGCCTGCGAGNTCGGTATTGACGAACACGCTGTCGGCGCCNGAACGGATCAATGCCAGCCGCAACCCGGCTGTCGGGCTGGAAAGAAAATCCGCCTCGCGCGCNTTCAGGCGCAGGATGCTGTAATCCTCCGGATTTGCCCGTGGATTGGGAAACAGGATCTGGGTTGCCACACTTTCNGCGATGATCTGGCCGACCGAACTTTGGTCCAGATGNCCCGGTGTCTGGGTCAACATCATCACCACGCAGTTGCGCTTGCGCATGGTAACCAGCCAGTCATGGAGGCGCTTGACGAAGATATCGTCAGCCAACATCTTCCACGCCTCGTCGATCACAATGATNGTTGGTCTGCGATCCTCGATCACGCGCTCGATACGGCGGAAGAGATAGGCGAGCAGGGCTGAGCGTTCTGCGTCCTGGTCCAGAAGTTCGGTCATNTCGAGACCAAGGACATCCTCGCCAATGGCAATCGNCTGGGCACTGGGCCTTGAGAAAAGCCAACCGTACCGGCCGNCTTCTGTCCATTCCCGCACGCGGGACACCAGGTCGCCATCATCATCNGTGGAGGCCACGAGACTTGCCAAACCGTCGAAGGTTCTGAGGCCCGGCTCCGCGGCGGCGATCTGACGAACCGCCTCGTTCAGNGCNNCNGTCTGGACCGTNTCNANTGGACGGTGACGGGCCAGAATGTCGCCGAGCCAATCTGTCAGCCAGGCGGCCCCCCGCGCATCGGTCTCCGTGGTCATCGGGTTAAAGCCGGTGGGCTGGCCCACCTTGATTTCGCTGTAGCTGCCACCCAAAGCGCGGATCGCCATCTCCAACCCCTGATCCTTGTCGAAAACGATGACNCGCGCACCCACTCTNCGGGCCTGNGCCATGAGAAAAGCCGTGCCGAGTGTCTTGCCGGACCCGGTGCGGCCNAGAACAAGCGTGTGCCCGACGCTTGGCTCATCGGTCCNGCGCCCCGCTTCGTGAAAGTTGAACCGGTAGAGGCTGGAGGTCACGGTCGGGAAGGCCGTGATCGTCTTGCCCCATGGGCTGGCCTCAGGTCCGCGCCCTGGCCGTGTCTTGTGAAAGGCCGCCAGTTCCGCGAAATTGTGCGACGAAACGATCCCGTCACGGATCCGGTAGGCCCAGTTTCCNGGCGCTTGNGCGAAATAGAGTGCCTTTGCGGCCCAGGATTCCCGGACCAGAACGGCACCGGTCTCTTGCCCCGCCCGCCAGATCTCGGAAGCTGCCTGTTCCAGTTCCTCGGCGCTGTCACAGAANACCTGCACGGANGCNTGNTGTGTCCCAAAGGTCGACCGGCCGGATGCCACGGCGTCGGCGGCTTCGATCAATTGCTCTGTCAGGCTGACACCAGCATCCTCGGAGGCACCCCGCTGGCGAAAGGTGCGTTGAATGCGCTCAACCATCTCATTGGCGCGCCGCGGCGTGAAAGAGTTGGTGATCGTGATGTCATAGGGCAGTTCCAACGCGTCAAGCATGGTTGGCCAGGTGCGACTGGGATAGGATTTTATCCCGAAAATCGCGCCGTATCGTGCGCTGTCGCCGCTTTCCAGCCGCATNGTTTTGCCTTGAAAGCTGACGTCGAAATTGCTCATCGTGTCAGCCAACAGTTGCCCGGGGGCCGCGATGATNTTGCCGTAGCTCTGTCCGTGNACCGCGGCCAACACTGCAAGCCAGTCCCCGCTCGAGACTGTCAGGCGCGCTGCNCCTGCGTCGGAATACATCGCCATGAGCAGCGTCATGGCCTCTTCCAGGGCAACAATTCGCGTATCGATGTCTTTCTGGAAATCGCGGCCNCCGCCNAGGGCNCCCAGAACCTTCGAGAATGCCTGCGGCATCGACGGACGCATCAATACTGTCAGCATCAAGGTGCGGGCTTTCAGGTCACGTGCGCGCAGGCTTCTCTGCCACGCCGCGTCTACCGCATTTGCAAAAGGCATACCGTCAGGCGCAGCAAGGTCCGCGACATCCGGGCGTGATACCTTGTTGATGTGGAAACCGAAACGCTCGCCCAACTGACTGACGATCCGGGCAAAGCCTTCACTGATCTCATCGATCCGGGNGTCATCNCTGGTGAAGCTGTCGATCCCGCCAAGCGTGACCGACGCCATCAGATCACCCTGCCGCGTCAGGATGACATTGTCTCGCACCGCAGCAATGTAAGGTAGGTGCCGCCCAAGACGCTCGGCTTTCAAGACCTTGTCCCCAAGTGCATCCCGAACAGCGTTGCTTGCAATCAACCCCCGAAACTCACGCGACATAGANATCGCCNCCATNGCGGGATCGCACACTCGTTCGCGGTGTGCGCGACATCACCACGTTCAAAATCTGAAACAGATTTGGATTGCGGTCTGCGACCAGCCAAAGCGGTGGGTAGCCCGCGANGAANACCAGCAGGAACCGCATGTCGTCAACCAGAATGAAAGGGATCACGGATGCGAAGACCAGCGCCACAAAATATCCGATCGGGAGACCGAATATCCGTGGCGGCTTGGTNAGCCCCAGAAAGAGTGGTGTGTCGCGCATGGAGGTCTCTGCGGTCGGTCAGATCAAGGAGCCGCAAAGCCGTCGATGATGGTCTCGGCCGAAAAGATCAGCACCACGCCGACAAACACGGCGACGAAGATCGGCCAGTTGAGGCGCCCGAAAAACATCATGACACCNGATCCCACGAGAGCGAGCACACCGAGGCCACGACCGATCGGACCCGTCACCGCGTCGATGATGTTGTCGATCATGTCAGAGACCGGGCTAAGGTCTTGTGCGAGCGCCGGGGCTGCGGCCACTATCAGCAACGCGGCCAATGCCGCCCGGGTATAGTCGATGCGTTTCATATCTGGTCTCCGATGGATTGGGCATAGACGGCCATGACCTTGCGGACATGGCCTTGGGTTTCGCGGTANGGGGGAATNCCGCCATGGCGCGCCACGGCTTCGGGGCCGGCNTTNTAGGCNGCNAGCGCAAGCTGCGGCGTGCCNAAACGATCAAGTTGTGTCAGCAAGTAGCGGGCGGATCCATGCAGGTTTTGCTCAGGATCATGCGGATCGACGCCAAGCACGCGTGCAGTGTCCGGCATCAACTGCCCAAGCCCGATTGCGCCNACATGCGANCGCGCGCNTGGATCAAATGCGCTTTCNATAGCGATGTTGGCGCGAAAGAATGCGAGCCANTCGCGNGAGGACATCCCGGCCCTGCGCAGGGCCGGGTGGTCCGCGTAGACCGAACCCACATCAAGGATCATAGTCTCGACCGCAGGGCGGCCCGATGGGACCCGAGGCGGAGAAAGGCGTGGTGAGTCAAGAGGGACGACCTCAGACCGTGCGACAATGTCGCCTTGCTCGGGTTGGGGTCTTGCAAAGTCGAGAACGCTACTGGTCAGTCGACCAACACGGTCTGGAGCATCGAGATCGATAACGGATTGTGCATAAGTGGAAGGGCCTGAAAGCCCCCAGAGAACGAGGCTAGCCGCTGGTAGGATACCTTGTCGTCTCAAACTCCCACGTGCCTCTCTCACCTTCTCGGAGAGGGCAGCTGAATACCTTTGCGTCGAGCTCCAGGCAGAAGCTCATGAGCCCTGCTGCGGTCTTGAAGACGCGTGGTTTAAGATCCCGGTTGGTCACATAGACCGACCGGTGCACACCGCCTTGACCGTCATTGGAGCAGACGAAAACCGTCCAGCCACCCCTATGCGTGTTGCCGCCCTTTTCCGGGGCTTCAACGCATTCCACCTCGATCCATGCCCCACCCTCGATCGCCTCTTGCATGTGCGATGTTAGGATCACGGGGTATTTTGTTCCTGCCATTTTGCCTCCGAAGGAAAGAAGTTCCTACGGAAGTAACCTGCTTTTGCACCGCTTCAAACAGTGCATGTCACAAGATATGCGGCGACGTAGCGGAAAACACTTTAGATGGTCAATAGATATCTTTTGATTGATTACGATATTTTTTCGATGATAGGTCCGACACACGATTCGCCCCCAGATTGTCGGGAGACCACCAGATGTCGCGGTTGCTGGCATGTAGCACATTCATCGCCCTAGCGATCCCAGCAACCGCCGAGACGCTGGCGATGGACTGCGTGTTGCCGTTGCGGCCGGAGCTGGCGGCCTCGCCTGCGCTCCTGAACGAGTACGGCGACGACATCAGAGCCGAGTTCAACACCTACTTCGATGAGGCACAAACCTATCTGAATTGCCTCGCCGCAGCATCAGCTTCCGCGCAGGCCGAAGTCCGTCTTGTGCTTGACGCTTACCAGGAGATGTTCCAATGAAACGACGCGCAAAATATGTCAGTAAATATGACACAATTAACATAAGTCTCATTATACGCCAACGGGTTAGCGGCGGCGCTCTGTCATGAGGCGGCTTGTGTCAACTGCCGCGATCATCGCGATCGGGCTTACACCGCTTGCTGCCAAACCTGCCGCCGCACAAGGCTACCAGATCGATTGTGCGATCCTCCTGTGCCTCGCAGGCGGTTGGCCTGCGTCGGTTCCCTGCGCCCGTGCGCGCGCGGAGTTCATCCGCCGGATCACGCCCTGGCCAGTCGAACCACCGCTGCAGATCTGGCGTTGTCCAATGCGTGCTGAGTTCGAGGCGCCGGACCCGTTTGAGCGCCTCTACAGGTTGGCGGGGTTCAATCCTGGTCAAGCAGTCTCCCTGCCCCGAGAGCGAGAAACGCTCCAGCTCGCCCAAGCTGTCGGGCGTGCCGCCGATATCGATGTGACGGACCCTGCTTTTGATTTCGTCCGCTCCATAGATGTCTTTCAGGTTACGGCACGTCAGAGGGAGGGCCGTGACGATTGCAACAGATATGCTTCTGTGCGGCGTGGCACGTATGATCAAGACGGCCAATTCCGGTGGCAAAACAGCTCGATAAGTGCCCTTCCTCCAGCCTTCCGAGGGGCCGAGCGATACGGCCAGAACTGCCCCGATATCTGGGTCCGTGCTGTGTTCGTCGATTGGGAGGATTTTGAGGGCGCCTATGGCTTCGAACAAGTCAACTACTGATCTCAAACAGTCACAGGCAAACGATAAAAAAGAAGAAACCCCCGCAAGGCGGCAACCAAGCGAGGGGCTCAAAGAACAACGGAATTGGCGTTCCGTCAGATCAAATCAAACTGTGATCTCGTTCTAGCAGTCCCGACAGTCAAGGCAATGAAAAAACGTGTCGCTCGCGGGGACACGGATGCCCTGTTGCAGCCTTGTTCCAATTCACAAGGACTAGACAGTGAACGTGATCCAAACCCATCTCACCCTGCCGGAAGGCTGGACCAAAGGTGCTGTCATGGCGCTAATTTCAGAGGTTGCCCCGCATATAGGCCTGCGCCCGGCGCGCTTGGCAGTTCTGAACTACATCATCGGGCGCACCCGCGCATCCGACTGGACCTCTCCCCATCGTGAACCGGTGTTTTTTGGCGCGCAAGATCTCGCAGCGGTCGAACTTGGCAAGACGTCGCGCCAGTTGCGAACGGATGAGGCCGCGCTGGCCAAGCTTGGGCTGATCGTGAAACGTGTCGCGGCGAATGGGGCCCGCTATGGTCGCGCTGGCCTAGGCTTGATACTGACTCCGCTGATCGCGCGACTGGAAGAGTTCATAGCCCTTCGCGATCGGCTCCGTGCGGAACGGAGGCATTTGCGCGCTTTGAAGGATCTTCGGTCCCTTCGTTTGCGTCACATGAAACGGTGCATCGCCGCCCTGCCCTCCTCGGCTATCAAAGATCCTGAGATCGTCAAGATTCTCGCCAGTTTCGATAAATGGCCACGCAGCGATGCGTTAAGCCGTCTTGGTCTGGAGCGGCTCAACGCCCATTTGAAGGCCAGTTCCGATCTGTGCAACAGCCTTGATGACTGGCTTGAAAAACGTGGGCTTTCTTCCGACCAGCCAGCGGAAAACTTCCGGCCCTTTACACAAAACACCAGAGAAAAAACTCAAACTGTAAAGACGCCGCCCGCTGTGGATAACTCTGGAAGACATGCGGAAATCGCACAGAGTGAACCGCCATCATCAATTCCCTGCCCCGCGCCACCCGCTCTGACGCCAGAGAATCTATATCGCATTGCCGGCGACGGCTTACGCATGATGCTTGACGCGAGCCGAGATCAGAACCGACCTCTCAAAGAGCGCGACATCATCGAGGCTGCCTGGGCGTTGCTGCCGATGCTCGATATCCATGCTTCAGTTTGGCATGAGGGCCAGAGCACCTTGGGCGACCACGGGTTGGCTTTCTGCCTACTATTGGTTGATGCGCAGCGAGATCACCCGAGCTACCCTGTTCGCAATCCTGGCGGTTTGATGCGCGAACTGATCCGTCGAGCCAAGGCAGGAAGGCTGGACTTCGATGCAAGCGTTGCGGCTCTGCAAAAACGGCGCAATGGGGTGAGGTAGAGTTTCCAACCCGCAACTGAACTTGCCCAAAAACGCGCTGAAAATCTCGTAATGAAGTTTATGGTTATTCTTCAAGCAGGTCGGGCACATTCTAAACTGGCTTGCGAAATTTCCCCTATCTTGCTGGAAAGCAAGGAGAATGAAAGATGGCGCATAGAGAGCTAAACCTGCGCGAACGGCGCACGATTGAAGATATGTTGAATGCGAAGATCCCTGTGCGAGAGATCGCGGCGGAGATCGGCAGGCATGTTTCGACGGTGTATCGAGACATCAAACGCAACGGCTACACCGATGATGAACTGCCGGAACTGAATGGATACTATGGCGTGGTCGCCCAACGCGCAGCGACCCAAAGACGCGCACGGCGGCGCAAACTGGTGCGTCTTGCCAGCTTGCGCAAGGCAGTGATCAAACAGCTCAAGGAAGGTTGGTCACCGGAACAAATCGCTGGCCGCCTTCAATTCGAAGGCCAACCTGTTCGGGTAAGCCACGAGACGATCTACGCCTATGTCTATGGCCCAGATGGGCAATCCAGAGAGCTGGCTCGTTACCTGCCCAATCGCAGAAAGAAACGGCGATCGCACCACGCGCGCAGGCCCCGTGGCCTTGTGTTCCCACCGGATCGGTCAATCCACGAGCGGCCTGACTACGTTGATACCCGCGAGACATTTGGCGACTGGGAAGGCGATCTGATGATCTTTGAGCGTGCGCAAGGCAAGATGAACGTCGCCTCGCTCGTTGAGCGCAAAACCCGCTTTGCCGTCCTGTTCCGCAACAACGACCGCAGCACAACGCACCTGATGAACCGGCTGATGGGCGTGATGGAGCCCCTGCCCCAACCGGCCCGCAAATCCATCACCTTTGATCGTGGGATTGAGTTCAGGAACTGGCGCAAGCTGAAGCCTGGATTTGGTACTGATGCGTGGTTTTGTGACCCGCAAGCGCCGTGGCAAAAAGGTTCAGTGGAGAATCTAAACAAGCGAGCGCGTCGATACCTGCCCAGAGATGCGCCTGTGGCCACGCTCACAAATCGAGATATGAAGTCGATTTGCGATCGCTTGAACGGCACCCCCAGAAAGTGCCTAGGGTGGCGAACGCCGACTGAGGCGTTCAGGGAAGAACTGATGAAACTGAGATAGCGGAAACCGTCGCAACGACCCTTGAGAATCCATCGCTTGGCAAATTTGGGATAAGAAGTCCTTAGTACGAAGGCTGCAGGCAAGAGAGCCACATCTTCCCGTAAGCACGTCGATCTTTTCGAAGTGAACGCTTGCCGGCGTTGAGTTCCCCAAAAAGACAGTGACGGTCAGCGCCGAGCGCTGACCGTTCTACTTAGAACGTTTTCGACAGTGTCACCTTGAACGTTCTGCCCGGTGCTTTGCGGCTGGGAGATGACAGGTGGCCAACATAATCAGCGTCAAGGGCGTTTTCGACCCCGAAACGGACCTCACTGCCATCGAGCCACCCTTGGCCTTTGGGCTTCCAGGTCGCACGAAGGTTGTGCACTGTGCTGTCGGACAGATCAGCGCCAAGTGCATCGCGACGATCAGCAGCATAGACGATTTCCCAACTCAGGTCGAGGCGGTCCTTCCACTTCTTGCCCAATGTCAGCTGCGCCCGATCCGCCGGGCTGTTGCGCCAGGTTGCATCAGTGCCATCCGGATTGAACTCGGTTCCCTCGCCAAGGTGTCCGGCGAAATCGACATAGAAGTCATTTGCCATTCCGTAGGAGGCCTCCAATTCAAAGCCGCGCGAGTCGACACGATCCAGTTCGGTCGACATAGACCCAGCGACGGTGTAGCTGGTGATGTCCCAAAGTTCCGTCTGATATAGGTTCCCACGAATTGTGAACGTGTCGCCAGCAGTGAAGACGTCCGTGCCAGTGTATGCGGCGCCAAGTTCGAAGGTATGGGATTTCTCGGACACGCCGATCCGCCGCTGCGCGGTTGCGCTGGTGCCCAGGTCGTCGATGATCGGCAGACCTTCGGTATAGGCCGCACTGCCGAAAACAGACAGACCGTTGCCGAAATCGTAGGCCAGAGCCAGACCGCCCATCAGCGCGTCTTTTTCGTAGCTGTCCGGCGCGCCAGCCAAAGGTACGGCGCTCTCAATTCTGGATTTCTCATAACGCAAGGCCGGCGTGACCGTAAATTGTCCGACCCTCATTTCGTTTACCACGAACAGTGCCAAACGATCGTCTCTGCCGCCCGGCGCACTGGGCTGATCGGCGCGTTTGCGACGCTGCACTTCGAAGCCCGCTAGCATGTCATGGGATACCGCACCCGTGTCAAAGAGCGCTCGATTATTGACGGTCAATTTCGTGGTCTCGTAACGATGATCCGCATTAACCAACGGTAGTAGGAAGGGAAAACTCGGCGTACCTTCCAGAGGTGACGACCCTGCGATGTAATCGGATTGGATATCTTGGTCGGCATGTGACAGGTTTGCGCGCAGGTCGATCAGATCGCTCCCGGGGTTGAACCTATATTCCAAGACGGTTTGGGTCGTTTCGGTCAGGCGGTCTACGCGGCCGAAAGCGTCGGCCGTCGTCACGAACTGGTCGTAGGGAACGTCCTTGTCATCTGCGACTGTGCTCGAATGGCTGAATGTCAGCGAGTGCGCGTCATCCTGACCAAAGGTAAACTTGCCTTTTGCAAGGTAGGAGGGTGTGCGGAATGCGCTGTTGCCGATTGTCGTCCCGTCTCCCGCCGTTAAGTCATCCTGATCGCGCAAGGAATAGTTGAGAAGGAATTCGGCGCCTTCGGTTGGCATCCAGGCGAGGTTGGTCGAGCTGACCCAGCCATTTCCGTTTGAGCTGAACTCGAAGGTCTGGGAACCGCCGAACCCTGGTACGCCGCCCGTGAAATCAGACGCGTCTTTTGTCTCCAGTTTCACGACGCCGCCGACAATGCCGGATCCGTAGGCAAAGCTGCCGATGGTGCCGCGCAAGACCTCGACTTTGCGATAGAGCAGCGGATCGGTGAAAAGCTGGGTGCCGATGCGATAGAGTTCTTCCGATCCCACCGAAGCACCGTCGATCTGCACGGCGATCTTCTGGTCCGAGCCGAAGGTCGTGTTTGCTCCGAAACCGCGGATATTGATGCCGGAACCTTGCGGTGTTGTGCCATTTACGAGCGTGACGCCGGGCACGGAATCGATCAGCTGCGCGACTGTGCTTGCCTGCCGGTCCTTGATTTCTTCTTCGTCAACCACGGTGCGCGACAGCGCGGTGCCAAAGCTGAGGTCACGTTTGCCGCCGGTGAGAATCAGCGTACCGAGGAAGCCGGGATCGCCGTTCTCTTCAGCGACTGGCAATGTTAACGGCTGGTCTTGCGCCATAGCAGGCATGGCCAGCGACAGGCAGAAAAGCGCGGTCGTGCCGCGCAGCATTGAAATGAGCATGCGCCATCCTTCGTTCGTTTCAGGCCGAAGCTTGCGAAGGCTGGCGCGGCAGTTTTGATGATTGTGCGATGAACTTTATCGCGATGGGTTGCAGCATTAATCGTATCAGACTAAAACAGTCAAGTAATTTGAGACAGCCACGCACCGCTTCCCTCCGGGCGCAGCCATCGGACCACGAGACAAACCTCCGAGGACGCCCATGACGCAGCCAGCCGCTGTCAGCCCTTCCCGTATTCGCGCCTTTCTGGCGGAAAACCCGAAACTCCGCGCCCGCGACGCGGCGGATGCCTTGGACATTTCCGAGGCACAACTCGTTGCGGCCAGCTTAGGCTGCGGCGTGACTCGAATCGCGGCCCACCCGGACCGGATCATTCCCGCAGCTGAACGGCTGGGCGAGGTCATGGCGCTGACCCGCGTTGGGGCCTGTGTACACGAAAAGGTGGGCGAATACGGAGAGTATCATCCGGGCGAACACGTCGCGATGACCCTGACCGAGAATATCGACCTGCGCATCTTTCCGGCACATTGGATCCATGCCTTCGCGGTCGAAACCGAGTCCGAGCAGGGCCCGCGTCGTTCGTTGCAGATCTTCGATGCAGCGGGCGACGCGGTTCATAAAATCCACCTCCGCGAAGCGTCGAACCATGATGCATGGAACGATATCGTTGCTGAACTGGTTGTCGCGGATCAATCCGATGAGCAGGCCGTAGAGCCGCGCAAGCCGGTTGAGGGCCCCAAATCCCGCGCCGACAAGGTGGACATCCTGCGCGATGAATGGGCCAAGCTGACAGACACACACCAGTTCCTGCGGCTGTGTTCCAAGCTCAAGATGAACCGCCTTGGAGCCTATCGCATCGCCGGTGCGCCTCGGGTCCGTCAGCTGGCCCCGACAGCCGCCAACGAGATGCTTCACGCCATCCGCGAGGCCGGGATCGAGGTGATGATCTTTGTCGGCAACCGCGGCTGCATCCAGATTCACACGGGCCCTATCCATTCGCTCAAACCCATGGGGCCATGGCAGAACGTGATGGACCCCGGCTTCAACCTGCATCTGCGGCTCGACAAGGTGGCGGAGATTTGGGCCGTGCAAAAGCCCACGCAGCGCGGCCCCGCCGTGTCCGTCGAAGCCTTTGACGCCGGAGGCGGGCTGATCTTTCAGGTGTTCGGAGTTGGCAAGGGGGGTCGCGACTCACGCCCCGAATGGGGCCGGATTGTCGAGGCGCTGCCGACTCTCGTCGAGGTTCCAGCATGAAGTCCTGTGACAGCAGAAAAAGCGGCTATTTGGGCCTTATGGCTGCCATGTTCGGTGCCTTTATTGCGCTGACCGTCAGTGCGCAGCAAAGCGCGGATATCCCGAACCCTCATGCCGATGTCCTCTCCATCGGCGGCTCGGTGACCGAAATCGTTGCGGCACTTGGCCAGCAGCATCGGCTGAAGGCGCGCGACACCACGTCCAGCTATCCGCCAGACGTGACCAACCTGCCCGATGTGGGCTACATGCGGTCGCTGTCGCCGGAAGGCGTGCTGTCGGTCGGCCCGTCGATGATCCTGTCGGAAGAAGGCGCGGGTCCGCCCGAAGCGCTCGAGGTGATCCACGCGGCGGATGTGGAGTTTGTCGAAGTTCCCGATGCACTTACTCCCGAAGGCATCCTGCGCAAGATCGAGATCATCGGCGATGCGCTTGGCGTGCCCGACCGGGCGGACGGGCTGGCCGCCGAGGTCGAAACCGCGCTGTCCGCCGCACTGCGCGATGCGGACAGGTCCGAGGCGGACAAGAAGCGTGTTCTTTTCGTGCTGTCCACGCAGGGCGGCAAGATCAATGCCTCGGGCTCCGGGACCGCGGCAGATGCGCTGATCCGCATGGCAGGTGGCGTGAACGCCATCACCGATTACGACGGCTACAAGCAGATCACCGGCGAGGCCTTGGGACTCGCCGCGCCGGACGTGATCCTAATGATGGACCGGGGCGGTGATCATGGCGTGGCGGATGACGAGCTTTTCGACATGCCCTCGATCCGTCTGACTCCTGCGGCGCAGACCCGGTCCGTCGTGCGCATGGATGGCCTGCTGTTGCTGGGCTTCGGACCGCGCACGGCCCAGGCGGTGCGCATGTTGAACGAAGCGCTCTATGCCCAAGGCAGCTGAACCATGGCTGTCGTGACGGATATAGAGTCCGCCCCCCGTGACCGGCTCTCTCGTGCCCGCGCCCTGCACTGGGTGTTGGCTGGTGCGCTTGCTCTGGCCTGCATCGCCAGCCTTGAGATCGGCGCGACGGATGTCACTCTGTTGGCGATGCTGGCGAAACTCGCGCAGGGTGAGGCGCTGAGCCAGATGGAGCGCGTGGTTCTGTTCGAGATCCGCCTTCCCCGACTGGCAATGGGTGTCCTTGTTGGCGCTGCTCTGGCGGTCTCAGGTGCGGCCATGCAGGGGCTTTTCCGAAACCCGCTGGCTGATCCTGGCATTGTTGGCGTCGGGGCCGGAGCGGGGCTGGGCGCAATTCTCGCAATTGTTCTGGGCGCGCTGCTGCCCGTCTGGATGCTCAATCTCGTCGGCAATCAAATGGTGTCCTTCGCCGCCTTCCTCGGCGGGTGGGGGTCGACAATCCTCCTGTATCGCGTCTCGACGCGGCATGGTCGCACATCCGTGGCGACGATGCTGCTGGCCGGCATCGCGCTTGGGGCGCTGGCTGGGGCGTTGTCGGGCATTCTTGTCTATATCGCGGATGACCGGCAATTGCGTGACCTGACCTTCTGGGGGTTGGGCTCGCTTGCGGGCGCGAGCTGGGCCAAGGTTCTTTCGGCTGGTCCGCTGATCCTTCTCTCCATCGGGGCCGCTCTGATGCTGGGCCGGGGGCTGAACGGGCTTGCGCTCGGCGAGGCAACCGCCGCACATATCGGCATTGACGTGCAGCGCATGAAATCCATCGCGATCCTGGCCGTGGCGGGTGCTACGGGCGCGGCGGTGGCGGTGTCCGGCGGAATCGGGTTCATCGGCATTGTAGTGCCGCATCTCTTGCGCCTTGCCTCGGGTCCCGACCATCGCACGCTCTTGCTGAACTCCGCGCTGCTGGGCGCGATACTGTTGATCCTGGCCGATGTGATTGCGCGCGTGGTCATCGCACCTGCGGAACTGCCCATCGGGATCGTGACGGCGGTGCTGGGCGCACCGGTCTTTCTGTGGATCCTTCTCAAGCGACGGGGATTGGTGGAGCTATGAGCCTGATCGCCGAAGATATCCACGTGTCCTATGGCCGCCGCGAGGCTCTTCGCGGGGTGAGCCTGACGGCGCAGCCCGGCGAGGTCACGGCCATTGTCGGTCCGAACGGGTCGGGCAAATCCACCCTGCTGGGGGCGATCACCGCTTCCTTGCCTTTCCGGGGCAACGTCAGTCTGAACGGGCGCGACATCGGCACGCTGAAACCATGGGAATTGGCCGCAGAGCGTGCCGTGTTGCCCCAAGCTTCGCGGCTGGCCTTCCCCTTCAACGTCATCGAAGTCGTCCGGCTTGGCCTGCAATCGGGCACCGCCGGGGACCGTCCCGAGGTGCCGATGCAGGCGTTGGCCCGTGTCGGGTTGGCGCATTATGCCAACCGGGCATTTCAGGAATTGTCGGGGGGCGAGGCACAGCGCGTGATGCTGGCCCGCGTGCTCGCACAGGTCTGGGCCCCGGTCGAGGGTGGACAGCCACGCTGGCTGTTGCTGGACGAGCCGGTCTCCAGCCTCGATATCGCGCACCAACTGCAGGTGATGGAGATCGCCCGGGATTTCGCACGCGCAGGTGGAGGCGTGATTGCCGTGATGCACGACCTGAACCTGACCGCCTTATTTGCGGATCGCGTTGCTGTGCTGGCCGAAGGACAGCGCCTGTCCTTCGGAACTCCGATCGAGGTGCTCACCGATGACATCCTGTCGCGTGCCTATGGCTGTGCCCTGCGCGTATCGGCCCCACCGCCAGTTGGCGTCCCTTACATTCTGCCCCATGCGGCATCTGCCTGATCGGAAACACATGCGACTGACAGCCCTTTTCCTGGCCCTTGCGCTGCCCGCGATGGCGGACCCTGCCGCCGAAATTGTCATACTGGGTGAGGTTCACGACAACCCCGACGCACATCTGGGACAAGCCGCTGCGTTGCGGGACATACGCCCGACCGCTGTGGTGTTCGAGATGCTGACCGCCGAAGAGGCGGCCCGTGCCGATGCCGACCGCAGCCAGATCGCTGCTGCATGGGAGGCGAGCGGCTGGCGCGATTTTCTGATCTACACACCGATCTTTGAGGCCCTCGGAGAGGCGCGGATCGTTGGCGCGGCCGCCTCACGCGCCATGGTGCGCAGCGTCTACACCGAGGGGGCCGCAGCCCTGTTTGGTCCGGATGCGGCGCGCTTTGGTCTCGACGCGGCTTTGCCCGAGGAACAGCAAAAGAAGCGTATGCAGCTCCAATTCGAGGCGCATTGCGAGGCCATGCCGCTGGAAATGATGGCAGGCATGGTCGCGGTTCAACGCTATCGCGATGCGGTCTTTGCCCGAGCCGCGTTGAAGGCACTGGAAACCTACGGACTACCCGTGGCGGTCATCGCTGGAAACGGTCACGCGCGCACCGATTGGGGTGTTCCTGCGATGATCGCCAAGGCAGCCCCCGACGTAACGACCCACGCCATCGGTTTTGTCGAGAATGACTCTGGCATCCCTTTTGACGATATCCGCATCGTGCCACCCGCCGAGCGGGACGATCCCTGCGCAACATTGAAGTCCAACTGAGGAGAACTCCATGTATCTTGCAATGAACCGTTTCACCGCGCCGCTTGAAAACGCCGCCGAGTTCGAAGAGCTGTGGCTGTCGCGCGAAAGCCGCCTTCAGGAAATGGACGGCTTTGTGTCATTCCACATGCTCAAAGGGCCGGAGTCCGAGGGCTCCATTCTCTATGCCTCGCACACAGTCTGGCAGTCCGAGGCGCAGTTTCGCGCCTGGACCACCAGCGAGGAATTCCGCGCCTCGCATGCCCGCGCGGGCCAGACGCGCAAACTGCATGAGGGCGCGCCGCGTTTCGAAGGCTTCACGGCGATCCAGCACATCGACGCGCTGCAAACCGCATGATACCTGACGTCATCCGGTCGGCCCCGGTCTTTCGCAGTTTCGACGCGGCCAAGGCGCGGGGCTTCTATGTGGACTGGCTTGGCTTTGAGTGGACGGGCGAGCACCGGTTTCATGGCGATGCCACCCCGGGATCGACGGCAATCGTTTACGTCGAAGGCTTGGCAGCATGGCATCAGAGCCTCCCGCGCTATCCGAACATGCGGCCCGGATTGGAAACGCTTCCCTGGGGCACCGAAATGGTCGTCACAGATCCGTTCGGCAACCGTTTGAGGTTGCTCGAACAATCCGATGGCGCTTGATCGACATCGACATGCTTGAAGCCTTCGCCGTCCAGAATCTAATCTTGACAAAAAAAATCAGAATAGCCTAGTAAGGAAGAATGCCTGACTCAATTTGTCGGTAATTTTGCGCATCGTGCGATGCTCGTCCCAGCCACCGCGAACGGCAGCCCGGATGTCAACGAAAATGGAGAAGATCGTGAAGACAGCCGAGCCCGCAGCAGCGGCCCAGACGCCTGCGACAACCACCAACACCTGGCGCGACATCGTTTATTCTGGTGCCGATTGTGCCCAGATCGAGGGGTTTGCACTGGAGCAACTGATCGACCTGCAACGCGACCGCACGCGATTTGCGGGAGAGGGACGATGAGCCTGATGCAGAATCTGCCAAACCCAAGTGCCATCGACCGGGCCGACGACACCGTGACATACGACGCGCGCGACCTGATCCGCAATGGCGTCAAGGCCGATATCGTATTGGATGGCCAGACCTATACCCTGCGCATCACCCGCGCCGGCAAGCTGATCCTCACGAAATGAAAAGTGCTGCCCATACCGCTGGCGCCAGCGTGGTCGGCAGGCTGACCGACATTACGCCTTGTGAAGCCGAACTGATCATGTCGATGCGGTTCTGGATGGAGGGTCCCGAAGGCCAGGCCGAAGTTTGGAACGGCTTTGCGCGATGCTTTGGCGCCACCGAAGGGCGCGCCCAGATGCGCAGCTTTGAGTCGCTACTGTCCATCCTTTGCACTCATGCCCGCAGGCCGCTGGTGCGGCACGGGCTCGGCTGTAATTGTATCGGGTCTGACGAGGCGATCTTGCAAACGCTGGTCCGCGAAGCAACCCGGGGCGATCTGGCAGAGGCGGCGATGATCGCAAGTCTGATTGTTCCGGCGCGCCATGCGGAACCGGTCGCCCTGATGGCGGCGGAGGTCGGGCAAGCGATGCAGCGTATGTCGCAGCGAACACCGTACCAGCCACCGCACCGAACCGATTCCGAAGACCGGATCCTTCACTTAACCAATACCCAAGCCAGATCAGCGTTACCGCCCGAGACTCCAGCGAGGTCATCATGCCAAAAGTTCCCAGCCCCTGCATCAGCGTCTGCAAGTTCAAGCGCGAAGGCCATTGTATCGGTTGCTCGATGACCAAAGCCCAGAAATCCACCTTCAAGGCTTTGAAAAAGGACAAGCACCGCGAGGCCTTTGTCGAACTTGTCGTCGCCCAGCAGGCCGCCATGGGCCGCTACAAGCACTGGGAGCAGGCCTACCAGAAACGATGCAGGAAGAAGAAGGTGACACTGACGGTGCTGGATGGCGGCAAGGCAGCTTGACTGGCTTCTTGTTGCGCAAGCCACCAACGGAGGACGATGACCAGATGAATGCAGCCGTTTGCCGGGTTTCCTTTGAGAGCGCGCCAAAACAGGACGACGCTGTCGAGGAACATCCTTTGCTCGATCATGTGCGCGACGTTGCCCGCACCAATCGGTGCAAGGGTTATATCGACCTGTTCGGCGCTTGCGCGGCCTTGTCGGGGAACCGCGACGTCGCTCGGCACGCCGCCTCTGAAGTACTGGTAAGATGTCTGTCCCAAGCCCTTGGACGGCGCCCGATTCTCTACCGAGTCGGCGAACCGGAAACCTCCTTCGATGAAAAGTGGCTGATGTCGCTGGCGCGCAGTTTGAAAGCCGGTGACGAGTCCAGCGCCGCTTTCCTTTTGCACTCGCGCGTACCGAAACACGCCCGCCGGAACCTCGTGTTCCTTTTGCGGAACGTAGTCGACGGATTTTCTCAGGTTTAGAAATATTCTAAATTTGCCTTGCCTCCTCCGCTGTCGCTGCCTAATCTCGAACTGCAAGCCAGCCAAACGCCAGCCAGCACCATTGTTTTGATGCAGGAGGCACCCTTGAACCAAACCGCCCAGACACTTTCGACCGACGCGACGGCTCAGATTGCCGAAGCGCTCAACCAGTGCGTTGCCGAGACCGCCGTGACCACGATGCTCGCGCAGAATTTCCATTGGAACGTGACCGGCATGGCCTTTGGGCCGCTGCATGACCTTTTCCAAAAGATCTATGAAGACCACTTCGTCGCGCAAGACGATCTTGCCGAACGGATCAAGGCGCTCGACGCGCACGCCGAAGGCACTCTTGCGGGGATGCTGAAACGGTCAAAGGTCTCTGAAGTCGACGGCGTGCCGAGTGCGGAAGAGATGATCCGCCTGATGAAGGAGGCGCAGGAAACCCTCGCCGAAACCATCGCGGGCGCCGGTGAACTTGCTGCTGGCCACGGCGATACCTTCACCGAGGATTTGTGCATCGCGCGCGGTCAGACGCATGAAAAATTCGCGTGGATGCTGCGGGCGCACCTGGCATAAAGCCTTCAGGCGTTCCTTCTCCTGCGACTGCAAATAAAAGACATACTGATTTAATCAGGTATTGATGCCGAACATGCTGGATGGTAACAATTCGCCATCCAGCGAGGGTCGGATCCCCAGCCAGATGACCTTTTGGGCGTTCAAAGGCTGGAGATATGGCAAAACTCATCTTGAAACACGCAAGCCTGTGCCTGGCACTTTTGCTGTCGCACACTCCTGTCAGTGCGCAAGAGGTTCAGGGCGCGTATGTGTCCATCGAACTTAATGCGTTGCGGCAGGTCGAAGACTCCTGCCGGATCAGTTTTCTGGTCCAGAACGGACACGGCTTTGATATCGAACAGGCTGTGTACGAAGCGGTTCTTTTCGACACTGACGGACGCGTCGACAGGCTGACCCTTTTCGATTTCAGTGCCCTGCCCTCTGCGCGGCCACGTGTTAGACAATTCGTCGTCCCCGGCCTTGCCTGTGAGTCCTTGGGCCATCTGCTTATCAATGGCGCTGAAACCTGTGCCGGCCCAGATGTGCCCGAAGAGGCATGCGGCAAAGACCTCGATCTTCGCAGCCGCACCGATGTCGAGGTGCTGGGATGATCGCCAATCTTCAGGATAGCATCCAGCGCATCGCTGATCTCGGAGGGCCGGTGGTTTTGCTGCTCTGTGCCCTCTCCGTGGTGGTTCTTGCCGTGGTTCTCTACAAGCTCTGGCAATTCGCTGTTGCGGGTGTCGGACGCCACGAGGCCCTCGCGGACGCCATTGCCGCTTGGGATGCCGGAGACCGAACAGCAGCACGCAATCACCTTGGCCGCTCGCGCAGCTACCTTGCCCCCGTCGTCACCATGGTTCTGGACGGCCAGACGGATGCAGCCCGGCTTGAGGCCGAAGCCGAGGCGCGGTTTGCCCGGCTGGAAAGCGGGTTTCGTCTGCTTGATTCTGTCGCGCAACTCGCGCCGCTGCTGGGTCTGTTTGGAACGGTTATCGGCATGATCTCGGCGTTTCAGGCGCTTCAGGAGGCGGGCGCGCAGGTCGATCCGTCGATCCTGGCCGGCGGGATCTGGGTTGCGCTGCTGACCACGGCTGTTGGTCTGGCCGTGGCCATGCCGACATCGGTGGTCCTGAGCTGGTTCGAGGCGCGAATGGATGCCGACCGGGTGCTGGCCCAAAAGGCCGTGCACACCGTACTGTCCCCGGAGAACCGCAGCGCCGCCGCGGAGCACCAAGGCGTGCCGTTACATGCGTAGCCTGCGGCGAAGGCGCAAACTGTCGATGACGTCCTTGATCGACGTCATCTTTCTGCTGCTCCTGTTTTTCATGCTCTCCTCGACTTTTACCCGCTTTGCCGAGGTTGAGTTCGCCTCGGCTGGCTCCGGCAATGGCGTGCCGCCAGAGCGTCCTGTGTTCCTGTCGCTCGGCCCCGACGCACTGCGTTTGAACGGGTCCGATACGGCCCTTGATAATCTGTCCGACGCTTTGGCGACACTGCGCGACGGCAACCAGCCGCTTGGTGTGCTGGTGTCGGCCAGTGCGGATGTCACGGCACAACGCCTGACCGACCTGCTGGTCGCGCTGCGCAGGGTCCCGGGCCTCTCTGTCACGGTACTGGAGGCTTCATGAGACGGCAGCGCATCCAGACTGAACGCGAGCCGACCATCGCGCTGATCAACATCGTCTTCCTGATGCTGATCTTCTTTCTTGTGGCGGGCACATTGGCTGTGCCGCTCGACAAGGAATTGCGGTTGGTCAACACCGCCGACTTGGAAGGCAGCCCACCCGCGGATGCGCTGGTACTGCATGCCGACGGGCGCATGACGAACCGCGGCGCGGAGATCACCTCGGTCGCGGAATTCGTCGCCGGTCTTCCAGAGGAAACCCGCAGGCGTGTGCGGATCGTTCCCGACCGCGCGTTGCCTGCGGCGGTTCTTGTCGCCCAAGGCCGTGCGCTGCGTAACGCGGGTGCGGAACGCGTTGTGATCGTGACCGAACGAGGGCTGGAATGATACGCCGCGCCGGTCCTGCCAAGCTGGTCGCCTTGTCTGTCGCGCTTGCCGTGCATGGTGCCCTGGCCGCAGCACTGGTGTCGGGCGAGACAACGGAGATCGAAGGCGGCGCGGGCAGTGCCGAGGTGCGACTGGGCAATGCCTTTGCAGACATGGCCGCCGGGACACTGAGTTCCATGAAGGCGGACCATGCAGAGGTCTTAGCACCGGAAACACCCGAAAGTTTGAACGCGGAGCGTGCCGAGCCAATGTCACCCAAGACCGTCGTGACAGCCGCCAAAGATGCTCTAGCTGATACCGCCCAACCGTTGGAAGTGGAACCTTTGCCATCCGAACCAACCGTAGCGGTCGCACAAGCGGCGCCGGTTGCGCAGGCAGAGGCACCCGCACTGACGCAGACTGCACTTCCCGCCCCCGATGCGGCGCAAGTTCTTCAATCATCACCGGTTTTGGAACGGGTCGAGGCGGAAGCTTCGGACAGCACCGCTGTCACTAGGTCTTTGCGCCCCAAGCCGCGCACTGCCGAATTCGAGGCCGCGCACGAACCGGTCCAGGTCGCCAAACCCAAACCACAGCCAGCCGCCAAACCTGCCCCTCGGGCGAAACCGGCACCGGGCAATTCGGAACGCAACGCGCGGGCAGGCGAGGCCACGGGACAACGAGAGGCTGTTGCGCGGCAGAGCGGCACAGCTGGCCGCCAGCAAGCCGCGGGCAATGCCGCTGCAAGCAACTACCCGGGCCTTGTCATGCGCAAATTGTCGCGCGCGGGCAAACCGCGCGTAAACGCGCGCGGAACCGCTGTGGTCGCCTTCAGCATCGCCGCGACTGGCGGACTGTCCTCCGTGTCGCTGGCGCGCAGCTCAGGGTCGGCTGCGCTGGATCAGGCCGCGCTACGACTGGTGCGCGGCGCTGGCCCCTTCCCCAAGCCGCCAGCGGGCGCGCGTCGCAGTTTCTCGATCCAGATCAAGGGACGCTAGCGGGCGACAGCGTCACCACAATCCCTAATATTTAACTCGGGTATTGCATTTTCTGACTATTTTAGTCAGTTACTGGCCCCAGCCTGCATACATCTGCGTCAAACAGGAAGGACCCCCGATGACCCGCTTTCTTACAACGACAACTGCAATCGCACTGGGCATGGTCGGCGCGGCTCAGGCGCAGACTTCAACCGAAGTGCTCGACACCTACGCTAATATCGCTCAAGCCAATTACGAAGACAGCCTTTCGGTCGCCCGAGATTTGGAGACGGCCATCACGGCTCTCATCTATGCGCCTTCCGCCGAAACGAGGCAGGCCGCCCGTCACACGTGGCTCGAGTCGCGTGTGACCTACCAGCAGACCGAAGTGTCGCGTTGCCCTTAATTCGGATCATCCTCAATTTTTGTGGCGCCACTATCCTGAGACTGGAAAAAGCAGGAGGGATAGTCATGCTTTCGAAGCACCACTGGTCGGCCGGGAGCGATGTTTCGGTTCAAAGCGTTGAGCGAAGTGAATCCGGCGGGTGGATTGTATCGGGTAGTCTGACACCAAACGGCATCTGCCCAGACTGTGGATTGCATTCACCACGACGTCACGGCTGGCGGCGTCGGCGGCTGCAGGATTATCCCGCACATGGAGACGGGGTCACAGTGGAACTCCAGGTTTGCCGCTGGCGATGTCAGGCACCCGCTTGCCCACGCCGGACTTTCTCAGACCATATCGCATGGATTGCGCGTCCTTTTGCACGTCGCACCTCGCGTGTCGGGGAGATTGTCGGCCATCTTGGGCATGCGACCGGCGGGCGGCCTGCCGAGCGGCACCGTTTGGGCCTTGGGATCAGCGATGACACGGTGCTCAGGCATTTGAAGAAGCGTGCTCAAGACACCGCCGAGCCGCCGAGGGTCATCGGGATCGACGACTGGAGCTGGCGGAAGTCGCAAACCTACGGCACGACCATCGTGGATCTAAAGCGTCGCGTGGTGATCGATATTCTTGAGGATCGAGATGTTGGCACCTGCACCAACTGGCTGAAGCGACATCCCGAAGTAGAAGTGATCAGCAGAGGTCGCTGCGGTCTCTACGCCCAGGCTGCACGGCAAGGGGCACCGCAGGCGAAGCAGGTCGCTGACCGATTCCATATCGTGCAAAACCTGCGGCAGGCCATCGAGGAGGAGATGAACCTTCACGGTCGTGCGACCGGCAGGGCGTTGCTGTCCGACGCCGACAACACCACCGCAGCCGGCAGCCTCCTGAAGTCACGCCTTGCGCACAGGGCGTCTCGGGAAGAGATTTTCAACACCATCCATGCGCTCAGAAACCAGGGACTTTCCTGCAGCGAGATCGGGCGGCAAACGGGGTTCCCGCGTCGCAGCATCGCGAAATGGCTGCAGTTCGAGACGCCACCGGACCGCA
>PBRG01000042.1 GCA_002726615.1 Marinobacter sp.
AGAACCTGCTCGTAGATCTCGGATAGGGTGTTCAGGTCCGCGGCTTTCACGCACTCATTGACTTTGTGGATAGTGGCGTTGATGGGGCCCAGTTCCAGAACCTGGGCGCCGGTCGGAGCGATAAAGCGTCCATCCGACGTACCTCCCGAAGTAGAGAGCTCGGTTTCTCGGCCGGTGACGGAACGGATGGCATTTTGTGCCGCCGAGACCAGCGATCCACTATCGGTCAGGAACGGCCGGCCGCTCAGATGCCATTGCAGGTCATACTTCAATTCATGACGGTCGAGAATGGCAACCACTCTTTCTTCCAGACTTTCCGCGGTGTTTTCCGTGCAGTAGCGGAAATTGAAGTGAACCAGGCACTCCCCGGGGATGATGTTACTCCCGGTGCCAGCTTCGATCTTGGTGATCTGGAAGGTGGTTGGCGGGAAAAAATCATTGCCATCGTCCCAGAATTCCTTCGCGAGGGCGTCCAGTGCCGGGGCAGCGGTATGCACCGGGTTTTCAGCCAGGTGCGGGTAGGCCACGTGTCCCTGGGTGCCATGCACTGTGAGATAGCCATGGAGTGAGCCCCGACGACCGTTCTTGATGACATCGCCCACCTCGCGGGTGCTGGACGGTTCACCAATCAGGCACCAGTCGATTTTCTCATTCCGGGCTTCCAGGGTTTCCACTACTTTCACGGTGCCGTCCATTGCCGGACCTTCTTCGTCACTGGTTATCAGCAAGGCAATGGAGCCCCGATGATCCGGATGGCTGGTCACAAACCGCTCGCAGGCCGTGATAAAGGCCGCCAGGCTGCCTTTCATGTCGGCTGCGCCCCGGCCATGAAGAAAACCATCATCTATCACCGCCTCGAACGGCGGATGACGCCAGTTTTTCTCCGGACCGGTGGGCACCACATCCGTATGGCCTGCAAACGTCAGCAGGGGACCTTCCGAACCCTTTCGGGCCCACAGGTTGTCGGTTTCGCCAAAGCGCAGGGCCTCGCCCTTGAAGCCAAGGGCAGAGAGCCGTGACATCATCAGTTCCTGGCAGCCGGCGTCGTCCGGGGTAACGGACGGCCGGCGGATCAGGTCAACGGCGAGCTTGAGGGTCGGGGAAAGCTCGGCGGAATTAGTTGTTTGCATGCAGTTCTTCGTTCAGCTCGATGGCGGACTTGTTGGTCTTGCATTCAACCGCGCCAGTCTGGCTGTTGCGGCGGAACAGAAGATCCGGCTTGTTGGCCAAATCCCGTGCCTTGATGACTTCAACCAGTTCGTTGTTGTCGTCCAGCAGGGCGACCTTGGTGCCGGCGGTAATGTACAGGCCCGCCTCGACTTTGCAGCGGTCCCCCAGAGGAATGCCGATACCGGCATTCGCGCCAATCAGGCAGTTCTCACCAACCGAGATGATGATGTTGCCACCACCGGACAGCGTGCCCATGGTGGAGCAGCCGCCGCCAAGGTCTGAGCCCTGGCCGATCATCACGCCGGCGGAGATACGGCCTTCAATCATGCTGGTGCCTTCGGTGCCGGCATTGAAGTTGATAAAGCCTTCATGCATCACGGTGGTGCCTTCACCCACATAGGCGCCCAGGCGAACACGGGCGGTGTCGGCGATGCGCACGCCTTTCGGTACCACGTAATCCGTCATTTGCGGGAACTTGTCGACGGACTTCACTTCCAGTGTACGGCCCTCAAGACGCGCCTTGAGCTGGCGCTCTGGCAGTTCGTTCAGGTCGATGGCGCCTTCGCTGGTCCAGGCCAGGTTTGGCAGCAGGCCGAAAATGCCGTCCAGTTTCAGCTCATGGGGTCTGGCCTGGCGGCTGGAGATCAGGTGCAGCTTGAGGTAGACCTCTGGCGTGCTGGAGGCAGTGTCGTCGGTGTCCAGCAGGGTCACCACGACCGGGCGGCGGCTCTCGGCTGCTTTGCCCGCCAGGGCGGACTGTTCCATCTGACCCAACTGGCGTAATCCGTCCGACAGCGCCTTGAGTTGATCGGGCGTCACCGATACAGCCTGATTGCCTCCCTGGTAATCCAGAACGTTTTGAGCCACTTCGATGAGGCCGTTATCGGGGGTGATGACCGGCTGCTGGTAAAACACTTCCAGCCACTCGCCCTGATTGTTCTGGGTGCCGATACCAATTCCGAATGCAAAACTCATTGATGTGCTCCTGGTTCTCAGTGTTTGAATCGTTCGGCCCACTCACCGGCGTTAAAGCCGACGCTGACCGTGTCGCCATGCTCAACCACGGGCCGCTTGATGATGGACGGATTGTCGAGCATCAGGTCGTGGGCGGATTGGGGGCTAATATTATCACGAACCTCGTCCGGAAGTTTGCGCCACGTGGTGCCGCGACGGTTCAGCAACACTTCCCAACTGGCTGTCTGCTCCCATCGGCTAAGCCGGTCGGTGTCCAGGCCATCCTTCTTGAAGTCGTGGAATTCGTAGTTGATGCCAGCGTCGTCCAGCCACTTTCGTGCTTTCTTGACGGTGTCGCAGTTCCGGATGCCGTAAAGCTTCATGTCCTGTTCGCCTTTACAAAAGTCACAATACGTTTTGCTGCCTCCACGCACTCCTCAATCGGCGCCACCAGGGCCATCCTTACCCGGTTTTCGCCAGGATTATGGCCATCGACTGTGCGGGAGAGATAGCGGCCGGGGAGTACGTGCACATTCTGCTGGGCCGACAGCTCACGCGCGAACGTTTCATCGTCCATTGGGGTTTCCGGCCAGAGGTAGAACCCGGCATCAGGAAAGTCCACGTTCATCACGTCCCGCAGGATGGGTACCACCGCCTCAAACTTGGCACGGTAGGCCGCCCGGTTCTCCCGTACGTGTTCTTCATCGTTCCAGGCGGCAATGCTCGCCAGCTGGTTGTGTATGGGCATGGCACAGCCGTGGTAGGTGCGGTATTTGAGGTAGCCTTTGAGGATATCGGCATCGCCGGCCACGAAACCGGACCGCAGGCCCGGCAGGTTGCTTCGCTTCGACAGGCTGTGGAACACGATGCAGCGGGCGAAATCATTGCGGCCAATAGCAGCACAGGTTTGCAGCAATCCTTCCGGCGGCTGGCCTTCGTCGGGGTAGAGTTCGGAATAGCATTCATCGGACGCGACGATGAAATCATGCTCGTCCGCCAGTTCGATGACCCGCACCAACGTCTCCCGGGGAATCACCGAACCNCTGGGNTTGCCCGGTGAGCACAGGAACAGCACNTNGCAGTCTTTCCATACGGATTNCGAAACCTTGTCAAANTCCGGTATGAAATNGCTGTCTGCGTCGCAGGCAAGGTAATGGGGTGTTGCGCCGGCAAGGAAAGCGGCGCCTTCGTAGACCTGGTAAAACGGGTTGGGGCTGACCACGGTGGCACTCGGGCTGGATTCCACCACCGATTGCACCAGCGAGAAGATGCCTTCCCGAGTGCCATTCACCGGAACGATATGGTGTTCAGGCGTCAATGATCCGGGTGTCAGTTCAAAGCGGCGGGTGGCCCAGTGCGCGATGGCCTGGCGCAGTTCGTCGGTGCCTTTCGTTGTAGGATAGTTTGCGAGTTTGTCCAGATTATCCGCGATCACCTGTTTGACGAATTCCGGCGACGGATGCTTGGGCTCACCGATGCCCAGGGAAATCGACGTCAGGTCCTTGGGAATACTGATGCCGGACTTGAGTTTGGTCAGTTTCTCGAACGGGTAGGGGTGAAGCCTGTCCAGGTCGGGGTTCATTGGGTGTCATCCAGCATTTGGCAAAGATCCTGCTGCAGGGCCTGGCAGACTGCGGGGTCGCTGATCTGCTCGCCGTGCTCGTCGGTTACAAAGAATACGTCTTCCACCCGTTCGCCCAACGTCGCAATCTTGGCGTTGGTCAGCCGCACGCGATGCTCCAGCAATACCTGTCCTACGCGGGCCAGTAACCCCGGCCGGTCCGGTGTGATCACTTCCATCACCGTGCGCTGGTTAATGGTGTCGTTGGAGAAGGTCACTTCCGTGGGGAAGGCAAAGTGCTTCAGCTGTCTGGGAGTGCGGCGGTGGATGATGTCAGGGTAATCTTCCGGGTCATCCAGTTCCTCAATCAGGCGCATGCGAACCCGATCCTTGCGGGCCGGGTCGATGCCCAGGGGTTTGCCTTTCTCGTCCAGAACAATGTAGGAACTGATAGAGAAGGGGCCTTCGCTTGAGCTGATGCGGGCATCGACGATGTTGAGGTTAAGTTGTTCCAGCACTGCCGTGGTAGCCGCGAACAGGTCAATACGGTCACTCATGTAGATGATGATCTGGGAGTAGCCGTCAGTAGGGCCGCCACGGGTGTCGCGAATCAGCACCAGCGGGTCGGGGTCGTCGCCATGGCGGATGATGGCGGCGGTCTGCCAGGCAATGTCCACCGTGGAATCCTGCAGGAAGTAGTCTTCGTCCAGGGTTTCCCAGATTCCGTCGATCTGTTCGTCCGTCATGTTCTGGGCGTGGAGAATCTCCCGCGCCTCGGATTGGGTGGCGCGTACCCATTCCTGACGGTCTACCGGTGTTTCCGAGCCGCGCCTGAGTGCCCGTTTGGCCTCGATGTAGAGCTGGCGCAACAGCGAGGCGCGCCAGGTGTTCCACAACTTGGGATTGGTGGCGCTGATATCGCACACCGTCAGCACGTAGAGGTAGTCCAGGTGCACCTGGCTGGGAACGGCGCGTGCGAACCCATGGATGATGTCCGGATCGGAGATGTCCTTGCGCTGGGCGGTCATCGACATCAGCAGGTGATTTTCCACCAGCCAGGAGGCCAGTTGGGTGTCCCGTTCACTGAGGTGGTGGCGTTCGCAGAAGTCCTCAACGTCAATTGCGCCCAACTCCGAGTGGTCGCCGCCCCGGCCTTTGGCCACGTCATGATAAAGGCCGGCAATATACAGTGTTTCCAGCTTCGGTAACCGGTGAATCAAACGCGACGCCAGCGGGTATTCATTGCGGGCTTCGGCGCTGTCCAGCCGGACCATGTTGCGGATCACCCGCATAGTGTGGGCGTCCACGGTGTAGATGTGGAACAGGTCGTGCTGCATCTGGCCGATGATCTGGCCAAATTCGGGCAGGTAGCGGCCCAGCACGTTATATTTCTTCATCGCCGACAGGGTCTGGTCGAGGGCGTGGGGCGTCCGCAGCAGTTCCATGAACAGGGAAGTAACGGCCAGGTCCGAGCGGAAAGCGTCGTCAATCAGGTGGCGGTGCGCCCGCAGTGAGCGGATGGTGGTGGCGCGGATGCCTTTGATCTCCGGATGCTGCGCCATCAGAACGAATATTTCCATGATGGCATAGGGCGCGTAGGCGAAGACCTGGTTGTTAACGGCTTCAATGTAGTAGTTGCGAATCTGGAAACGCTTGTTCAGGGGTAGGATGTCGTCGTCATTCCCGGCGCCGAGGATGGCCTCGTCGTAGTACTGAAGAATAACGTCGGTCAGCTCCGCCAAGGCCAGCACGGTTCGGTAGTAGGACTGCATCATCAACTCAACGCCCAGCCGCTTGCCCTCATCCTTGTAACCCAGCATCTGAGCGAGTGCCCGTTGATGGTCAAACAGGAGGCGATTCTCGTTGCGGTCGGCAATCAGCTGCAGGCCAAAGCGAAGTCGCCACAGGAAGGTTTCGCCCTGCAGCAATATCTGGTGCTCTTCTTCGGTCAGGATACTAAAGCGTGTCAGATCCGCGATATTCTGCAGGCCGAAGTGTCGCTTGGTAATCCAGCCGATGGTCTGTATATCCCGCAGTGCGCCTGGAGAGCCTTTTACATTGGGCTCAAGGTTATACTCCGTGTCCCCGTACTTCGCGTGGCGCTGCTTCTGTTCCTCCCGTTTGGCGATGAAGTAATCGCGGTCAGAGCTGATGGCGTCTGAATAAACCTGGTGACTGAGTTCGTCGCGCAAATCATCCGGGCCGGCGATGGTACGGGTTTCCAAGAGGTTGGTGAGGATCGTGACATCTTCCCTGGCGGCGTCCATGCTTTCCTGAATGCTGCGGACGCTGTGGCCGATATCCAGCTTCAGGTCCCATAGGAGTGTTATGAAGGCGCCAAGGTCTTCCTGCCAGTTCTCTTCTATACCACTCCGGGTGAGGATCAACAGGTCGATATCGGAATGGGGGTGGAGTTCTCCCCGGCCATAGCCGCCGACTGCCACGAGAGAGACATCGGCAGAGGCGGCAAAGGCGTAGCGGTTCCAGATCAGGGCAAGAACAGTATCCAGGGTTCCGGACCGGGAATGGACCAGTGCGCGAACATCAGCTCCCTGACGGAACGCTTCTGCATCTGCGTTGTAGCGTTCCTTCAACAGCTCCCGGGCTGCTACAACAGGTGAGGTGTCGTTGCTTATCCTGGATTCCAGTTCGCTGAGGTCCACCTAGAATGACTCTTCCGTGCGCTTGGTCAGTACTTCGTGGCCGTCCGACGTTACCAGGATGGTGTGCTCCCATTGCGCGGAAAGCTTGTGATCCTTGGTAACCACGGTCCAGCCATCCGGCAGCAGCTTGGTGTGGTACTTGCCCTGGTTAATCATCGGTTCGATGGTAAAGGTCATACCTTCCTGCAGTTCCATGCCGGTGCCGGGCTTGCCGTAGTGCATCACCTGAGGGTCTTCGTGAAACACCTTTCCAATGCCGTGGCCGCAATAGTCGCGGACCACAGAATAGCGATGCTTCTCAGCATGCTGCTGGATCACGTGACCGATGTCGCCCAGCCGGGCGCCCGGCTTCACCAGTTCAATACCTTTATAAAGACACTCCTGGGTGATCTGGATCAAGCGTTCGCTGCCGGGCTTGGGCTTGCCGACGATGAACATCTTGCTGGTATCACCGTGCCACCCATCCTTGATTACCGTGACGTCGATATTGACGATGTCACCGTCCTTTAACACCTTTTTCTCGTTCGGGATGCCGTGGCAGACCACATGATTCACTGAGGTGCATACCGATTTCGGGAAACCCTTGTAGTTCAGCGGCGCCGGGATGGTCTTTTGCTCATCCACCATATAAGTGTGGCAAATACTGTCTAGCTTCTCGGTTGTTACGCCCGGTTTGACGTGTTCGCCAATCATCTCAAGAACTTCGGCCGCCAGGCGGCCAGCGACACGCATCTTCTCGATTTCTTCCGGAGTCTTGATCGATACCTGCATTGGGGTTCCCGTTGATTTGGATCAAACACGCATTTTAAGGGGGAGTGTTGCCCGGTACAAGGAAGAGGCGGTTTTGCCGTGCATTCCGGGGCACAAATTAATGGAATCCGGCGGGCGATTTATGGTATAAACGCGCCCGCTGGAAACGAATCCGGCAAATTCGCACACACGTCGGCACGTTGTCCCAGGGTGCCTGCTCTTGTTGTCTCTATATAAAGGCAACGGAGCCAGGTTGGGGCAATCGGACGTGTGGAGGACTAACCCGAAGCTAAAAAGGTAATTATCATGGCTCAGGTAAATATGCGTGACCTGCTGAAAGCAGGCGCCCACTTCGGTCACCAGACCCGTTACTGGAACCCGAAAATGTCGAAGTTCATCTTCGGCGCTCGTAACAAGATTCATATCATCAACCTTGAGCAGACTGTTCCTGCCATGAACGATGCGTTGAACTTCGTTCATAATCTCGCGGGCAACAAGAACAAGATCCTGTTCGTTGGCACCAAGCGTGCGGCGGCCAAGATCATCAAGGAAGAAGCACTGCGCTCCAATCAGCCATACGTAAACCATCGCTGGTTGGGCGGCATGCTGACCAACTACAAGACCATTCGCCAGTCAATCCGTCGCTATCGCGACCTGGAAGCACAGAGCCAGGACGGTACGTTCGACAAGCTGACCAAGAAAGAAGCTCTGGATCGTACCCGCGAAATGGACCGTCTTGAGCGTTCCATCGGCGGTATCAAGGACATGGGCGGCCTGCCGGACGCCATGTTCGTGATCGACGTTGACCACGAGCGTATCGCGATCAAGGAAGCCAACAAGCTGGGCATTCCTGTGATCGGTGTTGTTGATACCAATAGCGATCCCGACGGCGTTGATTACGTGATTCCTGGTAACGACGATGCCATCCGCGCGATCCAGATTTACGTGCAGGCCGTTGCTGAAACCTGCATGGAAGCGGCCCAGTCTGCCGGTGCCGGCGCTGACGAGTTTGTAGAGGTCAGCGAAGACGCGGAAGGTGCTGCTCCCGCTGCGGAGTAATAGCTCCTTCGCGAACAGGTTGTAGGGTGTGCCCGTGGTTTACCGCCGGGCACACCGGTCCAGAATTCGGAACAGTTAAGAGGAATGAACATGGCTGCAATTACTGCTGCAATGGTCAAAGAGCTTCGTGAGCGCACCGGCCTTGGCATGATGGAATGCAAGAAGGCGTTGGTGGAAGCTGACGGAAGCGTTGATGCCGCAATTGAAGAGCTGCGAAAGTCTTCCGGCCTGAAGGCCGCCAAGAAAGCGGGTCGTACCGCCGCTGAAGGTGTTTCCCTGATCAAGGTGTCTGACGACAACACCGTCGCTTACATCCTGGAAGTGAACTCCGAGACTGATTTTGTTGCTCGTGATGACAACTTCATGAACTTCGCCAACGAGGTTCTGAATGTTGCGTTTGAGAACAGCAGAACAGACGTTACCGAACTGATGGAAGGCGATCTGGAAGCCAAGCGTGAAGCGCTGGTTCAGAAGATCGGCGAGAACATCACCGTTCGTCGTATCGTACGGGTGGAAGGCCCGGTTGTGGGTGCCTACGTTCACAGCACCAACAAGATTGCGTCTGTTGTGGCCCTCACTGCAGGCAGCGCTGAAGTTGCACGTGACGTTGCCATGCACGTTGCCGCTGTTAACCCACGGGTTGGCAAGCCGGAAGACATGCCGGCCGACGAACTTGAGAAAGAAAAGGACGTCATCAAGGCCCAGCCGGATATGGAAGGCAAGCCTGCAGAAATCGTCGAAAAGATGATGGGCGGCCGGATCAAGAAATTCCTGGCGGAGAACAGCCTGGTCGAGCAACCGTTTGTCAAGAATCCTGACCAGAGCGTGGGTCAGTTGATCAAAGACAACGGCGGTGAGCTGGTTAGCTTTGTTCGCCTGGAAGTCGGTGAAGGTATCGAGAAGGAAGAAGTGGATTTTGCGGCAGAGGTCGCTGCGGCGGCAGGTACCGGCAAGTCCTGATCCTTCCGACAGGTGCCAAGGCGATGTCCGGGGCACCTTTCAAGTCTGCCACGTTAGCCGGAGTTTTCCGGTTTTCGTGGCGGGCTTGTATCTGAGATACCCCTTTTTATTGAGGAGTATGTCAGATACAAGCCTGAGAAGCTTGTCCTGCCAGGCACCAAGCCAGACATATAGAAGGGGATCCTCATGCCGAAGTCGTCCAATACCCAGCCCAGATACAAACGTGTCCTGCTCAAGCTCAGCGGTGAAGCCTTAATGGGCGAGCATGATTTTGGCATCGATCCAAAAGTGCTTGACCGGATGGCATTGGATATTGGTTCGCTCATCGGCATTGGTGTTCAGGTAGGCTTGGTCGTTGGCGGTGGCAATCTCTTCCGTGGTGCTGCGCTGAACGCCGCCGGCATGGATAGGGTGACAGGCGACCATATGGGCATGCTGGCAACGGTCATGAATGGCTTGGCCATGCGTGACGCCCTGGAGCGATCCAATATCCGTACCCGGGTTATGTCTGCCATCCCCATGAGTGGTATTGTTGAGCATTATGATCGCCGGCGGGCGGTGCGCGACCTGAAAGATGGCGATGTGGTGATTTTCTGTGCAGGCACCGGTAACCCGTTCTTCACGACCGACTCAGCCGCTTGCCTGCGGGGGATCGAAATTGAAGCGGATGCTGTGTTGAAGGCAACCAAGGTTGATGGTGTTTATTCCGCCGATCCGTACAAGGATGCGACTGCGGAAAAATACGATCGTCTCACCTATGATGAGGTGCTGGACAAGAAGCTGGGCGTGATGGATCTGACCGCGATATGCCTTGCTCGAGATCATGGCATGCCTCTTCGGGTCTTCGACATGAACCGTTCTGGCGCGCTGACCCGTATCGTGACCGGGGAGTCGGAAGGCACACTGATTGAGTAATCTGTTTGAGACATTTTGAACAACGAATCCGAGGACGCTGCAGTGATTGACGATATTAAAGCTGATGCTGAAAAGAAGATGAAGAAAAGCCTTGAATCCATGAGTTGGGCTTTTAATAAAATTCGCACCGGGCGAGCGCATCCGTCCATTCTGGACAGCGTGACCGTGGATTACTACGGCCAGGAGACACCGCTCAAACAGGTGGCGAGCGTGAATGTCGAGGACAATCGTACGTTGGCCGTTTCTCCGTGGGAGAAGCCTCTGCTACCGAAGATCGAAAAAGCGATCATGATGTCGGACCTGGGTCTGAACCCGTCGAATAATGGTGAAGTTATTCGAATTCCCATGCCGATGTTGACTGAGGAAACCCGTAAGGAAATGGTCAAGCAGGCCAGAGCTGATGCGGAGCATGGCAAGGTTTCCGTTCGGAACGCGCGTCGTGACGCCAACAGCACGCTGAAAGAGCTGCTGAAGGAAAAGGATATTAACGAAGACGAAGAGCGTTACGGTGAGGATGAGATTCAGAAGTTGACTGACCGTTATATCGCCGAGATCGAGAAGCAGCTCAAGGCCAAGGAAGAGGACCTGATGGCTGTCTGATCAGCCAGTCCAATTCAGTACAATGATCAGTTGGTGCCATTGTTTTTGTCCGGTATCGACTGAACAGGGGATTGCATGACGGAAAGTGTATCCGCAGAGATTCCGG
>PBRG01000043.1 GCA_002726615.1 Marinobacter sp.
AGCCAGGGAGAGGCGGGTGTTGAAGCGGTCATTGTAGTCGTTGTCGCCCAGGTCATGCTCTATGTCGTTGATTCTTAGAACCATCGGCAATGGGTGGTCCTGAGGGTTGTACAAGTCGATGACGAGGCGGTCATAGTCGCGCCAGTCTTCGGGTAAATTGTGTAGGGAAACTCCGGAATAATGCGCTGTGGACAGGGATATCCTGAGTGCGCGCTTGTGGGCGTCTATGGCATGCTCGGTTACGGGCGCTATGACGCCATCCCAGAATGGTGAGGGATCTGGCTGGCGGAAGTCGTAGAGTGCCGGCAGCAGTTGGCTGACGTGGTACTGCTGAATGGCGACCCTTGCCGTGGCACCGATTTCGGCGGCCAGTAGCGCAGCCACGATGAGCCTCAGTGGCCAGACCACCGGCCGTGACTTCCGGGTGAGTGAGGCCCGTGGCCGCAGGGCCAGGATGGTCCATACGCCCACCTGGTTGCGGAGGATATCCTGCCAGTCCATCTGGCGGCTGGTTCCGTGTTGTAGCAGTTCGATACCGGTGCCAAGCAGGAGTACGGCAAGTGTGCCGATGCCCCAGAGAGTCCAGCCCGTCCAGATCCGCCAGGGCTGGATGGCCAGGGTCAGCAGAGCAAAGAACAGAATATGCCCGAGATTCCAGGCTGATTTGAACAACGGCCCATCGGACCAACCGGGGCCGCCGACAAAAAACAGAGGGGCAATCAGAATCATGCCCGCAAAAGCCAGATACCGGAGTATCTGGGTATTGCGGGCGGGCCGGTACGCTGGCAGGTTTAAAGCCATCAGCTCCGGCTGGTCACTTCCAGCAGGTGGTAGCCGAACTGGGTTTTCACCGGGCCGAGCACCTTGTTCACTTCACCACTGAAAACCACCTTGTCGAATTCCGGAACCATCTGGCCCGGGCCGAAAGCGCCCAAGTCGCCGCCGTTGCGGCCTGAGGGGCAGGATGAATGTTGCTTCGCCACTTCCGCGAAGTCCTGGCCGCCTTCAATGGCTTTCTTCAGTTCTTCACATTTTGCTTCGCTGTCTACAAGGATGTGACGCGCGGTTGCCTGTGTCATGGTGTGTTTCCTTTTTTCGAATGAGGATCATGTTGCGATCACCGAGGGTGAAATGCTGCCCGCACTGGGCCGTTGAGGCAAGCGCTTTTTATCCGTGTTTTTGCTGTCTCACGGTTTTGGCCACAAACCTGTACAATGCCGGCTTTTCCTTCGCCGGCCCGTGCCCGGTCTTCACTCTCAGCAGGTCTATTCTTGATATCCACCGCGAACATTACCATGCAGTTCGGGGCCAAACCCCTTTTCGAAAATGTGTCCGTCAAATTCGGCAATGGCAACCGCTACGGTCTGATCGGCGCCAATGGCTGCGGCAAGTCCACGTTCATGAAAATCCTTGGCGGCGACCTGGAACCGTCGGCCGGCCAGGTCATGGTGGACCAGAATCAGCGGCTGGGTAAGCTGCGCCAGGACCAGTTTGCCTACGAGGACTGCTCGGTGATTGATACGGTCATTATGGGCCACGAAGAGCTCTGGCGTGTAAAAGCCGAGCGTGATCGTATCTACTCGCTCGCTGAAATGAGCGAGGAAGACGGCATGGCCGTGGCGGACCTGGAAGTGCAATTCGCCGAGATGGACGGCTATACCGCCGATGCCCGCGCTGGCGAACTGCTGCTGGGCCTGGATATACCCCTGGAACAGCACAACGGCCCCATGAGCGCTGTTGCGCCGGGCTGGAAACTGCGTGTTCTGCTGGCCCAGGCGTTGTTCTCTGATCCTGATATCCTGCTTCTGGACGAGCCCACCAACCATCTGGATATCAATACCATACGTTGGCTGGAGAACATCCTGGTGGCTCGCAACAGCACCATGATCATTATTTCCCACGACCGCCACTTCCTGAACAGCGTGTGCACACACATGGCGGATCTGGATTATGGCGAGCTTCGGCTGTTCCCTGGCAATTACGACGAATACATGACCGCTGCCACCCAGGCCCGCGAGCGCATGCTGTCGGATAACGCCAAGAAGAAAGCCCAGATTGCCGAGTTGCAGCAGTTTGTCAGTCGCTTTTCCGCCAACGCTTCCAAAGCCAAGCAGGCAACCTCCCGCGCCCGTCAGATCGACAAGATCCAGTTGGAGGAGGTCAAACCGTCCAGTCGGGTAAGTCCGTTCATCCGGTTTGAGCAAACCAAGAAGCTGCATCGACAGGCGGTAACGCTGAAGGAATTTACCAAGGGCTTCGATGGCAAGCCCCTGTTCGACAAAATGAACCTTCAGATCGAAGCGGGTGAGCGAGTGGCCATCATCGGGCCCAACGGCATTGGCAAAACCACACTGATGCAGTGTATGGCCGGCGCCATGACGCCTGACAGCGGCGATGTTAAGTGGACCGACAGTGCCCAGGTCGGCTACTACGCCCAGGATCACGGCGCCGACTTTGATGAGGACATGGATCTGACCGAGTGGATGTCGCAATGGACCACCGGCGGAGAACAACTGGTTCGGGGAACCCTCGGCCGCATGTTGTTTTCAGGGGATGATATCGGCAAATCGGTGAAGGTTATTTCGGGTGGTGAGCAGGGCCGCATGCTGTTCGGCAAACTGATCCTGGAAAAGCCCAACGTCATGCTGATGGACGAGCCCACCAACCACCTGGACATGGAATCCATCGAGGCCCTGAACCTGGCGCTGGAAAATTACCCGGGCACGCTGGTGTTTGTCAGCCATGACCGGGAGTTTGTGTCATCCCTTGCCACTCGAATTATTGAACTGAAGGCCGACGGCATAACCGACTTCAGCGGTAGTTACGACGACTACCTGCGAAGCCAGGGTTACGTCTGATCGCTTTCGTCCAGACGGGCCAGCAGGCTATTGATGGCTCCCGCAAACTCAACCGGTGAGTCCTCCTGAAGGAAATGTCCGCCGGTGAGGGTGGTGTGGGGCTGGCCCGTTGCGCCGGGAATTCTCTCCTGCATATAACGGTCGCCGCCCCGGGTGATTGGGTCGCCGTTGCTGAAAGTGGTCAGGAACGGCTTCTTCCACTGCTCCAGAACCTTCCAGGCCTCGCGATTCGATTCGCTGGCAGGATCGTCCGGCGTTACCGGCACCAGCTTCGGGAAGGCGCGTGCACCGGCCTTATACTTGTTGGGAAACGGCGCATCGTAGGCACGGCGTTCGTCGGGGCCGAGCGTGCGGAAGCTTCCAGTATTGATAATGCGGGCAATGGGAAACCAGGGGCTGTATAGGGCGAAGTTCTTCCACAGCTGGAACGCTTTGGGCACGGGCTGGTCGCCAGTAGGCAGCATCCCATTGCCCACGACGATGGCACGGAACCGCTCCGGATTTTCCGCCGCCAGTCTCAGGCCGAGAAGAGATCCCCAGTCCTGGCATACGAGGGTGATGTCTTGCAGGTCGGTCTGTTCCAGAAACGCCTGCATCCAGTCCATGTGGCTCTGATAACTGTACGCGTTGATGTCCGTGGGTTTGTCGGATTTACCAAAACCGATCAGGTCCGGCGCTATCACCCGGTGCCCTGCGGCTGCGCAAATGGGAATCATATGGCGGTAGAGGTACGACCAGGAAGGCTCGCCGTGCATCATCAGCACCGGGCTGGCGTCGGAGGGGCCTTCATCGACGTAGTGCATGCGCAGTCCGCCCACCTCTAGATAATGTGGTGCAAAAGGATAATCCAGCAGGCGTTCAAATCGTTTGTCAGGTGTTCGCAGCGCGTTCATCGTGTTCTCCGGCATCCGTCACGGAATTATTGTAAGCTTGCTTAACGTATCACGACTTGCACGGGCTGTGTCGGTCTTTTTCGGTACTTTGGCAGCATTTTCGCCACCCTTTCCCTTTTTTTAGCGTATGGGAGTTTCAACTTGGAGTGTAATACGGTTCTGGCCGTCACGCAGCGCTGGGTGTCGGAGGTGGTCATTGGTCTCAATCTGTGTCCATTTGCTCGCCGGGAGTTGGTGAGCGGGCGCATTCGCTTTGTGGCTACGGATGCCAACTCTGAAGAGGCTCTGCTTATCGCACTACAGGAGGAACTGACGCATCTGAANCAGCATCCGGAGGTTGANACAACGCTGCTTGTGCATCCNGAAGTGCTGACGGACTTCATGGCATACAATGACTTTCTTGCTNCAGCCGAGGGCCTCATCGAGNATCTGGAGTTGGACGGTATCTACCAGTTGGCCAGTTTCCATCCCGACTACCAGTTCGGCGGCACCCAGCCGGACGACGCCGAAAACTACACCAATCGCTCTCCCTATCCGATGTTGCATCTGTTGAGGGAGGACAGCCTTGAACGAGCCATTGCCAGCTACCCGGGAACGGAATCGATACCGGAGCGGAATATCGAGCTGATGAACCGCCTGGGTGTCGAACACATGCGCAGAATCGGCAAACTGTTATGGTCAAAAAATCGCACTTCTGAATCTGTTTCCCTTTCCAAACGCTGAGTAGGATAAGTCATCATCAATGACAAACAGGGAGCGCAGCGAAGAATATGGAAATCTTACTCAGTGTACTGCTGTTCGCGCTGGTGTCGACGGTAACGCCAGGCCCGAACAACATCATGATCATGACATCGGGCGTCAATTTCGGGGTGTGGCGAACGCTGCCTCATTACCTCGGCATCTGTATCGGCTTTCCCGCCATGGTGGTTGCGATCAGCCTGGGTTTGGGGAAAGTGTTTGAAGCATTTCCGCAGTTGCATTTGGTGATCAAGATTCTTGGCATAACCTATTTGCTGTATCTCGCCTGGCGAATCGCGACCACAGCCACAGAGATCGACGGTGAGAAAACGAGCAAGCCGTTGTCGTTCCTTCAGGCGGCGGCCTTCCAATGGGTGAATCCCAAGGCCTGGGTCATGGCGGTTGGCGCGTTGGCGACGTTCACTACGGTCAGCAGTGGCGAAGTGCTGCAGCAGTCATTCTGGATCGGGCTGACCTTTTTGCTGGTCAGCGTGCCCTGTGTCGGTAGCTGGATGCTTGGTGGGGCAGGGTTGCGGAAATTGCTGCACAAGCCTTTGTATCGAAGGATGTTCAACTGGACCATGGGCGCGCTGCTTGCGCTGTCGGTGATTCCCATGCTGTCCGTGGAGACCGCGAAACTGGTGTAGCCGGGTTCTGACAGCGGTGGGAGCGCCACCGCCGTCAGATGTCGATGACCGACCGGGGCGAGATCAGTCTACCCGGGTGAGAGTGACATCGATGTTGCCGCGGGTGGCGTTCGAGTAAGGGCACACCTGGTGGGCTGCATCGATCAACTGCTTCGCCTTGCTATCGTCCATGCCCGGTAGAGAGATTTTCAGTTCCACCTCAATCCCGAAGCCTCCGGGAATCTGGCCGATGCCGACCACACCCTCAATGGACGCATCCTCTGGCATGGGAAGCTTGTCCCGGCCGGCGACGAATTTCATGGCGCCGATGAAGCACGCAGAATAACCGGCCGCGAACAACTGCTCCGGGTTGGAGCCTTTGCCGCCGGCACCACCCATTTCTTTCGGTGTTGTCAGCTCAACATCGAGAATGCCGTCTGAGGAAATGGCCCGGCCATCACGGCCACCGGTAGCTTCTGCTGACGCGCGATAAAGAACCTGTTCAATAGACATGTTTTCGACTCTCCTTGTGCGCATTACAGCGCATATTGTGTTGATGACTTTATTTCCAGATAAATGGTTGCACAAAATTATGTTTTGCACAATATAAATAAGACATTGTGCTCTCAGCAGAATATTTTCCGGTTGCTACCATTGGCAGCGGCGTGTTTGCTCCCTAAAGTAGAGGGGTTCCCCAACGAGTGTGAGTGTGATGCCTGTCATTCAAAAACCTGTCAAAGGCGTAACAATGCCGGCCGCTGACCAGCCACTGGAGCTGCATTCTCCCGAGCAGGCGGGGGCCCTGCTGGCGGATTTCATCCACCGGCATCCTGGCCTGATGATATTGACAGGAGCCGGCGTCAGTACCGACTCCGGCATTCCAGACTATCGGGATGGCGATGGCGCGTGGAAACGCAAACAACCGGTCCAGCACCAGGACTTTATGACAAGCACGATGGTTCGCCAGCGTTACTGGGGGCGAAGCCTGATTGGTTGGCCAATCATCCGCAATGCGCGGCCCAACATCGCGCATCATCGCGTTGCTGAGTTGGAACTTCGCCGCTACAGCCGCCTGCTCGTCACCCAGAACGTGGATCGCCTGCATCAGCAGGCGGGTAGCCGTTCGGTAACGGATTTGCACGGCAGGGCTGACGAGGTTGTCTGCATGGATTGTGGATATCGCTGCAAGCGGGACGAGGTCCATGAGCGTTGCGCGGATATGAATCCGACATTTGAATATTATTCCGCCGGTGCCGCGCCGGACGGTGATGCCGATCTGGAGGTGGACTTCTCTGAGTTTCGCATTGCGGACTGCCCATGTTGCGACGGCATCCTTAAACCGGATGTGGTGTTTTTCGGGGACTACGTGCCCAAAGACCGGGTGACGTCCACACTGGACACGCTCAAGGCGTGTGATGGCCTGTTGGTGATCGGCTCGTCGTTGATGGTCTATTCCGGATTTCGGTTTTGTCGCTATGCCAGGGAATGGGGCAAGCCCATGGCGACACTGAACCTGGGCCGTACCCGTGCCGATTCACTGGTGGACCTGAAACTTAACGCCGGCATCAGTGATACCCTGGCCTACACCCTGGGCCAGCTCTGACTCTTCGGCATCTACCTATACGCATCTGAGGCTGGTTTCATTAGCTTGCTTAGATGAACGTTCATACATATTCCTACCAGCTTCAACCCGAAAAAGTCCGCGCGGAATTTTTCCGGCTTCTTCCCATCTCGCTATTTGTGGTGGCGTTTGGTGCTGCCTTTGGTTTGGCGGCCATCCAGAAAGGATTGGAGCCACTGCAGGCGATACTCATGAGCACTACGGTATTTGCGGGCGCCTCTCAGTTTGCCGCTGTCGATATGTGGGGTAGCGAGGTGTCGCTGATTCCGTTGATGGCCGTTGTATTCGCCATCAATTCCCGCCATCTGCTGATGGGAGCTTCCCTGTACCCCATGCTCAGGGATGTGTCCCCGGGTCGGCGCTATGGCTTACTGCTGCTCCTGACTGACGCCAACTGGGCTGTTTCCGCACAGGAATATCAGAGCGGTAAGCGCAACCTCGAAGTCATCCTTGGTGGCGGTCTTGTTCTGTGGGTGGCGTGGATTATCGGAACCTGGCTCGGCGTTTACTTCGGTGGGTTGCTGCAAAACCCCAAAGCACTGGGCCTGGATATGGTTCTCGGTTGTTTCCTGCTGGCCATGGCGCTTGGAGGCAACAAGTCACCGCGGACACTGGTAGCCTGGACGGTTGCAGCGATCTCGTCACTGGCTGCCTGGAAGTGGTTGCCGCCCAATACCCACGTGGTTGTCGGTGCGTTGGCGGGTGGCGCCATTGGTTTTTTCTGGATGGAAAAGAAGCCCGAAGCACCGGAATCTGTTGAGGAGGGACGTTCATCATGACGGTTGAAACCACGGTTGCCGGAACCATGGCCCTGATTGCCATCATGACGCTTGTCACCCTGGCGACGCGCTTCGGCGGTGTGTTCCTGATGTCGTTCGTAACGATCAACCCCCGCATCGAAAGCTTCATCAACACCATGGCCAGTTCGGTGCTGATCGCGATCATCGTTCCCATGGCGGTAAGCGGCGATGCGGGCTCATTGGCAGCGCTGGTTGTCACCGCCATCATCATGCTCGCCACGAAAAAGCCCCTACCCGCTATCGCAGCCGGTATTGCCAGTGCGGGGTTGGTCCGTTACCTAGGAATCACAGCACTGTAAGACGATTTGCCAATCAGGACGGGGCAGGAACGGTCTCCCAAAAATGTGCGGAGCCATGGATGGCGGAGCCCAAGCGTACATGGACGTATTCACAGCGTTTTTTGGGAGACCGTTCCTGCCCCGGCCGCCTCAGCGGCACCAGTCTCAACGTCCAGATCCGCGGGCTCTGGCATCGGATTGGTGTTACGCAGTGCCAACTCGCCGATACCAGGAAGCTTTATACCGAGTCCGAGGGGATTGATGCCCATGGACAGTCCAAGGATGTTCAATTCGAATCCCTCGCGAACACCGGCCAGAATACCAAAATAACCACCGAGCGATAGTTGATAACCGCTGCCGCCAGGTACCTCAGACAGGACACCATTTCCCAGATAGTCCTTACCAATCGCATGATTCGGTAGGGCCACGTCCATTTCCGGAATCTGGCGGATCACCCAGGCGACGAAGGTGTTGCTGTTGGGGCCGGGCCAGGCGGTGTATTCCGTCGGGTATGGGTAGCGGTCAATCACCTCATCCAGCTGATCAATAATCCGCGCTGCCTGCTCACCGCGAATATCCGCAATCAACGTCGGCGGCGCGCCGTACCAGGCACGATCCGGGTCGTCTGGCCGCGACTGGACAACGTAGTGACGCCAACCGGTGACTTCATGAACATAGTAGCCATCGGCACCCGCCTCTTTGGTGCTGATCCAGGTATGCAAGGAAAAATAACCCCGCCAGTTATAGGCGCGAGCCCCGTAGACCTGAACCACGGCCGCTTGCTCCTGCTCCGGGCGTGGAGCTATGCCCGCACTGGAACGATCTGCCGTTCGCCAGCTCCCTGAGTCCTGAAGGCTGGCGCAGGCGGCCAGGAACAGCGGGCCGGCGAGCAGAAGTGACAGTGTCAGGGTTATGCCGATAAAACAGCGTTTGAAGATCTTCATCTCACTCCGTGAACGTTCAATGACGATGACTATACGACCGAGCGATTTCTGAGTTCATTTGAGCCTTAAAGTTCCATAGGAAGCAAGCGGCCAGGCCATTTGATGGTCACGGTTTACTGGTATACGCTGAAAATACAGGCATTCGAAGCACTTGCCTGACACTCACAGTCTTTGGAGCAGGAGGCGTCATGTCCGACCATCATGTTTACAAGAAGGTGGAAGTGGTTGGCTCTTCGAAGAAAAGTATCGAGGATGCCATTGAGAATGCGATTGCCGAATGCAGCAAGAACCTTCGTAACATCGAATGGTTCGAGGTACAGGAGACGCGCGGCCATGTGGTCGACGGAAAAGTCGGGCATTATCAGGTCGTGCTCAAGATTGGCTTCAAGATTGAGGGAAGCTGACATCCGGTAGATTAGACCAGCTTCAGTGGATGACTATTCCGCATTTGACGCTATCCAACTAGAGGAGGAGGGCGCGGAATTGTGTTGAAACAACCCCCGGTTGTAAAAGAGACTGACCTGCCGCTGCTGGTGGATCTGTATGAGCTGGCCATGGCCCAGGCCTATTGGGCCGAAGGCATGAACGAGAACGCGGTGTTCAGTCTTTTCTTTCGCAAACTTCCTGAGAACCGTAATTTCGTTCTTGCCTGTGGCCAGCAGCACGTGGCCCATATTATTGAATCTCTTGCCTTCACCGACGAACACATAAAGCGCCTGGAATCCCTGGGCAGGTTCCAGCCCCAGTTTCTGGACTGGCTGCGGGAATTCCGCTTCAGTGGTTCTTTACATGCGATTGCAGAAGGAACGCCGGTATTCCCTCAGGAGCCGTTGCTGGAAGTGGAGGGGCCTGTTGCCGAGGTTCAGTTGCTGGAAAGCCTGGTGATGAACTATGTGCATCTGGAATCCGTGCTGGCGTCCAAGGCGGTCCGCCTGATTTCCGCGGCGGAAGGCCGGCCGGTCGTCGACTTCGGAATGCGCCGCACCCACGGTATGGATGCGGCACA
>PBRG01000044.1 GCA_002726615.1 Marinobacter sp.
CACGGATCAGCACAACACTGTGCTCCTGAAGGTTGTGACCTTCACCACCAATGTATGAGGAAACCTCGTAGCCGTTGGTCAGGCGAACACGGCACACTTTACGCAGTGCTGAGTTCGGCTTCTTCGGCGTTGTGGTGTACACACGAGTACAAACACCACGACGCTGCGGGCAAGCCTGCAGAGCAGGAACGTCGCTCTTGGCCGCTTTGCGTTTACGAGGCTTACGCACCAACTGATTAATCGTTGCCATGTAAGCAAACTCCAAAAAACCGTATCAATGAAACTTACCCCCGACAGGCGGGGGTAAAATTTGAGGGTCGCAAGTTTAAGCCTGCGCCCTTGAACAGTCAAGATGACTGATCTCTTTTTAACCACCCACCGGGTAAGTAACTACCGGCAGGTGGCGTTACCGGTCAACTCAACTTTCGCGGTTGAGCTCGGCACTCAGAGCTTCTTCAACATCCGCCGCAGTTACGCCCTGCTCTTCCAGGTCGCGCTTGCGACGACGTTCAGCGTGATACGCCAGACCGGTACCAGCCGGAATAAGACGACCCACTACAACGTTTTCCTTCAGACCGCGCAGGTAATCACGCTTACCGGTAACCGCACCTTCGGTGAGCACCCGGGTAGTCTCCTGGAACGACGCCGCCGAAATAAACGACTCGGTTGCCAGGGACGCTTTGGTGATACCAAGCAGCAGACGCTCGCACCGCGCAGGCTCTTTATCTGCAGCGTCGGCCTTCTCGTTCTCTTCCATGAACTGGGTGATTTCCACCTGATCGCCGGAGAGCAGAGTGGTATCACCGGCATCAGTGATCTCCACCTTACGCAGCATCTGTCGAACGATAACCTCAATATGCTTATCGTTGATGACAACACCCTGCAGACGGTAAACGTCCTGGATTTCGTTGGTGATGTACTTGGCCAACGCAACCACACCCAGAAGACGAAGGATATCGTGCGGATTGGACGGGCCATCAGAGATAACCTCACCCTTCTCGACCGTTTCACCCTCGAACACGTTCATCTGACGATGCTTGGGAATCAGAACCTCATATGGGTCCGCATCCTTCGGCGTGATCACCAGGCGCTTCTTACCCTTGGTTTCCTTGCCGAAGGACACCACACCACTGACTTCGGCCAGGATGGACGACTCTTTCGGGCGACGGGCCTCGAAAAGGTCGGCGACCCGCGGCAGACCACCGGTAATGTCCCGGGTCTTCGAGCTTTCCTGCGGAATACGGGCAACCACGTCACCCAGCTCGATCTTGGCGCCATTGGCCATGGTCACCAGCGCGTTGGCTGGCAGGAAGAAGATCGCGGTACCACCACCTGGCAACTCGACATCGTTACCCTTGTCGTCGATCAGCTGTATCGCAGGACGGATGTCCTTACCAGCGGCCGGACGCTCTTTGGGGTCGATAACCTCCATCGTGGACAGACCTGTCAGTTCGTCGGTCTGGGTACGGACAGTAATGCCCTGATCCATGTTGACGAACTTGGCAGTACCTTCCGCTTCGGCGATGATCGGGTGCGTGTGTGGGTCCCACTTGGCAACTGCAACCCCAGCTTCCACGGTGTCACCGTGCTTGACGGACAGCACCGCGCCATAGGGCAGCTTGTACCACTCACGCTCACGACCCTGCTCATCGGCAATGGCCAGCGCTGACGAACGGGACACTACAACCAGAGTGCCATCGCTCTTCTCGATCGATTTCAGGTTGTGCAGACGAACGGTGCCGCCGTGCTTGACCTGAATGTTGTCGACCGCGGACGCCCGACTTGCAGCACCACCGATGTGGAACGTACGCATGGTCAGCTGGGTACCCGGCTCACCGATGGACTGTGCGGCGATAACGCCGACAGCCTCGCCCACATTGACCTCGTGGCCACGGGCCAGGTCACGGCCATAACACTTGGAACAGATACCGTGACGAGTCTCACAGGTGATCGCAGAGCGAACCCAGACTTCGTCCACACCGGCACGCTCAAGGGATTCAACCGCTTTCTCATCCAACAGGACGCCGGCCTCGACAACGGCATTGTCCTTGTCCGTTGGCGTAAAGGCTGCTCGGGCGGTAACACGACCAAGCACACGATCACCCAGCGGTACAACCACGTCGCCACCCTCGATGTGCGGCGTCATCAGCAGACCTTCTTCGGTACCACAATCGGTTTCGGTAACGACCAGATCCTGGGAAACGTCAACCAGACGGCGAGTCAGGTAACCTGAGTTCGCAGTCTTCAGTGCCGTATCCGCCAGACCCTTACGAGCACCGTGTGTGGATATGAAGTACTGGAGTACGTTCAGACCCTCACGGAAGTTAGCGGTGATCGGCGTCTCGATGATAGAGCCGTCCGGCTTCGCCATCAGGCCACGCATACCAGCCAGCTGACGAATCTGAGCCGCGGAACCCCGGGCACCGGAATCGGCCATCATATAAACCGAGTTGAACGACTCCTGCATCAGGTCTTCGCCGTCCTCACCCTTGACCGGTTTGCCGTCTGGCCCGATAACCTGCTCTTTCGAAAGCCGATCCATCATCGCCTTCGACACTTTGTCGTTGGCACGGGACCAGATATCGATAACCTTGTTGTACTTCTCACCCTGGGTCAGCAGACCGGACGCGTACTGGGTTTCGATATCCTTGACTTCCTCGGAGGCGGCATCCACCAGCTCGTATTTCTCAGGAGGAATCTCAAAGTCGTTGAAGCCGATCGAGATACCGGAAACCGTCGCATAGTGGTAGCCCATGTACATGAGCTGGTCAGCAAAGATAACGGTATCCTTGAGGCCGGCATCACGGTAACAGGTGTTGATCAGGTTCGAGATCGACTTCTTGACCATCGGCTTGTTGACCAGGTCATAAGACAGGCCGTCAGGAACGATATCGAACAACAGGGCACGACCGACCGTGGTGTCGACGATCTTGTACTCTTCGGTACGCTCGCCGTCCTCCTGGATCGTGACTTCCTTTACCCGGACCTTGACGATCGCCTGGAGATCAACCTTGCCAGCACCATAGGCACGATGTGCTTCTTTAACATCGGCAAACACCATGCCTTCACCGACTGCACTCTTGCGCTCGCGGGTCATATAGTAAAGGCCCAGTACAACGTCCTGGGACGGCACGATGATCGGCTCGCCGTTGGCCGGCGACAGCACGTTGTTGGTGGACATCATCAACGCACGGGCTTCGAGCTGGGCTTCCAGGGTCAGCGGCACGTGTACCGCCATCTGGTCACCGTCGAAGTCAGCGTTGTAGGCCGCACACACCAGCGGATGCAGCTGAATGGCCTTGCCTTCGATCAGTACCGGCTCGAACGCCTGAATGCCCAGACGGTGCAGAGTCGGTGCCCGGTTCAGCATGATCGGATGCTCACGGATAACCTCGTCCAGGATATCCCAGACCACGCCTTCCTCGCGCTCGACCATCTTCTTGGCGGCTTTGATGGTGGTCGCCAGGCCACGGTGCTCAAGCTTCGAGAAGATGAACGGCTTGAACAGCTCCAACGCCATCTTTTTCGGCAGACCACACTGGTGCAGGCGCAGATAGGGACCAACCACGATCACGGAACGACCGGAGTAGTCCACACGCTTACCGAGCAGGTTTTGACGGAAACGACCCTGCTTACCCTTGATCATATCGGCCAGGGACTTCAGCGGGCGCTTGTTGGTGCCAGTGATGGCGCGACCGCGACGGCCGTTATCCAACAACGCATCTACCGCTTCCTGTAGCATCCGTTTCTCGTTGCGCACGATGATGTCGGGCGCATTGAGCTCCAACAGGCGTTTGAGGCGGTTGTTACGGTTGATCACCCGGCGATACAGGTCGTTCAGGTCAGACGTGGCAAAACGGCCACCATCCAGTGGTACCAACGGACGAAGATCCGGCGGCAGAACCGGCAGGACGGTCATGACCATGTCGCCCGGCTTGTTGCCGGAATACAGGAAAGCCTCGAGAATCTTCAGGCGCTTGCTGAACTTCTTGATCTTGGTCTCTGAGTTGGTCTGGGGAATCTCTTCCCGCAGAGCCTCAACTTCGGCCTGCAGATCAATACCTTCGAGCAGCTCCTGGACGGCTTCGGCACCCATGCGGGCATCGAACTCGTCACCGAACTCTTCAAGGGCTTCATAATACTGCTCGTCGTTTAGCAGTTGACCGCGCTCGAGGGTAGTCATACCCGGCTCGATCACAATGAACGACTCAAAATACAGGACCCGCTCGATATCGCGCAGGGTCATGTCCAGCATCAGGCCGATGCGGGACGGCAATGATTTCAGGAACCAGATGTGGGCAACCGGGCTAGCGAGCTCGATGTGACCCATGCGCTCACGGCGCACACTGGCCAGCGCCACTTCAACACCGCACTTCTCGCAGATGACACCACGGTGCTTGAGCCGCTTGTACTTGCCGCACAGACACTCGTAATCTTTGATCGGGCCGAAGATCTTGGCACAGAAAAGACCGTCACGCTCAGGCTTGAACGTACGGTAGTTGATGGTCTCAGGCTTTTTGACCTCACCAAAAGACCATGAACGGATCATGTCAGGCGACGCCAGGCCAATACGGATGGCGTCAAATTCCTGCTTCTGGTTCTGGTTTTTGAGAAGATTCAGCAAATCTTTCATCAGTAACAGCTCCGGATGGCGTTATTCTCGGGCGGGTACCGACCGGTACCCGCTCACGCTGCCAAAAACAATTCGGCTCAGTCGGATTCCAGCTCGATGTCGATACCCAGCGAGCGGATTTCCTTGACCAGAACATTGAAGGACTCGGGCATACCCGGCTCCATACGATGATCGCCATCGACAATGTTCTTGTACATCTTGGTCCGACCATTCACATCATCAGACTTCACGGTAAGCATTTCCTGCAGCGTATACGCCGCACCGTAGGCCTCGAGAGCCCACACTTCCATCTCACCGAAGCGCTGACCACCGAACTGCGCCTTACCACCCAGCGGTTGCTGGGTAACCAGGCTGTACGAACCGGTGGAACGAGCGTGCATCTTGTCGTCGATCAAGTGGTTCAGCTTGAGGATGTACATGTAGCCAACCGTGACCGGGCGGTCAAATTCATCACCCGTACGGCCGTCATACAATACCGTCTGGCCAGTCGTACTCAGACCTGCCAGCTCAAGCATACGCTTGACCTCTGCTTCCTTGGCACCGTCGAACACCGGCGTTGCCATGGGAACACCTGTGCGCAGATTGTTGGCCAGGGCCAGGATCTCTTTGTCACTCAGCGAATCCAGATCCACCTTGGTGACCTCGTCCGAGTGGTTGTAGATCTCGTCCAGCAGATTGCGGAGTTCAGCGATCTTACGCTGCTCATCCAGCATCTGGCTGATGCGCTCACCCAGCCCTTTGGCAGCGGCGCCCAGGTGCGTTTCGAGCACCTGACCGACGTTCATCCGCGACGGAACACCCAGCGGGTTCAGCACGATATCAACGGTATTGCCATACTCGTCGTAAGGCATGTCCTCGATCGGCATTACTGCCGAGATAACACCCTTGTTACCGTGACGGCCAGCCATCTTGTCGCCCGGCTGAATCCGACGCTTGATCGCGAGGTATACCTTGACGATCTTGAGAACACCTGGAGCAAGGTCATCACCCTGCTGAAGCTTGCCTTTCTTATCGTCAAAGCGCGCTTCGTGTTCTTTTTTGCGATCTTCAAGGCCTTGCTCGGATTTCTCAAGCAGCTCGTTCAGCGCCTCGTCTTTCATCCGCAGCTTGAACCAGTCGTCGCGCGGCAATTCCGCCAGGTACGACTCGTCCAGCTTGGCGCCTTTCTTGAGGCCTGGACCGCTGATGACTTCCTGCCCCTTGAGGGCATTGGTCAAACGCTCGAAGGTGGCACCTTCTACAATGCGGTACTCGTCCTTCAGGTCCTTGCGATACTCGTCCAACTGCTCTTTTTCGATGGACTGGGCACGCGTGTCCTTTTCGATGCCATCACGGGTAAAGACCTGAACATCGATAACCGTGCCACGGGTGCCAGTGGGCACACGTGAGGACGTGTCCTTCACATCCGAAGCCTTCTCACCGAAGATCGCCCTTAGTAGCTTCTCCTCTGGGGTCAACTGGGTTTCACCTTTCGGTGTCACCTTGCCGACCAGGATATCGCCAGGACCTACTTCCGCACCGATATACACGATGCCGGACTCATCCAGCTTGGACAGCGCACTTTCACCAACGTTCGGGATGTCCGCGGTGATTTCCTCACTACCCAACTTGGTATCCCGAGCCACACAGGTCAGTTCCTGAATGTGGATGGTGGTCAGGCGATCTTCCTGAACCACTTTCTCGGAAATGAGGATGGAGTCCTCAAAGTTGTAACCGTTCCAGGGCATGAACGCGATACGCATGTTCTGCCCCAGGGCCAGCTCGCCCAAATCCACGGACGGGCCGTCAGCCAGCACGTCACCACGGGCAATTTCGTCGCCCTGGTTAACAATGGAACGCTGGTTGATACAGGTATTCTGGTTCGAACGGGTGTACTTGGTGAGGTTGTAGATATCCACACCAGCATCACCGGCCTCAGTCTCGTCGTCGTTGACACGTACCACGATACGGGCCGCGTCGACGCTCTCGATCACACCACCGCGACGAGCGGTTACGCAAACGCCAGAGTCCTGTGCCACGGTACGCTCAACGCCGGTACCTACCAAGGGCACCTGCGAACGCAGCGTCGGAACCGCCTGGCGCTGCATGTTGGAGCCCATCAGTGCGCGGTTGGCGTCGTCGTGCTCCAGGAACGGAATCAGCGACGCGGCGACCGACACTACCTGACGCGGTGAAACGTCCATGAAGTTAACGTTTTCCGGCGGTGTTACCGTGAACTCGTTCTGATGACGAACCGTTACCAGCTCATCAGACAGACGCTTGTTCTCGTCCATTGCCGCACTGGCCTGAGCGATGATGTAGTTGCTCTCTTCAATAGCCGAGAGATATACCACTTCATCGGTGACCTCGCCTTCAACTACCTTCCGGTACGGACTCTCGAGGAAGCCGTAGGAGTTGGAGCGGGCATAGGTAGCCAACGAGTTGATCAGACCGATGTTCGGGCCTTCAGGCGTCTCGATGGGACATACGCGACCGTAATGGGTCGGATGCACATCTCGAACCTCGAAACCGGCACGCTCACGGGTCAGGCCGCCAGGCCCAAGAGCCGAAATACGGCGCTTGTGAGTCACTTCCGACAGCGGGTTGTTCTGATCCATGAACTGGGACAGCTGGCTGGAGCCGAAGAATTCCTTCACCGCAGCCGCTACCGGCTTCGCGTTGATCAGGTCCTGAGGCATCAGGCCTTCGCTTTCCGCCAGACTCAAACGCTCGCGTACGGCACGCTCAACACGCACCAGGCCAACGCGGAACTGGTTCTCCGCCATCTCACCGACACAACGAACTCGACGGTTGCCCAGGTTATCAATATCGTCGACATTGCCCTGACCGTTCCGAATATCGATCAACGTCTTGAGGACGTCGATGATGTCGTCGTGGGTCAACGTGCCTTCGCCAGTGCTTTCTTCGCGACGCAGGCGACGGTTCAGCTTCATGCGGCCAACGGAGGACAGGTCATACCGCTCTTCAGAGAAGAACAGGTTGTTGAACAGGTTCTCGGCCGACTCTTTGGTGGGCGGCTCGCCCGGGCGCATCATGCGATAGATCTCAACCAACGCCTCGAGGGGCGTGCGGGTTGGGTCGATGCGCAGCGTGTCCGACATGAACGGACCACAATCCAGATCGTTGGTGTACAGAGTTTCAATTTCTGTGACGCCAGCATCAAGAATCTTGGTAACAACTTCTTCGGTCAGCTCGGTATTGCACTCAACCAGAACCTCTCCGGACTTGGTGTCCACCATGTCTTTCGAGAGTACACGGCCGTGAAGGTATTCCGTCGGTACTTCCAGCTCGGTCAGGCCCGCTTTTTCAAGCTGCTTGATATGACGAGCAGTGATCCGGCGACCCTCTTCTACGATGACAGAGCCTTTTTTGTCCTTGATATCGAACGTGGCTATGTCACCGCGCAGGCGGCTTGGAACCAGCTCGAGCTTGCACACTTCAGGACCGATACTGAACTTACTGGTATCAAAGAACATCTCCANCATCTGCTCTGAGTTGTAACCCAGGGCACGCAGGAGGATAGACGCGGGCAGCTTGCGACGACGGTCAATACGAACAAAGACCGAGTCCTTGGCATCGAACTCGAAGTCCAGCCAGGAACCACGGTAAGGAATCACCCGCGCCGAATACAACAGCTTACCTGACGAGTGGGTCTTACCTTTGTCATGATCGAAGAACACACCGGGTGAGCGGTGGAGCTGGGAAACGATAACACGCTCGGTACCGTTGATAACGAAGGTACCGTTCTCGGTCATCAGGGGCATTTCGCCCATGTAGACTTCCTGCTCTTTAATATCCTTGATCGCCTTGTTGGACGATTCCTTATCGTAAATGATAAGTCTTACTTTCACCCGCAGCGGTGCTGCGTAGGTGACGCCCCTAAGCTGGCATTCCTTGACGTCAAATACCGGCTCGCCGATGCGGTAACTCACGTATTCGAGTGCGGCGTTGCCAGAATAACTGACAATCGGGAATACGGATTTGAATGCTGCGTGGAGACCGGTTTCCCGACGATTTTCGGGCGCGGCTTCACTTTGGAGGAAGTCCCGGAACGAATCCAGCTGTATAGACAGCAAATAGGGAACATCCATCACGGACGGCAATTTACTAAAATCTTTGCGAATCCGCTTTTTCTCAGTATAGGAGTAAGTCATCTGCATTCCCCAGCTTTAGACCTGATACCTGGTATCAAGAAGCAACCATTTTCATGCTTCGGGGCCGAATTGCTCGGCTTACTGCGCCGTCTTGAACAAGACTCTCGCTGTAGGTTATAGATTCTGACAGCACCACTGAATCGGCGTTCAGAGTCTATAGCATATACAACAGAAAAAGGCCGGTGGCACATGGCCACCAGCCTGTCCATGCTTAACGCACGGTTTCGATCAAAAGCCAACTCTTACTTGAGCTCAACAGAAGCGCCTGCTTCCTCAAGCTTCTTCTTGGCTTCTTCAGCGTCGTCTTTGCTCGCTGCTTCCTTGATAACGGAAGGAGCGCTGTCGACCATCTCTTTCGCTTCTTTCAGACCCAGGCCAGTCAGTTCACGAACGGCCTTGATNACGTTNACTTTCTTCTCACCAGGACCGGTAAGNACAACGTCAAANTCNGTCTGCTCTTCAGCAGCAGCNNCNNCACCACCNGCNGCNGCCGGNGCAGCAGCNACNGCNGCNGCGGCNGANACNCCGAATTTTTCTTCCATTGCTTCAACCAGCGCAACNACGTCCATTACGCTCATTTCNGCNATTGCGTTCAAAATGTCTTCGTTAGACAGAGCCATGACTTTCTCCCAAAAATATAAAAAATGGTGTTCAACAGAATCAAGCAGCTTCTTGCTTCTGGTCTCGAACTGCCGCAACAGCACGGGTCACTTTCGTTGGAACTTCGTTCAGTGTCCGCGCAAGCTTGGTGATCGGTGCCTGTGTTACAGCGGCCAGCATCGTCAACGCCTCGTGGCGTGTCGGNAGCTTGGCAAGGCGNTCAATCTGGTCTGCGCCCATCAGCTCACCGCCGACAGCCAGGCCCTTGATCTCGAATGCCTCTTTCTCTTTGGCAAAATCCTTCAGCAGGCGTGCAGCCGCACCCGGATCTTCCATAGAGAACGCCAGAATTGTCGGGCCGACCAGCGCCGCATCAATACACTCGAACTCAGTACCGCGGATTGCGATCTTCGCCAGGTTGTTACGAACAACCTTTAGATGAACGCTTTCAGCGCGGGCCTTCGCTCGCAGCGCCGTCATATCACCTGAAGTGATACCACGGTAGTCAGCCAGAACAACAGACAGAGCACCACCGGCAGTCTCGTTGACTTCAGCGACGATCGCTTTCTTGTCTTCGAGTCTAATTGCCACTGGATTTCTCCTCGATTTCGCCGGG
>PBRG01000045.1 GCA_002726615.1 Marinobacter sp.
GCGCGAGATCAGCACCGCCAGGTTCATGGGGTTCACCGCGGCCATGACCGAGCGCTCCATGGCCAGCACCATAATGCTGGCGGGCAGGGCGAGGATCACGAAGGCAACGGCCAGGAACATCAACAGCGGCCCGCCGACCATGGCTGCGGCCGCCACCATGCCGCCCATGAGCGCAAACACCAGTAGCTGCAGGATTACAATGTCAAACCCGCTGCCGGTGAACGCCACTGCTACCGGAGGCGGTTTCATATGACCCTCAGCGGTGTGGCTGATAACGGCATAGGTATACTTCAATAGTGCCAGGGCCAGCACCAGCGTGATAATCAGGCCGATGAGGTTGCCGCTGACGAGAAGTGGCACCAGTGTGCAAATGGCAATAACCATCAGCGGGTCGGTGTGGAACGGGTAGCGGAAGAAAGCACCAATCCGGTTCCAGAATGGCACTGCTTCCGTGGCGGCACCGAGGTAGCGCATGGCACGGCTGCAATGGGGGCACAAGGCGTGTTGTTTTCGAGTGTCCGCATCCGGCATGCAACGGGTGCAATAGTGTATCTGGCAGTCACCGCAATGCCATTTTGCGGGTTCGCCGGGGTGGTAATGGCAGTCGTGTTTCACAATGGGCCCGGTTCTGGTACATCAAGGGTTCGAGGGGCAATGATGGCAGAAGGTCGGGTAGACTGTCACCGAATTTGCTGCGTACCAGTATGGGTGGACATCGCATTGACGGAGGTTTCTTGGAGCAGGCGGCGGATTTGAACGCAGTTGGGCCGGATAGCACGGGTCGCAACGACAACCGGTACACCTGGCAGGGCATTCTGTCCGTGGCCCTCAAGCACAAGCCGCGGCTGGTGAGAGCGAACATGCTCGCCATCCTGGCCACGGTGGTCAGTGTGCCTATTCCGCTGCTGCTGCCGGTGCTGGTGGACGAAGTGTTGCTTGATGAAGCGGGCCCGGTACTGCCTGTGATGCAGGCGATGCTGCCCGAGGCATGGCACCTGCCGGTGGTTTACATTGGCTTGATGGTGGTAGCGGCGTTTCTGCTAAGGTCGTTGTCGCTTACCTTCAACGTGCTCCAGTCCCGTGAGTTCTCCAAGATTTCCAAGGATGTGGTGTTCCGTGTCCGTTCGCGTCTGCTGGGCCGGCTGCAGCGAGTGGCTATGTCGGAGTACGAAACCCGTGGCTCAGGTGGCATCACCAGTCATTTCATCACCGACCTGGACACCATCGACCAGTTTCTGGGCACTACGATCAGCCGGTTCCTGGTGGCAAGCCTGACAGTTCTGGGCACCGCCATCGTATTGATGTGGGTGCACTGGCAACTGGGGCTGCTGATCCTGCTGTTCAATCCGTTGGTGATCTTTGCCACCATGCTCATCGGCAAGCGGGTCAAGGAACTCAAGCGTCAGGAGAACAGCGCCTATGAGGATTTTCAGGGTGACCTGACCGAAACTCTGGACGCGATACACCAGCTCAGGGCGGCCAACCGGGAACAGCACTACCTGCGCCAGTTGATCAGCCGCGCCCGCACGGTTCGCGACCACGCTATTCAATTTGAATGGCGCAGCGATGCCGCCACCCGCGCCAGCTTTGCGCTGTTCCAGTTTGGTGTCGATACCTTTCGCGCGGCCGCGATGGTGACGGTCCTGTTCAGTGACCTGAGTATCGGCATGATGTTCGCGATCTTCGGCTACCTCTGGTTCATGCTCACGCCCGTGCAGGAAATGCTGAATATGCAGTACGCCTGGTTTGCTGCCAATGCGGCACTGGGGCGCATTAACCGCTTGCTGGAGCTGGAAGAAGAACCCCGTTATCCAGCGCTGGAGAACCCCTTCCGGGACAGGCATACCGTTGGCCTGACTCTGAAAAACATCCACTTCAGCTACGGTGAGGAAGCCGTGCTAAAGGGCATTGATCTCCACCTTGGTCCGGGCGAGAAAGTGGCGGTTGTGGGTGCCAGTGGCGGCGGCAAATCCACCCTGGTGCAGGTCATTCTGGGTATGTACACACCCCAGCAGGGGCAGGTGCTGCTGGGCGGTGTTCCGGTTCAGCGCATCGGACTTCCGTGTCTGCGTGAGCATGTGGCCACGGTGCTACAGCACCCCGCCCTGTTTAACGACACCGTGCGACAGAACCTCACCCTGGGCCGCGACAAGACCGACACCGAACTGTGGCAGGCCCTGGCCATCGCGCAACTGGACAAGACCGTGGCGGACATGCCGCACCAACTGGATACCCTGATTGGTCGCCAGGGGGTGCGCTTGTCCGGTGGCCAGCGCCAGCGGCTGGCCATTGCCCGGATGGTGTTGTCGGATCCCTCGGTGGTGATCCTGGATGAGGCCACCTCTGCCCTGGACGCCGAAACCGAGTTTCAGCTGCATCAGGACCTGGAGGCTTTTCTGCGTCAACGCACCACCCTGATCATTGCCCATCGTCTGAGTGCCGTGAAACAGGCCGATCGCGTCTACGTTTTCGAGGACGGCTACATCACCGAGGAAGGGCATCATGACGAGCTGATCGCCCGCCAGGGCCTTTATGCCCAGCTTTATGGGGATCGACAGGCCTGAGGGCGATATGGGTATTCACCGCCGCAATACTGAACATTCACGGAACCGCAGTTGAAGTCTCGTCAATCGGTGCAATAGTTATAGGAGACTTTCAAAATCAGGGTCTTTGCATCAGTCTATTGCCATCTGCGGTAAGTACGCTGATGCAAAGGCTACTGCTAAGCCTTCCGAAATCTTCGGATCATCAAAAGGAGGCACCTCATGTCGAAACAAAGCCTGAGTAAAGACAGTCTCAATACGCTCTCCAGCCTGGAAGCTGGCGGCAAGACTTATCACTATTACAGCCTGCCCAAGGCTGCCGACACCCTTGGCAACATCGACAAGTTGCCGTTTTCCCTCAAGGTGTTGATGGAAAATCTGCTGCGCAACGAAGATGACGCCACCGTGGATCGGGGCCATATCGATGCGATGGTTCAGTGGATGAAAGACCGTAAATCCGATACCGAAATCCAGTTTCGTCCTGCTCGTGTACTGATGCAGGACTTCACTGGTGTCCCCGGTGTGGTGGATCTTGCAGCCATGCGGGAAGCGGTAAAAGCCGCCGGTAAGGACCCGGCAATGATCAATCCGCTGTCGCCGGTGGACCTGGTGATCGACCACTCGGTGATGGTGGACAAGTACGGTGATCCGTCTGCCTTCAAGGACAACGTCACCATCGAGATGGAACGCAACCAGGAGCGCTATGAGTTCCTGCGCTGGGGCCAGCAGGCGTTCGACAACTTCCGCGTGGTGCCGCCGGGGACCGGTATCTGTCACCAGGTAAACCTGGAGTATCTGGGCAAGACCGTGTGGAGCAAGGACCAGGACGGAAAAACCATTGCCTACCCGGACACACTGGTGGGAACAGACTCACACACCACCATGATCAACGGCCTTGGCATCCTCGGCTGGGGTGTGGGTGGTATCGAAGCGGAAGCGGCCATGTTGGGCCAGCCCGTGTCCATGCTGATTCCGGAGGTGGTCGGCTTCAAGATCACCGGTAAACTGCGGGAGGGTATTACCGCGACGGACCTCGTGCTGACAGTGACCGAAATGCTGCGCAAGAAAGGTGTCGTCGGTAAGTTTGTGGAATTCTACGGTGACGGGCTGAAAGACATGCCCGTTGCGGACCGTGCCACTATTGCCAACATGGCGCCGGAATACGGTGCCACCTGTGGCTTCTTCCCGGTGGATGAGCAAACCATCAAATACATGCAGCTGACTGGCCGTGAAGACGATCAGCTGGAACTGGTCGAAGCTTATGCCAAGGCCCAGGGCCTCTGGCGCCAACCTGGCCAGGAGCCGGTGTACACCGACAACCTGGAACTGGACATGGGTGAAGTTGAGGCCAGCCTGGCCGGCCCTAAACGTCCCCAGGACCGGGTTGCCCTGAAGAACATGAAGGCCTCCTTTGAACTGCTGATGGAAACCGCCGAAGGCCCGGCGGAATCCCGTGAAGACAAGCTGGAATCCGAAGGCGGGCAGACCGCCGTGGGCGTCCAGGACAGCTACGAGCACGCTGCCAGCCAGCCGATGGAAATGAATGGCGAAAAAACCCGTCTTGACCCGGGTGCGGTTGTTATCGCGGCTATTACGTCCTGCACCAACACCTCGAATCCCAGCGTAATGATGGCTGCCGGCCTGATTGCCCAGAAGGCCGTGGCGAGGGGGCTCAATACCAAACCCTGGGTGAAAACTTCCCTGGCACCGGGCTCCAAGGTGGTGACCGATTACCTGAAGGTGGGCGGCTTTCAGGACGATCTCAATAAGCTTGGCTTCAATCTGGTGGGTTATGGCTGCACCACCTGTATCGGTAACTCCGGTCCGCTGCCGGATGCGGTCGAGAAGGCCATCGCCGATGGTGATCTTACCGTGGCCTCGGTGTTGTCCGGTAACCGTAACTTCGAGGGCCGGGTGCACCCGCTGGTGAAAACCAACTGGCTGGCTTCACCACCGCTGGTGGTTGCTTATGCCCTGGCCGGCAATGTGCGCCTGGACCTTTCCAATGATCCGCTGGGTGAAGATCAAGACGGCAAGCCCGTCTACCTGAAGGACCTGTGGCCAAGCCAGCAGGAAATCGCCGAAGCGGTCGAGAAGGTTAAGACCAGCATGTTCCATAAAGAGTATGCGGAAGTCTTTGACGGCGACGCTACCTGGAAGGCGATCAAGGTCCCCGAGAGCAAAGTGTACGAGTGGTCGGACAAGTCTACTTACATCCAGCATCCGCCGTTCTTCCAGGGCCTGAAGGAAGAGCCGGACGCCATTGACGATATCAAGGACGCGAACATTCTGGCGTTGTTGGGGGACTCCGTTACCACCGATCATATTTCACCGGCCGGGTCGTTCAAAGCCGACAGCCCGGCGGGTAAATACCTGCAGGAGCGGGGAGTGGAACAGAAAGATTTCAACTCCTACGGTTCGCGCCGGGGCAACCACGAGGTGATGATGCGTGGCACCTTCGCCAACGTGCGCATCCGGAACGAGATGCTGGATGGCGTTGAGGGTGGTTTCACCAAACACATCCCCACCGGCGAGCAGATGCCCATCTACGATGCGGCCATGAAGTATCAAGAGGAGGACACCCCCCTGGTGGTCATTGCCGGCAAGGAATACGGCACTGGCTCCAGCCGTGACTGGGCTGCGAAAGGTACCCGTCTGCTGGGCGTGAAAGCCGTGGTTGCCGAGTCCTATGAGCGNATCCACCGTTCGAACCTGATCGGTATGGGCGTGATGCCGCTGCAGTTTAAGGNTGGGGTCGACCGCAAGAGTCTGAANCTGACNGGTGAAGANACCATCAGTATCAAGGGGCTGTCCGGTGATATCAAGCCGGGTCAGACACTTGAAATGACGGTGACTTATCCNGACGGCAANACNGAGACNTGCGAACTGCTGTCCCGGATCGACACCGCCAACGAAGCGGTNTANTACCGCCACGGCGGNATCCTNCACTATGTCGTGCGGGAGATGCTCAAGTCGGCGTGACTCATTGGCCCGGCGGGGCAACCTGCCGGGCCTCTCAATACCCTGTTTCCCGTTTACCCCGCCACTGGCAGTTCCAGCCAGAACGTAGCCCCCATGCCCGGAGTGGATTCATAGTCCACCGTGCCATTCATGCGCGTCATCAGTTCCCGCGTGATGGCCAGGCCGAGCCCGGTTCCGCCACAGGCTCTCCGGTCCGACGCATCGGCTTGTGAGAACTTCTGAAATATATGCTCCCGAAAATCCGGGGCGATGCCCTCACCATGGTCTCTGATACACAAACGAACCGACTCTTCGCGCTGAGTGACGAAAATGTCGACGGAGGCCCCTGCCGGAGAAAACTTGATGGCGTTGGACAACAGGTTGGTTATGGCCTGGTTCAGACGCTGACGATCCACATGCACCGTCACGGCTGGTAGTTCAGACACCTGAAGGTCAATGTCTTGCTGTTGGGCGAAGGTTGCGATGTTCTCAACACTCTCGTGAACAAGATCCTGCAGAACATAGTGCTTGCTACGGAAGGGCATTTTGCCGGCCACCAGTTTTTCCATATCGAGTAAGTCGTTGATCAGGAAGGTAAGCTGCTGGCTGTTCCGATAGGCAATGTGCGCCAGTTTCGAGGCTTTCCCCGGCAGCTCGCCAACGGCATTGTTGGCCAGCAGCCCGAGGGAACCGGAGATCGAGGTCAGTGGGGTGCGAAGCTCATGGCTGACCGTGGAAATGAACTCGTTCTTCAGGTGGTCGACTTTCTTCCGCTCTGAAATGTCCTCAGTGATCAGCCAGATAACGGGTTCATTGCCGTAATTGTCCAGTTGCAGACCGTGGAGCATTATGGGGGCCGGCTCGTCGTGCCCAGGCGCCATGTAATAGCCTTCAAGACCGCTGACTCTGGCGTGCTCCCGAAGAGTTTCCTGAACCCCGGGTCGGTTTGCCAGCGGCTCTCCGTGGACATCAAGCGGCTGGTCGAAGAACTCCAGCGACTGGACGGATTTGCCAAACTGGCTTTCGAACGTCGGGTTTGCCCGGAGCAGTTGATTGGAATGAACACTGAATAGTCCGATGCCCATGGGTGCCAGTTCGAACAGCCCCCACAGGCGCTGCTGCATCTCGCGATCCCTGGACATCAGGCTGGTGAGCCAGAATACTCCAGCGGTGACAATGCCCAGCAGCACAAACAGGCAACCGCGAAAAATCCAGGGGTGTCGGGGGTGATTGGGCCAGCCCCCGGGCGGTTCTGCAAATACCATCCAGGAAATGCCTCTCATTCGAATCGTGCTGGTTACCGGATTTTCCCACTGGAACGGTTGTGTTGAGAAAAACACGGATTCGGTGTCGTGAATGTCGGATGAGGACGACAGGGCGACATTGAAGTCGCCTTCCAATCGATCCAGCCCGATGGATGAGTACAGTTTCTCAAGCTCCAGAATCACCGACACGACGCCCCAGAATTCGCCAGAAGCCTGTTCGAATATCGGAATGCGTCCGGCGAGCCCCTCTCCGCCCTGAACCAGATTGATGGGGCCGCTGAACACCACCTGGCGGTTGTTGAGGAGTGTCTCGACCTGGTCTGGCGATAAACTTTGTTGCGTTACGTCAAGCCCAATCGCAGCCTGGTTGCCTTCAACTGGGTAGATATGGCGAATGACAAAATCCGGGGCCAGACCAATGTTCCGGAGCTCCGGGGCCAGGAGGAGAATGACCGACGCCAGTTCGCGAAACCGTTGGCCGTCGATATCGGGCTGTATTGCTACATTGGCGGCTAGCCCCCACACCGTTTGAACGTTCTGAAGTATGGTGCTTTGCAGTTCAAGGCTAATGTCATCCACTTCCTCCTGCCATTGCTGACGGACGTCGTTGCGATGGCTGGAGGAAGTGGCGGTGTCCAGGGCAATTGCGACAGCAATAACCAACAGCAGGGTGCCCAGTCTGGCGGCCCAGATAAGCCGATAAAAGACGTCGGCTCGGGTCAATGTCGTCATTATGTGTTGCCCATGGGTTGTCTACTCGGGTTTTATGTCCAGCCAGAAGGTAGAGCCATACCCTTCCGTCGATTCAAACCCGACACTGCCTCCCATCTGGGACATGATCTCCCAGGTAATAGCCAATCCGAGACCGGTGCCGCCACGGCCGCGGGTATCAGAGCTGTCGGCCTGGGCAAATTTCTCGAATATCCTGGGTCTGAACGTTTCCGGTATGCCTGTGCCATAGTCTCTTACGTCGATGCGAAACGCGCCTTCGTGAAGGCGCGTGGCGATAATGACATCGGCACCTTCCGGGGAAAACTTGATGGCGTTGGACAGCAGATTGTCGAGCGCCTGTCCCAGGCGAAGGGCATCAATAACGGCGTTGACCCAGGGATGATGATTTTCAAACAGAAGGGAAACCTGTCGATCAACGGCATAGGTTGTGAGTCGGTCTACACTATCCTGAATAACGGTGCCGATGTTTTGCCTGCGCATCTGCATGTCCATTTGACCGGATACCAGCTTTTCTATATCGAGAAGATCGTCAATCAGATGTCGCAACTGATCGCTATTGCGGGCCGCGATAGCCACCATGGCTTTGACCTTGTCAGGCAGGGGGCCAAAAACCCCGCCCGCGATCAACCCAAGGGAGCCTGATATGGAGGTCAGAGGTGTCCGCAATTCATGGCTGACGGTGGATATGAACTCGTTTTTCATTCGGTCAATCTTACGGCGCTCTGATATGTCCTCAACCAGCGACCATACCAGTGGCTCACTGCCGGCACGCTCCACCAGAACGCCCTGGAGGAGGATCGGGAACCGGGAGCCATCCTTGCGGATAAACTCCTGTTCCATGGGGCCGTATCGCCCGTGTTCCTTCAAATCAGTGATGGCCTGTTGAGTCTGCTCCGCGTAACTCTCGGGCGTTGCGCTCCAGTAGTTCAGCGCCAGGAACTCGGAGTAGGAGTAACCGCTGTGTTCCAGCAACGCGGTGTTAACGTCATGGTTTTGCCCGCTTCTGAAATCGGTCAAAAGAATGCCGATCGGTGACAGATCGAATAAGGTGCGCAGCAGGTGCTCTCGTTCCGCAAGGGCAAGCTGGGAGCGCTTTTTGCCGTCAATATCGGCAATGAATCCATGCCAGATGGTGCTGCCATCCGGCCGTCTTTCGGGGGT
>PBRG01000046.1 GCA_002726615.1 Marinobacter sp.
CAAAACTGTGCGGAGCCATGGATGGCGGAGCCCAAGCGCCACATGGATGTGCTTGAGCGTGTTTTGACAGTAGCCTCCCAACCTCTTTCCAGCACCAAAAGTCTGAACAACAAGATACGGACACTCTATGGATATTCGCCCTGCTGCCACACTGGTCCTGACCAAAGACACCGATGAAGGCCCGAAGATATTGCTACTGCAACGAACGTGGGACGCGGTGTTCATGCCCGGCTATTTTGTGTTTCCCGGAGGTGCCGTCGACGATCAGGAGAATAGCGGGCGAGCTCACGTTATCGGGAGGGCTGATACCGAAATCAGCCAGACAATGACCATGGACGAGGGCGGTGCGGATTTCATGTTGGCTGCGGTTCGGGAGTGTTTTGAGGAAGCGGGGGTTCTTCTCGCGCTGGACCAGGACGGGGCGGAGCTGACACAGGATCACCCGGTTCACGGTGATCGCGACGCGCTGTTCAAAGGCGAGTTGACACTGGCGGAGCTTTGTCGTCGCCATAACCTCACCATTCCCCTGGACCGTTTGGCGTACCTCGGGCACTGGGTGACACCGCCAGGACCGCCCCGGCGCTTCGACACCCGCTTTTTCATCACGGTGGCACCGGAAGGCCAACGGGCAAGCCATGACGGTGTGGAAACCATTGACCACGTCTGGCTGAGCCCGGCGGAAGCCCTGGAAGATCACCGCAGTGGTCGTCGCCTGCTTGGATTACCAACCATTGGGACGCTGCGGATACTGGCGGATTTCGATACCACCGAGGCGCTGATGCGTTATGTTCACGCCAACCCACCAGAGCCCTATCCCAACCAACCCTGGCCCGCCGTAAAGAAAGGCAAAGTCAAAATGCTGGAACCGGGAGCGCCGGCCTATGACGAGGCCGTCAAACTGGACCCGGAAGGGGAAGGAACAACGCACGCAGACATCGTTCCCGGTGAGCCTGTAGAGGTGGCGGCAGGTGTGGTGAGGCTGACGGCGCCGAACCCCGGGATGATGACCGGCCCGGGCACCAATACCTACGTGCTCGGCCACAAACGCTTTACGGTGCTGGATCCAGGGCCGGCCGACACAACGCACATTGAGCGGATTCTTGAAATCACGGGAGGGGTGATTGATCAGATTGTGGTGACCCACACCCACCAGGACCACTCTCCCGCTACGGCGGCGTTGAAAGCCAGAACCGGGTGCCGGGTTTACGGCCAGCCCGCGCCCGCTGGGCCTGCTCAGGATCAGACGTTTGCGCCGGACGAGGAACCGATCGACGGGGACCTGATTACTACAGAAGCCGGCACGTTAAAAGCTCTGCACACCCCCGGACATGCCTCCAACCATCTTTGTTATCTGCTCCTGGAGCAGGAACTGCTATTCTCAGGCGACCACATCATGCAGGGCTCCACCGTGGTCATCAATCCGCCAGACGGTGACATGAAGGCCTACCTGGAGTCACTGTACGACCTGCTGGCGGAATCCGTGCGTTATATAGCCCCTGCCCACGGTTTCCTGATGGCGCGTCCCGAGGCAGTGATCGACTACCTCATCACCCACCGTCTGGCCCGCGAACACAAGGTAGTCAGGGCTCTGAAACAATTGGCGCCTGCCAGCCTGAAGGATCTGACCGCAAAGGCCTACGACGATGTTCCCACCGCCATCCATGGTGTTGCGGCCCGGTCGGCCCTGGCTCACCTGCTAAAACTGGAAGCGGATGGCCGGGCGCGGCGAAAAAGCGAAATCTGGCACACTACACCGAACATCTGATGGCCAGGCTATTTCTTAGCGATTATCCAGACAGCGTGCACGATGCCCGGAATATAACCGAGAATCGTCAACAGGATGTTGATCCAGAAGTGCTTGCCAATCCCCACCTGTAAAAAGACGCCCAACGGCGGTAACAAAATCGCAACCAGAACTCGCAAAAGATCCATACAGTTTATTCTCCATCAAATGTATAACGGGTACAGAACGGCAATCCACACCCTGTAACCTACTTGAATAGGTCATTTTGCGGAAAGACACAAAGACTTCATGAAAATGGCATTAAACCTTTGTCACAGCCGTATTCATGAAACAATGGGATCTCTATCCTTGTACCGCTTTCATAGACCGGACAACGGGCCCCAAACTGGCTGAAGACCCGAGAGGAATTATGCTGTATCGCTGGCTGACACATCTGTTTCGCGCTGGCTTGATGTTTACCCTGACTGGTAGCCTTGTCTCCATACCTGCCGTCTACGCAAATAAGTCCGATAACTCCGACAACACAGAGGTGCTCGTCGCTGAACTTGCCGAAGACGAAAGCGTTGAGGATGTCGAGCATTCGGAACCCTTGCGCTCGTCTGAACCGAAAGCCGGTAACGGTAAAGCGGACACCGCGCAGAGATCCAATGAGAAGGCAGCCTCACAGGATAAAACACCGGATTCCACCGCCGAACCGGCCGTGGAAGAAGTGGCACCCAATGTTGATTTAAAGGAGGTGGCGCCGCCTCCAAAGCCCGCCGAACCCGCGGAGTCGGAACCTTCGGAGCCCAAGGAAACGGCTGACCAGAGCAAACCCACTGCCCAGGAAGCCGACGCCGCAACCGCAACCGATGAAAGCGGCGTGGAAGAGGCTGCTAAGGTGACGGAACCCCAAAAGGCCACCAGCCTGAAAATGCTGGGCTCTGAGGTTCTGCCAGGAACCTCAACCCGTCTGGCCTGGTCACCGGCCATCCAGATTGCCGGCCTTTCGCAACCAACCCCGGTTCTGGTGGTCAACGGGTCCAAACCCGGCCCAAACCTGTGTCTAACCGGTGCCGTTCACGGTGATGAACTCAACGGCATCGAAATCATCCGCCGCACCATGTACGACCTGGAACCGAACAAACTCTCGGGCCGGGTGATCGGCATCCCGATCGTCAACCTGCCGGGTTTCCAGCAGGGCAGCCGTTACCTGCCCGACCGTCGTGACCTCAATCGTCACTTCCCTGGCAGCACCGATGGCAGCCTGGCGGACCGGATTGCCCACTCGCTGTTCGAGAATGTGATCCGTCATTGCGACATGTTGGTGGATATCCATACCGGTTCTCTCAAGCGCACCAACCTGCCTCAACTGCGTGCGGACATGAATAACCCGGAAGTAGCAGAACTCACCCGGGGATTCGATCGCATGGCGGTGGTACACAGTACGGGTACCACCGGCATGCTTCGACACGCCGCCGTCGAAGCCGGCATCCGGTCCGTCACCATGGAGGCGGGCGAATCACTTCGAATCCAGGAGCACCAGATCAAGGCCGGGGTGAACAGCCTCACCAGCCTGATGGACAAGGAAGGCATGATTTCAAGGATGTTCGTCTGGGGAGACCCGGAGCCGGTTTACTACGATTCCGAGTGGATACGGGCCGAACACGGGGGCATCCTGTTCAGCGAGACCAAACTGGGCGCCAAGGTAACTGAGGGGGAAATCCTGGGCTATGTGTCAGACCCCATCACCAACGCACAACACCCCATTCGCGCCAGTAGCAACGGCCGGATTATCGGCATGGCGGTAGATCAGGTGGTCATGGCCGGCTTTGCCGCCTACCACGTTGGTACGGAGGCGGAAGTTCCCGGAGAATAATAAACGGGGCCAGAGAATGCTCTGGCCCCGTTCCGTTGTTCGACGGTCTGGATACTACGAATCGCAACCAATCAGGCTGAACAAAGGCGTGCACGCATTCCCATGCCAAAAAGACCGATGCCCAGCAGGGCCAGGGTGCTTGGCTCGGGCACTTCACTGGCTTCCTTGACCAGCTTAATCTCAGCTTGCACCTTCGCACCGTGATTGCCTAATCCCCAGAACGTCCCCTCGTTAAATTCGGTGTCAGAAAGGCTGACTTCCAGAAGACCGTCGCCAAGCGCCCCGAAGACGAGTTGTAAAGGCGAACCCCAGCTAAGAATACCTCCCTGGAAAAAACCATCAATTCCAAAAAGCGGGTCAGGTGCAGTATCACCCGAAGTACTACCACCTACAGAACCACTCATGGTCTCCGGCGACGTAAAGTTGAAATCAACCGAAATAGGCTGCGGCGCAAGATCATCGTCATTCACAGCACCTTCAGGCGTCCAGATCTTGAACAGGTTGAAAGTCACGCTATCCCCCTCGTTCAAATCAAAGGTAAATGGGTTAGCCTCAAGGTCTGCAGAATCAACAACCAGCCCCGGATCCGAATCGTTCAGGTTTACCTGATAGCTGGCCGAAATCAACGCTGCATTTGCGAGTGCTGGCAGGCACAATGAAACCAGTAATGCAATGGTAAGTCTGAGGTGTCGCATAGGTGCTCCAATAGATATTAGCTAAATGTCCATTTTGGCTTACTGCCAAGTTAGTAAAAGCATAAATTAGGCCTCTGTTATTTTTATTTATATATAACAACAATATAAAATATGTTGAATGGCACAAAAGCAAGGCTATCATGTAAGAAATATCGACATACCCGCCACGACTTCGGCATCACTTCACTGTATCCTGACACCATCCGGGAGCCTTCATTCAGACGGGAGCTGGCGTGTCTTCAGAAACATCTAAACCATTATGGCTGGCCTACACCGGCCTGGTCCTGACCCCGCTGTTCTGGGCCGGCAATGCCGTGGTGGCCAAAAGCGTGGTTGGCGAGATTCCTCCACTGTCCATGTCCTTCTGGCGCTGGGTGATCGCCCTGACAATACTCCTGCCCTTCGGGCTACCGGGGGTGTGGCGTCAGCGCCAGGTCATTCGCCAACATCGGCTGTCGATACTGGCACTGTCTACCTTTAGCGTGGCCGCCTTTAACTCGCTGCTTTATTTTGCCGCGGTGACCACCACGGCCACCAATATCGCGCTGATCAACGCCACCATCCCTATCATGGTGGCGCTATTGGCCTGGGTACTGCTTGGCGATCGCACACGCCCCATACAGGCTCTCGGAATCGCGCTGGCGGTACTGGGTATCCTGGCGGTTGTGGCAAGGGGGGACCTCTCGGTACTGACCGGTTTGCGGGCACAACCCGGTGATCTGATCATGGTACTGGCGGTATCCAGTTGGGGCCTGTTCTCAGTACTGCTTCGCCGCCAGGCGGTGCCATTGCCACCACTGACCTTCCTGACTGTCCAGATCGCCTGCGGTACCATGGTGATCTTGCCGTTTTTCCTGGTGGACCTGCTGTTCTTCTCGGGTGGATTCGAGCTGAACGCATCTACCGCCCTGCCCATGATGTATTTTGCGATTTTCCCCGGTATTCTGGCTTACGCGTTCTGGAATCATGGGGTGCTTCGGATCGGTCCTGCAAAAGCGGCCATCTTCATGTACCTCACTCCGGTTTTTGCGTCGGTGATGGCGGGCATTTTCCTCGGAGAACGCCTGGGCCTGTTCCATATCATTGGTGGTCTCCTGATTCTGGCCGGACTGTTCCTGGCAACTCGAACCACCGAACTTCGCCGCAAATACCGTTGAGCACCCAACAACAAATATCGACAAGGCAGACATTCATGGTCAATGGCATGACAAGGCCGTTCAAATGGGCCGGCGCACTGATATTATCGGCTTTCAGCACCACAACGTTTGCCGCTCCCTGCGACCCCGAGGAAAATACCTGGATGCCGAGCCGTTATTACCCGCCGGGACAGACGGTGTTTTACCAGGGCGACTGGTACCAATCCCGCGAACTCCACGAGGGTAAAACACCGGGTGCGGATTTCGAATGGAAAAGACGGGCGTCAGCGCCGGATTGCGACGTCAGTCGTGCTGACAGCAACGTCCCTGAGAGCAAATCGGAAGGTAGGGTGAACCGTCAGCCGCAGGCACCGACCGATTCCGGCCAATCGCCCGTAAAAGCGCCCAACGAGCACCGACAGACCTGCGAAGAAACCAGGCGATGGAGCTTTGGCGGCAGCTACACCGTGGGCCAGATGGCCGTGCACGAAGGGCAGACTTACCGCGCCATCCGCCCCAGCAACGGCCAGATGCCAGGCATGAGTCAGCCGCCTCACTGGCAGCCGGTGGACGATCCCTGCAACAACGACGCTAAAGACGCCAACTGATCCGGTTATTTATTCAGCGCCTGCCGGATCTGCTCCAGGGCCGTTTCCAGAACCCGACGCGGACAACCAATATTCATGCGCATGAACCCGCTACCGGGCTCACCGAAGGTGATGCCCGGGTTCATGCCAATACCCGCTTCCTGAACAAAGAACCGTTTCAGTTCCGCGTCTCCCATGCCCAATGCCCGGCAGTCCAGCCACAATAAATAAGTGCCCTCCGGCTCTGTTACCCGGATAGCCGGCAGATGTTGGCGGATATAATCCATCACCCTGTCACGATTGCCTTGCAGGTAGATCATGAGTTCGTCCAGCCACGGGCCACCATGGCGATACCCTGCCTCGAAGCCGGCGATACTGAACGGATTGCACTGGTTCATGTGCATGGCGTCAAAGACGTCTTTCAATAACTTGCGATGCTCCGCATTCCTCACCACCAGCGCCGACAGGCCCAGACCGGGCATATTGAAGGATTTACTGGGCGCTACGGTTGTGATCAGGGCATGTTCTTCATCGGCCAGCTTCGCCAGCACATGATGGGAAGGTTTGTCCGGGTAGGTGAGGTCACAATGAATCTCATCCGACAGCACCACCAGGTTGTGGCGCCTGGCGATGGCCAATACCGCCCTGAGTTCGTTTTCAGTCCACACCCTTCCCACCGGGTTGTGAGGCGAGCACAGTAGCAACACCCTGGCGTCGCCCCGTGCTGCACAGGCCTCAAGGTGCTCGAGATTCATCTGATAACGGCCATCCACCTGTTCCAGCGGGTTTTCAATCACCACACGTCCGGTTTTTTGAATGGCGCTGAAAAAAGGCGGGTAAACCGGAGGCTGTATAATCACCCCTTCGCCTTCGCCGGCAAACGCCAGTGCCGCAGCGTGCAGAGAAGGCACTACTCCCGGGGCCATCATTAGCCAGTCCCGCTCAATGACCCAGCCATGCCGATGTTCAAACCAGTCGATAACCGACCGGTACAGGCTTTCCGGAAACAGTGTATAGCCGTATACCGGATGCCTTGCCCGTTCTTCCAGAGCCTTGATCACCGCTTCCGGCGCAGGAAAGTCCATATCCGCCACCCACAGGGGAATAACGTCATCTCTGCCGAATACCGCTTTGCGGGCATCAAACTTCACTGAACAGGTGCGTTCCCGCTGGACAGGCTGGTCAAAGGTCTTGGGCACGAGTGGCTCTCCGCTGGAATGGTAAGTTGGGCAAGGTCATTCTGTGGCAGTCTTTGCAATTCGTGCAAGCCGGGCGCCGTTCCTCCGGCTCATGAGGGGAGGGGGGGGTTATCATTGGTCGCAGGGGCACAGGTTTTACTTGCCTGGAACCCAGGTATAATTGCGAACCTAACGAGTTATTTGCTTATCCTGATCGACCCTCGGAGCTCCTGAATGCTTGCCCAGATCCTGTCCACGATGTTGCCGGTCTTTCTGATCGCCGGTTGTGGTGCCCTTTACGGCCGATATCGCACTCCAGACATCAAAGGCTTGAACACCCTCAATATGGAGCTGTTCGTTCCCATGCTGGTGTTCGCGGTTCTGGCTGATCAACAGGCTCCGCTTCAGGATTACACCAGCCTGGCTCTGGCGGCAACCGTGGTCGTTCTGGGTTCCGGCATCGTCCTCTATCCGCTGGCCAGGATTCTGAACCTGAACCTTAAAACCTTCCTGCCGCCGATGATGTTCAACAATTCCGGCAACATGGGCATTCCCGTACTGGTATTTGCGTTCGGCGAGGCAGCCCTGCCCGCCGCCGTTGTCCTATTTGTCGTGGAAATGCTGCTGCACTTTACCGTGGGCATCTACATGCTGGACCCGCACACGTCGATCATCAGACGGCTTCGCATACCCGTTATTGCGGCAAGCATCGCCGGCCTTACCGTCAACTTCGGTGGCGTACCCATGCCACAATGGCTGCTGGAAACCCTGAATATGCTAGGCGGAGTGTGTATCCCGCTCATGCTCTTTACTCTCGGTGTCCGCATGCTGGACGTGGATTTCAGCGACTGGAAACTCGGGGTTCTGGGCGCTATTTCCGCGCCCGCATCCGGGTTGATTCTTGCCTGGCCAATGATAGCGATTCTGGATCTACCGGGCCTGCAGGTAGCTTCTTTGTGGGTCTTCGCCGCCATGCCCTCTGCTGTGTTGAACTACATGCTGGCGGAGCAGTATCAACAGGAACCTCACAAAGTAGCGTCACTGGTGCTTATGAGTAACCTCGGAAGCCTTGTGGTGATGCCGATTGTGCTGGGCCTGGTCTTTACAGCCGGCTATGTATGAACCGCTTCAGATAACGATCAATGTCGGAATCCTCGCCGATGCGTCAAGATCACTAACGCAAGCGCTTGCAACCTCTCTGGCTTTGGCCGAAGGTAAGAACGATTCAGGTTGAATTTCTTCTCGATATGGAGATCCGCCCATGAGTGTTCTGCTTCTGCTGATCAGTGCGCTGGTACTGATCTACCTTGGCATCGGCGGCACCACTGCCGCCGCCGTACTTGTGATTGCAACGGTCGTCGGGCTGTTTCAGGATGGCTGGCACATCCTCAGTATACTGTTTGGTGGCGGACTGCTTGCCCTCAGCCTGGTGCTGGTGCTGCCAGGTGACCTGCGGCGCGAGAAGCTCAGCGCTCCGCTACTGAGTTGGGTGCGTGGCCGGCTCCCGAAACTCTCGGATACCGAGGCCGAAGCACTGCGTTCGGGAACTGTAGACTGGGATGGCGAGCTTTTCTCCGGGCAACCCAAGTGGTCGAAACTGCTCGACGCCAAACCGGCCCACCTCTCCAGTGAAGAACAGGCGTTCCTCGACGGGCCCGTCGAAAAGCTTTGCGGCATGCTGGATGACTGGAAAATCACCCACGAAGACTACGATCTGCCCAACAAGGTCTGGAAATTCATTCGCGAGAACGGTTTCTTCGGGTTGATGATTCCCAAGGAGCAGGGCGGCAAAGGTTTTTCCCACACCGCTCACTCCGAAATCGTGATGAAGATTTCCACCCGCAGCGTATCCGCCGCCGTGACCGTGATGGTGCCCAACTCGCTTGGCCCGGGCGAATTGCTGATGGAATACGGCACCGATACCCAGAAGGAACATTACCTGCCGCGACTGGCCGGCGGCGAGGAAATCCCCTGCTTTGCACTGACGTCTCCGGTCGCCGGTTCCGACGCCGGAGCCATCCCGGACAAAGGCATCGTCTGCAAGGGTCAGTGGAATGGCGAGGAAGTTCTGGGCCTGAAAGTTACCTGGAACAAACGCTACATAACCCTGGCACCGGTGGCGACGCTGATTGGCCTGGCCATCAAGGTGTATGACCCGGACAAACTGTTGGGCGACTCTGACGAAATCGGCGTTACCTGCGTGATGGTTCCACAGGACCTTGAAGGGGTTCACTCGGGCGCCCGTCACCTGCCAATGAACACCGTGTTCATGAACGGTCCGACCTGGGGTAATGACGTTTTTATCCCCATGGATCAGGTGATTGGCGGTCAGGACATGCTTGGCAAAGGCTGGAAAATGCTACTGGAATGCCTGTCCATTGGCCGCTCCATCTCCCTGCCCGCATTGGGCACTGGCGCTGGCAAAGTGGCCAGTATGGCGACAGGTTCCTATACCCTGACCCGGGAACAGTTCGGCCGCTCCATCAGCCAGTTTGAAGGGGTTCAGGAGGCGTTGGAGCCCATCGCCGGCTACACCTACATGATGGATGCCGCCCGGCTGCTGACTTCCGGCATGCTGGACCGGGGCGTGCGCCCCTCTGTGCCATCAGCGGTTCTCAAGTATCGCAATACCGACCTGATGCGCACGGTAATCAACCATGCCATGGACGTGGTTGCCGGCCGCGGTGTTATTACCGGCCCCCGCAATTTCCTGGCCAGGGCGTACCAGGCGGTGCCCATCGGCATCACGGTGGAAGGCGCAAACATCCTGACCCGCAGCCTGATGGTGTTCGGCCAGGGCGCCATCCGTTGCCACCCGTTTATTGTTGAAGAAATAGAAGCAGCGGACATGGACGATAAAAAGGCGGCGGTCGAGAAGTTCGACGGCAACTTTTACCGTCATATCGCTCATACCACCCGCAACGCGTTACGCTCGTTATTGCTGGCACTGAGCGGGGGCTTGCTGGAAACCGTGCCCCGCCAAGGCAAAATCCAGTCCAGCTATCGCCAGCTTGCCCGATTCTCGGCCGCGTTTGCCCTGATGACCGACGTTACCCTGCTCACGGTTGGTGGCGGCCTTAAGGCACGTCAGCGCCTGTCCGGCCGGATGGCGGACTGCCTCGTACATCTGTATTACGCCTCGGCGGTGATCAAGCAATGGCACGAGGAGGGCTATCCGGAAGACCAGCGCCCGCTGGTGGAATGGTGCCTTCAGACCAGCCTGCGCGACCTCAAGACATCCATGCGCGAGCTGATCATCAACTTCCCGGTGCCGCTGTTGCGTTGGCCGCTGCGGGTGCTGGTGTTCCCTCTGGGCGCCACCGGCCTGAACGGCCCGGACGACACCCTGGGCACAGAGGTGGCGGCCAGCATTGTGAACGATACGCCGCTGCGCCAGCGCATCAGCCGCGGCAGCTATATCAATACCGATCCGGATGATCCTTTGGGTCGTGTACTGAATGCGTACCGACTGGCCAATGAAACCAAGGACATGCGCGATCGCCTGCATGAGGCCCTGCGCAATCGTGACGAAGACGAGCTGGGCGGTATCGACCTGCTGATGGGGCACCAGCGTAAAGAACTGGTGGACTGGGCCTGCGAGCAGGGCGTTGTTCAGAAAGACGAATGCGACAAACTTCTGGAGGCACTGGAAGCACTCTACGACGTCATCCGCGTGGATGCCTTCGAAGCCGACGGGCTGAAAGCCCTGTCCCGGTGTGCCAAAGGTAAGCGCAAAGTGGTCGAACGCCCGCCACGGGACGAAGAATAACCGCTAAAGACACGCCCTGAACGGGGCGTGTCGCCCCCACTGTTCTCCTCTCCATTCCTGACAGAATCCACATTCGCCAACTATTACTGAATGTCGGTTCAAATAGCTGTATTTGCGACCTTTCAAAAAAAACGACTGTCACAACAACGAATAAAAAAACACGCGGCACCAGCGCCGCTCACCTGAATTGAAAGGGGTGTCTTTCCGTGGAAGAGCAGGCTGTAGGCGAGCAGACACAACCATCCTCAACCATCCTTGAAACCAGGAACCTGACCAAGGATTTCAAAGGCTTTACCGCCATCAGTGACGTCAGCATCAACGTCAGGACAGGCTCCATACATGCTTTGATAGGCCCGAACGGGGCCGGAAAAACGACCTTCTTCAACCTGTTGACCAAATTTCTCAAGCCCAGCGCCGGGCAGATTATCTACGCTGGCAAAGACATTACCAACGCGCGACCTGCAGGTATTGCCCAGCAGGGACTGATTCGCTCTTTTCAGATCTCGGCGGTATTTCCCCATCTTTCTGCCCGCGAGAATGTTCGAGTCGCTCTGCAACGCAAGCTAGGCATTTCCTACCATTTCTGGCGGCCGGTCCGAATTCTCGATCAACTGAATGAAGAGGCACAGGCCACCCTGGAACAGGTTGGCCTGGGGTCCTTTGCTGATACCAAAGCGGTGGAACTCGCCTACGGACAGAAACGGGCGCTGGAGATTGCCACTACCATTGCACTCAAACCCAGGCTCATGCTGCTTGATGAACCCACCCAGGGCATGAGCTCAGAGGACGTAGGCACGGTCACCGAGCTGATTCGCAAAGTGGTGGATGGCAGAACCATCGTGATGGTTGAGCACAACCTCAATGTGGTTTCCACGCTGGCCGACACCATCACCGTTCTGAACCGCGGGGAGGTGTTGGCTGAAGGCAACTACGACACCGTATCGACCAATCCCGCCGTCATGGAAGCCTACATGGGAACCACCGATGCAGCCTGATCAACGCCCGGAAATGCTCAAAATCGAGAACCTTCACGCCTGGTACGGCGAATCCCACATTCTCCATGGCCTCGATCTGACTCTGCGGGAAGGTGAGGTGATTACCCTGCTTGGCCGCAATGGGTCCGGGCGCACGACCACACTCAAGTCTATTCTGGGGCTGGTCAGCAAACGCACCGGCTCAATCAAGATCCACGGCACCGAAGTTATCAACATGCCGACCCACCGCATTGCTCACGTTGGCAAGCTGGGTTACTGCCCCGAAGAACGCGGAATCTATGCGTCTCTCAACGTGGACGAAAACCTGGAGCTGCCGCCGGTGGTCGCCGATGGCGGGATGTCCGCGGACGAGATTTACAGAATGTTCCCGAATCTCGAGGAGCGTCGCAAAAGCCAGGGGTCCAAACTCTCTGGTGGCGAGCAGCAGATGCTGGCCATTGCCCGCATCCTTCGCACTGGCGCCAATCTCCTGTTACTGGACGAAATAACCGAAGGGCTCGCGCCAGTCATCCTCAAATCCCTGGATGACGTCATCCGTAAGCTGCGTGACCGGGGATTCACCATCATTCTGGTTGAGCAGAACTTCCGCTTTGCCGCTCCGCTGGCCGACCGACATTATGTTATTGAACACGGACGGGTGGTTGAGCAAATAGAGGCGGCCGATCTCGAGGCCAAAAAAGAGCAGTTGAACAGGCACCTGAGTGTCTGAACCTGTGGGCCTGGGCCGCAGCAAGGGCCCGACCCTGAATCTAATAACAAAAGGAATCCCACTATGTTCAAGCACTGGAAACAAGGTCTGGCAGGCGCTGTAGCAGCGGCAACCCTGGCAATGCCACTCACCGCAGCCGCCGAGCTGTCTGAGGGCAAGGTAAAAATCGGCGTGCTCAGTGACATGTCCGGCGTTTACAAAGCCCTTGAAGGCCCAGGCGCGGTCACCGCCGCCAAGATGGCGGTCGAGGATTTTGGCGGCTCGGTGATGGGCAAGCCCATCGAGATCATTTCAGCGGATCACCAGAACAAGCCCGATATCGGCGCCAGCACAGCCCGGGAATGGATCGATGCGGACGAGGTCGACATGATCACCGCGCTCGACAACTCCTCCGTTGCCTTATCCGTTCAGGGGCTGGCCAACGACAAGAAAATCATCACCATGAACACCGGCGCAGGCACCACCGCACTGACAGAAGAACAGTGCACGCCATACGGCATTCACTACGTCTACGACACCCACGCGTTACCTGTTGGTACCGCAACGGCAATGGTCAAGAACGGCGGTGAAAGCTGGTTCTTCATTACCGCTGATTACGCCTTCGGGCACTCTCTGAGGGATAACACCGGCGCCGTGGTGGAAAGCCTCGGTGGCGAGGTGGTTGGCAACGTCAATGCGCCACTGTCCACCAACGATTTCTCTTCCTACCTGCTACANGCCCAGTCTTCNGGNGCCGANGTCATTGGCNTGGCCAATGCCGGCCAGGACACGGTGAACGCCATCAAACAGGCCAACCAGTTCCGCATCGTNCAGGGCGGACAGAAACTGGCCGGCATGCTGGTGTTCATCACCGACGTCCACAGCATGGGACTGGATATCGCCCAGGGCCTGCAGTTCACCACAGCCTTCGTGTGGAATCAGAACGACGAGACCGAAGCCTGGTCCCGCCGTTTCTATGAACGCCACAACGCCATGCCCACCATGGTTCATGCCGGCGTTTACTCGGCCGTCACCAACTACCTGGAAGCGGTCAAGGCCACCGGCTCTGATGACAGCGATACCGTGCGAGCCAAGCTGGGCGAGATGACCCTCAACGACATGTTCGTGAAAGGCGGCAAGATTCTGCCCAACGGCTCCATGCTCCACGACATGTATCTGGTGGAAGTGAAGAAGCCGGACGAAGCCAGCGAGGAATGGGACCTGCTGCGGGTGGTCTCGAAGATCCCGGCCGACCAGGCCTACATCTCGCTGGAAGACTCCAAGTGTCCGCTGGTTAACTAACCATACCGATTAACCACTGCTTCAGGGGAGATAGCCAACGTGTCGATGCAGGTCATACTGGCCCAGGCGCTGCTTGGGCTGAATGTGGGTGTGTTCTACGCCATGTTGAGTCTCGGGCTTGCGGTGATATTCGGGCTACTGAATATCATCAACTTTGCTCACGGTGCCATGTACATGCTGGGTGCCTTCATCGCACTCATTGGCTACTCTCTGCTGGAGCAGTGGTTCGGAATCAGCCTTCAGATCGGATTCTGGGCGTCGCTGCTGGTGGCGCCCCTGATCGTCGGCATTCTGGGCGTGACCATTGAACGCTTCATGCTCAAGCGTCTTTATGACCTCGACCATATCTATGGCCTGCTGCTGACGTTCGGTATCACGCTGATCCTGCAGGGCCTGTTTGCCAACTACTTCAACGTCTCCGGCACCCCCTATCCCGGGCAACCGGAGAGCCTCAGCGGCGTGGTCAACCTCGGCTTCATGTACTTCCCGACCTACCGGCTGTTTGCCATCATTTTCTCCCTGGTGGTCTGTTTTGCCACCTGGTATGTCATCGAACACACCAAACTGGGTTCACGGCTGCGCGCCGGTGTCGAGAACCCGGACCTGACCCAGGCGTTTGGCCTGAATGTGCCACTGATGATTACCCTCACCTTTGCCTTCGGCGCCGGTCTCGCCGGCCTGGCGGGCGTACTCGCGGCCCCGATCTACTCGGTCAGCCCGCTAATGGGCGCAGATCTGATCATCGTCGTGTTTGCCGTGGTGGTGATCGGTGGCATGGGCTCCATTATGGGGGCCATCCTGTCGGGGCTGGCACTGGGCCTGATTGAAGGCCTTACCAAAGTGATTTACCCGCCCGCAGCCAGCACCGTGATTTTCTTCCTGATGGTACTCGTGCTGTTGTTCCGTCCTGCTGGCTTATTTGGTAAGGAGAAGTAAGGCCATGATCAACCGCGTTCTGTTTATCATCATGCTGGTCGCCGGCCTTGGCGCGCCCTTCTATGCCTACCCGGTGTTCGTGATGGACCTGCTGTGCTTCGCGCTCTTCGCCTGCGCTTTCAACCTGTTGCTCGGCTACGCCGGGTTGCTGTCGTTCGGGCACGCCGCCTTCTTCGGCGGTGCGGCGTACATTACCGGTTACGTGACCAAAGAATGGGGATTCGGACCAATTTTCGGCATTCTTGCCGGCACCGGGTTTGCCCTGATCCTCGGCACGATATTCGGCTTCCTCGCCATCCGCCGACAGGGCATCTACTTTGCCATGGTGACCCTGGCACTGGCGCAGATCATTTACTTCCTGGCGCTGCAGATGCCGTTCACCGGCGGCGAAAACGGCCTGCAAGGCATTCCCCGTGGCGAGCTTTTCG
>PBRG01000001.1 GCA_002726615.1 Marinobacter sp.
CAGACTACGTTTAAAAATGACTACCTACCCGTACCCATGGACCTTTTGGTTCCACTCTCCATTCGCAGTGTTGAGTTATATCGTCTCAGGGAGTGAGATTTTATGACTTCCCATCAATTTTTGGCTTTTGTCGAGGACGTTTCTACTTCAATTTCCGTCGCCGATGGATCTAATGAGGCAGGAAGAGTCATTGAATTATATCGAAAAAACTCAGGAAAAGACCCGACTCATCTTGTAACCATCCCCTAAAATCGGTGCATGCGTAATTAGAGTTCTCCGGCCTACAATGAGGCAAACGGAGAGCGACATGAAAAAGTCACGGTACAGCGAGTCCCAGATCGTCAAGATCCTGAAAGAGGTTGAAGGCGGCAGACTGGTCAAGGAGGTTTGTCGGGAGTACGGCATCTCCGATGCGACCTATTACAACTGGAAGTCCAAATACGGCGGTATGGAAGCCTCTGATGTGAAGCGGCTCAAGGAGCTTGAAGAGGAAAACCGTCGTCTGAAGCAGATGTACGCCGAGCTGAGCCTGGACCATAAGCTGCTAAAGGACGTCATCGAAAAAAAGCTGTAAGGCCAGCCGTTCGACGAGAACTGGTGGATTACCTCAAGCAGGCTCATGGCATCAGCACCCGCCGAGCCTGCCGGATCGCTGGCATCAGTGACTCTGTGTATCGCTACCGAGCAGATACGTCGAGAGATACCCCCGTGATTGCAGCGCTTCAGAGTGCTACTGAACGTTATCCAGCTTACGGATTCAGCAAACTGTTCAAGGTATTGAGGCGATGGGGTCATGGCTGGAACCACAAACGGGTGCACCGACTGTATTGTGCGCTCAACCTGAATATGCGTCGAAGGGGCAAGAAGCGGCTTCCCACAAGAAACCCGGAGCCCTTGACCGTGCCAACAACCGCTAATCTCTGCTGGTCGATGGATTTTATGAGTGACAGCCTATTCTGTGGCCGACGCTTCCGGACGTTCAACGTGGTGGACGACTTTAACCGGGAGATCCTGGCCATAGAGGTTGATCTGAACCTCCCGGCCCCGAGGGTCATTCGGGTACTGGAACGCATCATCGCCTGGCGAGGCTATCCCGCCAAATTGCGCATGGATAACGGCCCCGAGTTCATCTCCATCGCCCTGGCGGATTGGGCTGAACAGAACGGCATAGCACTGGAGTTCATCAAGCCGGGAACGCCTACCCAGAACTCCTACGTAGAGCGCTTCAATCGAACTTACCGGGACGAGATTCTGAACATGTATGTCTTCCGGAATCTCACCGAAGTCCGGCAACGAACGGAATCCTGGATGACGGAATACAACGATGAACGTCCCCACGATTCATTGGAAGACCTGACGCCATGGGAATATCTGGCGAAATACCAACAGGCGGAAAACTCTAACCAGCGGTGCAACTAAAACAGGGATGTTTACACCGGCAACAGTCGTAATGGCTATTCTGCCAAGCGCCTCAAAGGCCAACATGGTGAAGTGCCGATCGAATCACCCCGTGACCGGGACGGCTCTTTCGAGCCTCAGTTCGTCCGTAAGGGTCAGTCCAGGCTGACCCAAATGGATGATCAGATCCTGGCGTTGTACGCCAAGGGATTGAGCACACGAGACATCGTGGACGCCTTCAAAGAGATGTACGACGCGGACATCTCGGCAACACTCGTTTCCAAGGTGACTGAGCGCGTGATCGATCAGGTTCACGAGTGGCAGAACCGCCCTGTTGATCCGATTTACCCTATTGTTTATCTGGACTGCATCGTTCTGAAAATTCGTCAGGACAAGCGGGTGATCAACAAGTCCCTATACCTGGCTTTGGGCATCAACATGGAAGGCCAGAAGGAGCTGCTGGGCCTGTGGCTTGCCGAGACCGAAGGCGCGAAGTTCTGGCTATCGGTACTCACCGAGCTGAAGAATCGTGGTCTGGAGGACATCCTGATCGCCTGTGTCGATGGTCTCAAGGGATTCCCGGATGCCATTGCGGCGGAATACCCCCAGACCAAGGTTCAGCTCTGCATCGTGCACATGGTTCGTAACTCGTTGCGGTATGTGTCCTGGAAGGACTACAGGGCTGTCACGGCAGACCTGAAGCGAATATATAAATCTGCCACCGAACAAGAGGCACGAACAGCGCTGGACGACTTTGCAGAGTGCTGGGACGGCCAGTACCCGCAAATCGCCAGGTCCTGGTACAACCATTGGGACAACCTGATAACGCTGTTCGACTACCCACCGGCTATCCGGAAGGTGATCTACACCACCAATGCCATTGAGTCACTGAATAGCGTTATCCGCAAGGCAACCAAGCGCCGCAAGCTGTTCCCCAGTGATGATTCGGCACTGAANGTGGCNTTCCTGGCGATCCAGCANGCNTCAAAGAAATGGACCATGCCGATCCGNGATTGGAAGCCNGCANTGAATCGCTTTATTATCGAGTTCGGTGACCGCCTGGACGGCCACCTGTAATGGGGTGGGCAGTTACACAGATTTATTTACAGNCTCGAAAAGATCTGTGCCAGCAAGAACAACAGCTTGAGCACCTTGCTCGTCACACATCTTCTTGCCAGCCTGAAATATGGTCTCTCTTTGGTCTTCGTTTGCAGCACCAGAAACAGCAATGCTCATGTAGGCTTCATGGACTTTGTTTAGGCTATCGCCAGGCGGGACAATGATTTCGGTCTCTCGAAAGCTATCGAACAGCCGTGTCTCCATGACCACCTTGTTGCCCAATACGCCCACCCTTGTGTAGCCGTTTTGAATTAATGCGCTTTCGAGTCCAGACAACGCATTGATAATGGGAATGGGTGATACTTTTTCCAGTTTGGAAATGCAAAAATGTCCAGCTATTGACGTCACCGCCAATGCTTCGGCACCAGCCGCGCTCAAACGATTAGCCAATACTTCAAAAATCCTGACCTGCGCATCGACATCGCCAGCCTGAATGTTGCGTATCAAATCGCTCGCTTGGGCATGGCAAATGGTCAGCTCCATACGGCTATCACCATCTGATGCCTGATCGGCTTTCACCAAGTTACGATAATAGAACTCTGTTGCGGCTGGTCCGATACCACCGATTAGTCCAATGTGCATAGATACCTCCATGTGGTGAGTTCTTCTTAAAGATAACGCTGAAATAAACGGCGGCTCGACAGGGGCGTCCGGTGGAGACCGAAGGCCGGAACCAACTTAATTAACTTGTTACAGGGCATCGGTCAGTTCCTGAATTTGACGCCTACGCAGGGCTTCATAGTCTCGGAAAACCTGATGAAAACGATCCTTTCTTACGAAGGGAAACTGGAGATGGTAGTGACGGCTAAAGCCCTGAACGTGACGAGTTTCTTTGCCGTAGATCGGGTTTTCGTCACACCACTCATTGTTAACGCCACGCACAGTAGCTCTGTAAACGCTAATGGTTTGATCTTTGATATCCACGATGTAGGTGGCAAACGCACCTTTGATCAAGAGATAACCTTTGCATGACGACTGCTCAACAAACTTCGAGTAATCGGTTTGTCCAATCATGACCGGGACATCCCTAAACGTCTCAATTTCACCAAAATTCGTTTTGATCGTCATGCCGTAGGCATCACACCCCATCAGGAATTCTCCGAGAGGGTTGAGTTCAATATGCTCGACTAACGCTTCCCTTCTCATGATCTGCTTTGTGATTCCCTGTAACGCTGAACGACGCGGGGCGTCCTAGGCGTCCGTCTTCCATGACTTGTTTTACGTTCCATTTTTCCACTTCCCTATCAACCCGTATCCAGCAAGCAAAACACCCAAAACCAAAATAGTCCCTACAAAAGCAAAGAATCGATCATCGCCATTAGCTTGGCTTACTATTGGGTCGCCTCCGCGAATCGAAAGCTCCCCTGACAGCAGAGCAAATCCGGCTATGAAGATAAGTACCGCTCCTCCAGAGAGGCTCTTGCTGTATTCGCCAAGGCGTTTGTCTTTTCGCTGTGCTTCTATGAACTCGTCTCTCTCCTTTCCCTCATAGTTTTGGGCTTCAGTAAGTACCTCTTCATGCTCGGCTTTCGTAACCCGAGAGATCCAAAAGGGAGCCGCAAGGAAAACTCCAATAAATCCAAGTGGGATGAGCAGTATTAACAGAAATTCCACGAAAACTTCCTTGTGACGTTTAACGCTCGCATTTGCGGCTAGTTTGGAGCACAGCGGAAAACCAGTCCGACAACATGCTCTTGTTAAGAGATAGTGGCACGCTCCGCCTCATCAAGTTTCTTTAATGCGAACTCACCCCTTTCAGATACGGGCCGAGATTTATCCGAGATAAAACGCTCAGTAAACGTCCTGGCAACAGAACCTAAACTGTCTAGCTCTCGTATCAGAATCTCAGCTGAAACTCGCCTTACGATAGATGATCGATCTTCAGATGATTTTTTCAATAGTTCGAGCATTGGAGCTTTAACATTCAGCTTGCGCTCAGCAACGACAGGCTTTAGCCGGCCTTCACAATAACGTATATCGGTCCACTCCCATTTCCGGCCTTCCATCCATACAATCCGCCCTTCAAATAGGCTGCGGTATGCTTTAGCTCGAACCGACGGCTGAATCGCAAAACTAGCTATTTCTTCCATTTTTTCGTCAAGAATCGGTGTCCGGCCAAGTTGAGAAAAGAGCGATGGCATAGGCCCAGAAGCCGATGAAATCAACTTAGAACGAAGAGACTTTGCAATTTTCTCTTCACAGATAATTTGAAGAAGAACTTCTTTATCTCCTTCTTCGATCCTGCCCCAAGAGTTCCAATTGGAAAGCGCAATGCTTAGCGCCTCAACGACATAATCAGGATCTGTAGATCCTGCTATCTCTGGTAGTTTTTCTCTTGCAGCCTTGCGAACTTGAGGCACCCAATCATTAAGCCTGCGAACTGCTAGAGAAAAAAAGAATGCATTCGGCGCGGCCCCTGACAGGGCTCGTAGAGCTTTTTCTCGCCTGTAACCATCCCAGCTAATCAGGTCAAGCCAGGTTATAAATTCCTTGGGCTTTGACCAAACCTTCCATTTCGGAGTGCTGGACTCTCTTAACGCCGAAGAAAACTCAGAGCGAATCAAACGCTCCCAGTAGTCAAAGCTGGAAAGAGGCAAATTATCGGTTACATCAATCAGTGCAGACATATCAGCAACGACTTTGCTTCCTGAACGAATTGAGTTTGCAAAGTCTTGTACTGCCGAAATAACCTGGTCTTCGATTGTCTGCAATTGTTGCATTTACTGCTCGCCTCTTAACGCCTTGGGTAAGCTGACAGGACAGAGCGTAGCGGAGTACCGGTCGGCCTCACCTACTGGTATAAATTGCAGCCAAGCTTGAGACCATGCTTTTGATCGATTCGATCTCAGCGTCACGGTCGACTGCCTGGCAGTTGTATGTGATGAACAGAGCCTTTGGCCCACTGGCCACATACCATAGCTGCCAAAATTCATTGTCCGAACCAAATGCTAAAGTGAACCCTTTGAAGTCGCCAGCGGAGGTTTCCGTCAGTTTGGCACCGGCCTCTATGTGCTCTTGCGCCAGCCCTCTTAAGTCTTCTTCCGTGACCATTCCTTCTTTGGAATAGCTACTGATCTCGAGTGCTCCGACGCCTTCCGGATGAAAAACGATTGAGCAACCTTCTTCATGCTCTCCTAGCCACCCGGGCAGCAAATTGATTCGCCAGTTTGGTCCATCGAACTGATTCATAATTATTGCAACTTAACGAGGCTGTAGAAAAACCCGATTCCGAGTCATTCCAAAGGCCTGGTTCCTGTAATTTTTATCGCGGCCATCAACTGGCCGATTCCCGTGATTTCGATGTTCGGCCATCCGCTTCGGCCTTTTGGGGCTCCTGGATCCGGTATTGCTGGTGTCCAGCAGATGCTCGTCCGGGACTTCCACTCTCGGCATTACGCCACCATCCGCCCGTAATTCGCCAGCTTCTCAATATTGTGCACCAGGCAGTATAGCTGCCACTGGCCCTGCACCTTCTTTTTGCCCCGCAAACTGAAGCGATTCAGGCCCTTGTTCGTGCCGATGTTGCCGAACACTGGTTCCACCACCGACATCCGGTGACTGTAGATCTCTTTGCCTTGCGGACTGTCTACCCGGTGCTTCATCCAGTCGGTGTAGTTGGGCAGGCGCTTGTTCTCTATGGTGAACGAGACCTGCCTTCCTGAACCTTTGCGATGATTGGCGGACGCCGGATTCTGCATGCACTGGCGCTTCTTCGTGCAGTGCCGGCATTGCAGCAAACGACCTTCGAAATGCACCCGGATTTTGCCATTCTCGGCTTTGCGTTTGCCTTGGTAGCTAATGGCATTGCCTGCCGGGCAGATGCACGTCAGATTCACCGGATCGAACTGGAATTCACGGGCTGGGATGATGTCTTTCCGGCCCGTGGTTGGCTGGTTCTGATGGCGTTTGCCGTATTTGTCTTTCTGGTTCTGGAACTTCGGGTCGCGACTGCGGAATTTGTTATCGGGCACGTAGCCGTTGATCTGCCGTTCGTGCAGGTACTTCATGTTGGCTTCATTGGCGAAGCCGGTGTCGGCCGTAACGACGGTGCCTTGCTGGTAAATGTTGTCGGCGATACCCAGCTTCCTGAACCGAGCTTCGACACTCTCCAGCACCGGTTGCAGGGTGTGGTGTTCCTGGCCTTCGCCAAAGGCCTGGGCGTCGATGATGACCTGGTGTTTCTTGTCCACCGTGGCCACGCCGTTATAGCCCTGGATCGTGCCCTTGCTGGTGGTCATTTTGGCGCTTTCGTTATCGGTGAGGTTGCTCTTCACTTCCTTGTTCCGTTTCCCCCGGCCCATCCTTGGGCGGTTCGTCTTTAGGAAGCGGTCGACTTTCTTCGCGGCCTCATCCAGGGACAGGATGGTTTTCGCTCGTCGGATATCCCGGTCCAGTTCAGCTTCAGTCTCTGCCTCATCCCGCTCGTAATGGGCCTTGAGGTGATGGCGAACCAGGCGTCGCAGCTTGGTGCGTTTCTCTTCCAGCTCTTCGAAGGTGCCAGACCATTCCTTGGCCGCGTTCGACGGCATCTTGCAGCCGTCGATGGCGAAGAGTTCGTTACCCAGCAGGCCCTGGTGCGTATTCCGGCGAACGTGACCGGTCATTCCGGGGATCGTGACCGATTCGCACACGGCCATCACGCTGGAGCTAGTTTTGTACT
>PBRG01000002.1 GCA_002726615.1 Marinobacter sp.
GCGGTTTTTGCAATATTTGGAGGCAAAATCCCTAGGACCCCTCATGGGCTTTTTCCATGAAATTGAGAGCGCTGGCAGTCACTTCAGAGTCGACAGTCTCCATCCGTTTCATCGTCAGGGGGCCGGTGTCCTGTACCCTGCCATCAGCGTGAGAATGAATAACACCCCGGGGGCCGAACTTCTTGCGAAATGCTGGATCCTTTGGGTAGTCGACATTTTCCGGCTCGTCCTCGGCGTTGAGGTGGTACAGGTTGCCGAAGAACTCGTCGAAGCCGTGATTGGTGGGCAGGTGCTCATCGCGGTCACCCAGGTGATTCTTGCCGAACTGGCCGGTGGCATAGCCGTGATTTTTCAACAGGCCGGCAAGTGTCGGGTCTTTTTCGCTCATACCTTCTTTCGCGCCGGGAAGCCCAACCTTGGTCAGGCCGGTACGAATGGGCGATTGGCCGGTAATAAACGCAGCGCGCCCGGCGGTGCAGCTCTGCTGACCGTACCAGTCGGTGAACATGGCGCCCTCATTGGCGATCCTGTCGATATTGGGTGTCTTGTATCCCATCATCCCGTGGTTGTAGGCGCTGATATTGAACCAGCCAATATCGTCGCCCCAAATCACTAGAATATTGGGTTTGCCTGCCGCATGAGTTGTAGTTGCCATCAGGCAGGCGGCGATTACAGCCCCTATCCATGCTAGTATGTACTTCTGGATAATTTTCACCAAACCTACTCCTTCGTTGGTTGAACGTACCGATTTTCCAAAATCATTCAGGGTGACGCCGCCGGCGATCACGCTCCACATCAAGTGTAGGCTATGTTCAGGTAAAAGCAGGGAGCAACCCTCGTCAATGTGGTCGAGCCTACTTTGCTTGCATAACCGTAGCTGCATCCAGTCGAATAACGCGCCCGTTCATATAAGCATTCTCGGCCAAAAAAGCGCAGGTATGGGCGAACTCATCCATCTCACCCATCCGTCGCGGTGCTTCAACCATCTGGATCAGGGCATCCTGGACTTTTTGGTCCATGGATTTGATCATGGGCGTGCCGAACAGACCCGGGGCGATTGAATTCACACGGATACCCAGGGGCCCAGCTCCCGGGCGGCGGGAATGTTCATCCCGTTAACCCCCGCCTTAGAGCCACTGTAGGCACTCTGGCCAATCTGACCCTCGTAGGCCGCACCCGACGATACGTTCACGATCACCCCGCGCTCGCCCTTCTGGTCCGGCTCATTCTTCGCCATCTGCTCAGCACACTTGGCCATGACGTTGAACACCCCCATCAGGTTGACGTTGATAACCATGGCGTACTTCGCCAGGCTGCTGGCCTTGCCTTCCCGGTCGAGGATCTTGCACGGCAACGGGATACCAGCGGCGTTAACATTCATATGGATCGCGCCGAACTTGTCCATGATCGCTGCGATAGCGACATCTATGCTCTCCTCGGAGGTCACATCGGTCTGGCAGAAAATGGCATTTTCCTCGCCCAATTCTTCTACTGTCGCTGTGCCGGCTGCCTCATTCAGGTCCAGAAGTGCAACCTTTGCACCCTTCTCGCTCACCATATAACGCGCGGTGGCCTGGCCCAGACCCGAGGCGCCGCCGGTGATTACCAAAACTCTATTTTTCAGCTTCACAAAAACCTCCAAATTCCCTTACTTAACTGAACGCATTCAAACCGGTCAGGGCCCGGCTGATTAACAGCTTCTGGATTTCGGTAGTGCCATCGGGGATCGGCGCGACAATAGCCTCCCGCGCCAGGCGCTCAACGATGAATTCCTTGGTCACACCGTTACCACCGTGAATTTCCAGCGCGTCGCGCGTCGCGGTCACCGCGATTTCGGTGCCGTACCACTTGGCCATGGCGCACTCCTTGTCCGCGCGCTCGCCGCGCATCACCATATCCATGGCCCGGTAGGTCAGCAGCCGGGCGGCATCGATCTGGGTGGCCATGGTGGCGAGCTTGTCGGCGATCAGCTGGTGACCGCCAATCAACTTGCCGTGCTGCTTGCGCTCCTGGGCGTACTTGATGGCCTCGTCCATGGCGCGACGCGCCACGCCAATTCCCCACATTGCCATGTGGCAGCGAGCGTATTCGAATATCTTCAGGGTATTTTTGAGCCCGGTACCGCGGCCACCCACCACGTTCTCCACCGGCACCCGCACATCAGACATGAAAACCTGCGAAGTGGACTGACCGTTCAACGCCATCTTGGGAATTCCCACCGTCTCGTAGCCATGCTCCTCACGGTCGATCAGTATATGGCTGATCTCGTTCTCACCGGTGCGACAGGTACAGATGAACACGTCTGAGTACTCGCCATTCGTAATCCAGGTCTTTTCGCCATTGATCACCCAGTGGTCGCCATCGAGCACCGCACGCGTCTTGACTGCAGACACGTCTGAACCCACGTCCGGCTCAGAGATACCCATGGCGATGAACTTGTCGCAGTTGATGATGTCCGCGAGGTAATTCTCCTTGATGGCCTCGGGCGCCAGCTGTCTTAACAGCTCGGCATTGACCGCGTTGATAAAACCGGGGATGGCGATATCCAGAGAGGTGTAGGCGATCTCCTCAAATACCATCAGGTGGGTGAGCCAGTCCATGCCAAAGCCGCCCCACTCCTCACCGAATGGCGCCTTGATCAAGCCGAACTCGGTCAGCCCCTGGGTCCACTCCTGCATTTTCTCCCGCGGTATGAAGCCCTCGCCGTGCTCGCGAAAGGCCGGCTCGATCTCCGAGTCCAGGTATTTGCGCAGATTCTCGATAATCATCTGCTGTTCTTCACTGCGTTGGAAATTCATCGCTTTGTTCTCCTCTACTGCTTTGCGAGTATGCTTACCGCGGCCGTTGCCTCTTCCAGGCCGACGAGGCCACCACCGTTTTCCTGTACTGCGATCCGCGCGCCTTCAACCTGGCGCGCGCCGGCTTCGCCGCGCAGCTGGGTTACCAGCTCAAATATCTGGCCGAGGCCTGTGGCGCCGATGGGGTGCCCTTTTGACTCCAGGCCGCCGGAGGGATTGACCGGCACCCGGCCGCCGACAGTGAAATCGCCGCGCGCGGCGGCGGGGCCGCCCTCCCCCCAGGGCACCAGGCGCAGGTTTTCCACCTGGATGATCTCACCCATGGCAGTCGCGTCGTGCACCTCCACCACGCTCACATCCTCCGGGGAAACGCCGGCCTTCTCGTAGGCTTCTGCGGCCGCCAGCGCAGTAATGTGCTTTTCATACTCCTCGGCCGTGCGGTTGATACCGGAGCGGAAGACGCAGCTGAGCAGCTTCACCGCCCGGGAGGCATCGCCCCTGAGCCGTTTGAGGCCCTCGGCACTGCACAGCACCGCCGCGGCAGAGCCGTCGGAGATGGGCGCGCACATGGGCAGGGTCAGGGGGTAAGTGATCGGCGGTGCGGCCATCACCTCTTCAACGGTGTAAGGGTTCTGGTACTGGGCCAGGGGATTGTGCACCGAGTGGGTGTGGTTCTTGGCGCAAACCGCGGCGATCTGCTCCTGGGTGGTGCCGAAGGTCTTCATATGCTGGCGGCAGAAGGCTGCGTACACATCCATGAACATGCTGTAGGGCTTGGGTGACAGGGAGCCTTCCGGCAGGGTAATCCCCTCCCCCATCTTGAGCAGGTACTCCTTGTTGGCCTCAACCGTGGTCACATCCCAGGCGGAATCGAACGCGGCGAACATCTTCGCCTTGTCCTCGGTTAACATTTTTTCCGTACCCACCGCGATTGCGATATCGCAGCTGCCGGCGCGAATCGCCTGGGCAGCCAGGTAAAGGCCGGACGTGGCGGAAGCGCAGGCGCCTTCAACATTGAATATAGGGATGCCCTCAAAACCCATGGAGCGCAGGGCCACCTGGCCGGGCACCATATGCTGGTCCTGCAGAAAGCCGATGACACAGGAGGCGAAGAAGGCCTCGCCCACCTCGTCCTTGTCTACACCCGCATCAGTCAGGGCCCCCTGTACAGCCTCAGCGGTCAGGTCCTTGTAGCTCTTGTCCATATGCCGACCGAAGGGGGTCATGCCGACGCCGGCGATATATACATCTGTCATTTTCTCTACTCCTATTAGCGGCCCTGGAACCGTGGCTTGCGTTTCTCGGCAAAGGCGGCCAGGCCTTCCTGCATATCCCAGGAGCGCTGGTGCTTGCGGAATTCGTACATCTCGTGCCGCAGCGCGTCGTCTCGGGTCTTGTCAGCGGCGGCATTAGCCACGGACTTCATCCGGCGCAGGGCGATGGGGCTCTTCTCAGCGATATGCAGGGCCAATGCCTGGGCGGCTTCCTGCAGCTCACCGTCGGCTACCACCTCATTGACGAAGCCGTAGTTTTTCATCTCCTGTGCGGAAAGAGTTCTGCCGGTAAACAGTAGGTACTTAGCCACGTTGTGGGGAACGATACGCGGCAGTACTGCTGCTCCCCCCGCCCCCGGGTAGACACCGAAGTTGGCGTGAGCGTCGCCTATCCTGGCACTCTCAGCGGCCACGACGAGATCGGCGCACATGGCGGTCTCCAGGCCACCTGCCATGGTGATACCGTTGAGGGCGGCAATCACCGGCTTGGGGAAATCGCGCAGCGGGTTCAAAACCCTGTCGCACAGGCGATCGAGGAAATCAGGCTTACCGGGTGGGACGTCGAGGCTATCCAATACCTGCTTCAAGTCAGCGCCGGCGCAGAAAGCCTTGCCCGCACCGCTGATGACAACAACCTTGATACACTCATCCCCCAGAATCTGTTCCAGGTACTCCTCGTACAGGGTAATCATTTCCAGGCTGATGGAATTCATGGCCTCGGGCCGGTTCATGGTCAACCAGGCTACTCCATCCCTGTTTTCGAATAGAAGGGCAGCTTCACTCATTAGAAAAACTCCTGACACTGATCCATCTGTGGACCGATATTGTTAGCGGAAACCCGCGCTGGGTATTCACTCCCGTGTTCTGGGAATACTATAAGCGCAGGCGGCTGTAAGCCCCTTGTCATCAGAGCTTAAATACTTGTCTGGATGATAATTGTTAACGGGGGCTTTGAGAGTCGATTCGGGCGAATCGGGGAAGAAATAAAAAAAACAGCGCTTGATACCAGGCAGGGTGCCGGCATCAAGCGCCGCAAAGGGACTATCAGAAATTGTATGCTGCAGATATTCCGTAGACGCGGGGTTCCTCAACCCAGCCAATATAAACTCCTGGGCTCAAGGGAGCATCAACCGAAGCGGTGTAGGTGGTCTCATCGGTCAGGTTCCGTCCGTAGAGCACCACCTCCCAGGTACCTTCCAGGGACATCAGGGAGATACTGGCATCGACCTTGGTGTAGGAATCCTGCAGCACATTTTCATCGAGGTCGCCATCCAGGAAGAATTCATCCTTGTAATTGACATCGACATGGAAATTGAATTCCGCCCAATCAAATGCGTGATTGTAGTCCAGGTAGAGCGAGGCACTGTGCTCCGGTGCGAACGCCCCGCGCTCGCCGGACAGATCCTTTGTACCCTCACCAGAGGAGTTCGGGCAGGTACCCAGGCCAATCTCGACAACGGAACAACCCGCCCCCGGATACGAATCGAACTCGTGATCGAGGTAGGCATAGCTGCCGCCGATTTCCAGTGCATCGGTAGCGGCGAACTGCGCTTCGATCTCGATACCCTGGACGGTCAGCTCCGCCGCGTTGCCTACGACAAAACTTGTGCCACCCCAAGAAGTAACCTGCAGATCTTCCAGCTCAGATCTGTAAATGGCTGTCGCGACGCGCGCACGGCCATCCATGAAGTCCTGTTTTACACCCAACTCCCAGGCAGTCACGGCTTCGTCTTCAAACTCGTGACCGGGTCGAGACGAGCCATCGGGATTCGCTGTATCCGGGCTGAAATTGAAGCCGCCAGACTTGTAACCTTCCGAATACGAAAGGTATGCCATTCCGGTGTCACTGTATTCCCAGCGCAGGCGAGCAGAGGGGTCAAAATGACTTTCATCACGCTCGTCTTCAAAATAGGCAGCGTATCGATCCAGGCTGCCGGCATGTGCCGCGGCCGCAGCTGTCGCACCGGCATCGCCAGTAGCCACCATGACATTGGTCAGGTATTCAATAAGATCTGCGGACCCGGCAGTAATGTCAGGAGTCACTATATCGTTTACTTGCCCTGGTGCGCCCTGGCCGATGGTAACCAGCTTGGTCATTTCCTTCTCATCTTCCGAGTAACGCCCGCCAAGATCGAGGCTCAGGGTATCGGTGATGTCGAAAGTGACTTCACCGAAAATTGCCATTGTCGTGGTGTCCTGGTCGAAATCGGTCAGACCGGACGATGTGTCTGTCTCACCAAACGGTGTCACGAAAATGGTGGGGACTAGCCCGCCAAATGTGCCATCGATGTGAGTACCTTCGTCCAATTCCAGCTCCTGGTCCTCGTAGTAAACACCCGCGATAAAGTTAAACCGGCCATCCCAGTTTGTAGCAACACGGATTTCCTGGCTGAACATGTTCAGCTTTTCCTGGTCGATATTCTCGATGAAGTTGGGAGGCAGGAAGTCCACATCATGGTACTGCTCGAATTCAAAGTCAGATATGCCGGTCAAGGACGTTACCGTGTAGTCACCGACATCCCAGTCGATTTTCACAGAGAAGGCGGTCGAAGTCGTGTCCTCGGTATCACCCCTGCCCCACTGCAGGTTGCCTACCCAACTTTCATAGTCATCGCCTCCGGGTGCATCGGCCGCCGCAAATTGACCACCAGTAAGTGCGGCAGAGAGGGCCAGAGTGCTAGCCGGGGGCAGGCGGTCATCAATCGTATAGGCGTTCATTTCCTTGCCGGTACTTTCCATATCCACGTGTGACGCCTTGGCAACAATCGACAGGTTGTCGGCTGCATCCCAGGCCAGTGTCAGGCGAGCCATCTTGTTGGTTTCTTCCTGCTCATCGGTGTCCCGGAACCTGTTATCCATGTAACCATCGGAGTCTTCCTGGCGCAGCACCAAGCGGGCCGCAACACTGTCGCTCAGACTGCCTGATACGATGCCAGTGTAACGTGTGGTGGACTGCTCAGGCTCAAACGCGGCCTTGATGGACCCGTTGAACTCATCGCCAACTACCGGGTTGGCTGTTTCCACCTTAATAGCACCAGCCACAGTGTTTTTTCCGAATAGCACGCCCTGGGGGCCACGCAATACTTCCACCTGCTGCAGATCAACCAGGGACTGGGTGAACTGGCGGCTACGGGACTGGTAGATACCATCAATGTACATTCCCGCGGACTGCTCAAAGCCCTTGTTAATGCCTGAGCCGACACCGCGGATACGAATATTCGTGGTCTGGGCGCCGCGGCCAATCTGCAGGCCAGGTACCTTGGCGGAAAGCTGTTCCATGTTGGAGATACCCTGAGACTCCATGGCCTGGCCGGATACCGCGGTGACCGCCACAGGAGCGTCCATCAGGGTCTCAGTACGCTTACGGGCGGTGACCATCACCTCTTCCAGGGCCTGGCCGTGGGTGGGCAGTGACTGGTAGAGAAGAACCTGGGAAGCGGCGACTGCGAGCGCAAGGGGGCTTGGTTTTGAGTGAGATATTCATTGTGATCCTCTGCTTTCTATAGTTATGGAGCTTTATATAGTTATGGAACTGTGGGTTATTACATGGCAAACAAACGTCCGGCTCTTGGCCGAATAATGATTAAATTTGTCCATTCAGCCCGGAACGCGTGTTAATTTGCCGCTTTTCTTCCTGCGGGGTTCTTCCTCACCGGCTTTTTAGCTGTTGTTTTCTTTTTTAGCGGGCGTTTCGCCGGCTTACGCTTTGGTTTGGCCCCAGTGGCCGCCAGCAATTCCGCATAGCTCTCTTCCAGACACTGGGCCAGGAATTCCGGGGCCGGCACAATCTCGCGGCAGGCCGTCGGGCAGATATAGATCTCCCGGTCGTAACTGGTGATCGCGAATACCGCTCCCATGCCGTCGGTACAGGGCGCCACAATGGACCAGAACTTCAGCTTCGCGCCCTGGAGGTACAGCGGCACGCTCGGCCCAGGCACATTGGAAATTGCCATATTAAACAAGCGCTTACCGGTGCCACCCGCATCGAGACCAATACGGGAAATCAGCTTCCCTGTGGCCGCCAGCAAAGAAGCGGGAATATGCTTGTTGAGGTCCGTCAGGTCACTGGCGCCAATGGCGTTGACGATACTCTTGGAGCGAGCAGTCTGTTCGGTCACATAGGCGAGACGTTCTTTCGGGTCCGCAATATCGGAACCGATAGCGGCCCCCATGAAGGTGATGTTGTTGGCGCCAGGCTCGGCATCGGGCCCGGACCGGGTGTTGACCGGCATCATCGCCACCATGGTGTCCCGGGGCAATTCACCGTTGTGGTCCAGGTAGCGGCGCAGGGCACCGGATATAATTGTCGTCACCACATCGTTGATGGTGCTGCCTTCCACGGCCTTGCGAATGCCCTTGAGCTCGTCCAGTTGGAAGCGTGAGGTGGTAAACACCCGAAAGGGAGAAACCCGGCCGTCGAAGCGGGTCGTCGGCACCTTCGTTCCAGAATTGTGTTCTTCGACCCTGGCCACAGTGCGTTTCTGCACCTCCTTGCGCAACCTGCCACCCACCTTGGGCAGCAGGCGGGACAGGGGTCTGGCAAGACGCATCGGCGAGGTCGCATTGTTCCACCAGGCACGGGTGGCCATCTCAAACTGGCTGGGGGCGCGAACACCCTCGGTCTCATGCTCTCCGCCCAGCCCCGGCTTCTTACCCCGGGCATCGAGGTCGTGCAGGGCCCAGGTCAATTGTGCCGCCGCGGTGCCGTCTACGGCCGCGTGATGCATGCGGGTGAGGATGGCGAAGCTGCCCTTGGGCAGCCAGTCGATATTGTCCAGCCCCTCAACCACGTACATCTCCCACAGAGGGCGATTGAAATCGAAATGGGGGGGTGGTCAGGCGCGAGGCCATGATACAGAACTGCCGCCAGTCGCCGGGCTTGGGCAGGGCAACGTGGAACACGTGGTTCTCGATGCGGAAATTCTCATCTTCCACCCAGTAGGGATAGTCCAGGGACATCGGCACCTGCTTGAGCTTCTGGCGGAAGATCGGCGAGGTGGCGGTGCGCGATTCGATGTGTTTGAGGATTTCCTTGAAGCGCAGGTGGCCACCGCCGGGGATTGTGGACTGGTCGTATACATAGATCATGGTGCCGCCGGTACTGGCGCGGTCCGTGTCCAGATAGATGAAGGAGGCATCGAGCCCCGACAGTTGCTTGAGTTTGCTCATGTGCTGGGCTCACCCGACCTTGCGGCCGGCCTCCTCCCAGTATTTCTGGCGCACCTGCCGGCGCAGCACCTTGCCCACCACGCTAGTGGGTATCTCCTCAACGATTTCAACGGATTTGGGCGTCTTGTATCCGCCCAACTCGTTGCGTACGTGCTGGATAAGGGCCGCCTCTTCAACCTCGGCGCCTTCCTTGAGCATGACCTCGGCGTGCACCGATTCGCCCCACTCCTCATGAGGCACACCGACCACCGCGGACATGAGCACCGCCGGGTGGCTGTTAAGCGCGGATTCCACTTCGTTGGCGTAGATATTGAAGCCGCCACTGATAATCATGTCTTTCTTGCGATCGACAATATGAAAGAAGCCACGCTCGTCGATCCTGCCAATGTCGCCAGACTTCCAGAAGCCATCCTGGAACTCAGAAGCGGTCTGCTCCGGATTGCCAAAGTAGCCCGGCACAATGGCGCGGGAACGCAGCCAGATCTCGCCGGTCTCTCCCCGCGGCACCGGGTTGCCGTCGTCGTCCATGATCTCAAGCTCGGTGAAAGGCGCAGGCCGGCCGGCGGAGGCCAGGTGCGAATCATCGCCGTCCTCCACCAGGTGGTCGGCTTTGCTCATGGACAGGGCCACACCAAAGTGCTCGGTGGAGCCATAGACCTGAATGAAGTTGTTCCCAAAGGCCGCCTGCAGTTCCGCCAGCTTGGACGGGCTCATGGGGGCAGCACCGTAGTACATGTTTTCAATTGTCTTGAACCGCGCCCGACCCTTCTCGTCCATATCCAGCAGGCGGTACAGCAGGGTCGGCACGGCGAAACCGTTAGTGATCCGCTCGGCGGCGATATTGTCACACCAGGCATCCAGATCGGGCACATTCATGGTCACGGTACAACCGCCCTTGAACTGGGTCGGCGCAAACATCATGCCGCTGCCGTGGGTGATCGGCGCCAGGTGGATAAAGCGGGTCTCGGGGTTCCAGGCCGGATCCGGCAGGGCCCAGTAGGAGTCGCGACACGCCAGGTAGGTGTCCGCTGTGTACATGGCACACTTGCCACGCCCGGTAGTGCCACCGGTGAAGCGCATGATCACCACGTCGTCGCGATCGTCGATCACCACGTTGGGGTTGCTGTCGTCCACCTGCTCCAGCAGGTTCCAGAAATAGTGTACGCCCTGGTACTCTTTCTCCGGCTTGTCCATAGCCACGATGGTGACCTGGCGCTCGCGCAGCATGTCATAGTGGCTTTCCAGCAGGTCAGCCTCGATGAACACCACCTTGGCGCTGACCGTATCCACCTGGTATGTGTGATCATCCAGGCTGTCGCGGTAGTTGGTGTAGCACAGGGGGGTGCCGGCTTTTGCCGCGGTGAAAAAGTGCAACAGCGATGCGTTGTCGTTGTCCAGGATGATCACCGCGTTATCGCCGCGTTGCAGGTCCAGCTTGTGGCGCATCATATTGACGATGCGGTTGGTCAGCAGGTGGAACTCGCGGAAGGTATAACGGCGGCCGCGCTCGATGTTCACCAGAGCCTCGCGCTCTGAGAAAGCATCCGCAAGGCGCTCACTGATAGTGCTGAAATTTATTTTCATGGTGAGCTCTCCTTATGACCAGTTACAGACGCGGCGGCACACGGACTCAATGATTTCCATCGGGATTGGCAGGAACGCCGCGAGCGGGTCGCCGGCGATGGCCGCAACGATCTCGGACATTTTCGATGCGGGAATATCATGACGGGCAAAGTCCAGCGGGTGCCCCATCTGCACCAACAGCTCGCGAATAGCGGCGGCACAGGCGAGGACAGCATCCCTGCCCTCGCCTTCTACTCCGAACACCCCTTTCAGGCGGTCCGCCACCGGCACATAGAAATCGGGGAATTCTTCCATTACCACGGGTAGCAGTACGCCGTTGGCCTCACCGTGGTGAATATGGCAGACAGCGCCCAGAGCGTGAGCGAAATTGTGTATTGGCGACGCACCCAGATCATTCACCACCGAGTTACAGGCCATGGCGCTGGCGTTGAGCATGGCCTGGCGAGCGAGGACATCCGAGCCATCGGCGACCACCTTCGGCAGGTTTTCGAGGATGACTTTTGCGCTGGTCTCGGCGTGGGCCAGGGTGAAATGGTTCGTGTTGAGATGGCCCATGGTTTCAACTGCGTGGGTCAGGGCATCCATACCGGTGGCGGCCGTCAACATGGGCGGCAGGCCGGTGGTCATGTGCGCATCCAGTACAGCGATATCCGACTCCAGGTAGTTGCTGACGATCAGGTGCTTGATGCCCAGTTCCTTGTTGTAAATCACCGCGCCATTGGTCACTTCCGCACCGGTACCAGCAGTTGTGGGAACTGAGATATGGGGCACGCCCATATATTCCACTTCCGGCCAGTTCATCATTTTCACCGGGGACTTCAGCAACTGGTCCACGCTGTCCACCCCGTTGTACATGGCGAGCTTGACCAGTTTCACCGAGTCGAGCACGCTGCCGCCACCCACGGCCAGCAGGCCGTCGGCGCCAGTTGCCCGTGCCATCGCCAGACAGTCGTCGATACAGCCGGACTCCGCGTCCGGGGCGGTGTCGGTAAATACACCCGCCAGGCGAACGCCGCCGGGGCCACGCTGCTCGTCAAACAGGGCTGCTACCTTGTCGACAATCCCCACATCTTTCAGGCCCTTGTCGCTGACCAGGAGAACTTTCTTGCTTCCCAGGCCGCTGAACAGGCCGGGCAGGCGGATGACAGTGCCGGGGCCCGCGTGAACCATGGTCCGCTGCCAGTATTGAAATGCGCCAGTGCTGGACATCTTTTTATTCCTCTATAGCGTTAATGACAGCCGGGCTCAGACGACCTGGTGAACCAGGCCGAAGAAGGCCTTGGCATTCGGGTCGGTCTCGAAGCTTGTCATGTAGTTCTTGGTTTCCAGGTAGCCTTCCAGGGACGCGATATTGATCTCGCGCCCGTAACCACTCTGCTTGTGGCCGCCGAAGGACATGTCGCCGGTGATCGCGTGCCAGTCGTTGACCCACACGGTGCCCGCCTCCAGCCGCTGGGCGACTGCCTGGGCGCCGATGGGGTCGCCGGTCCACACACCCGCGGACAGGCCGTAGCAGCTGTCGTTGGCCAGGGCGATGGCGTCCTCGACATCGCTGTACTTGATCACCGACAGTACCGGGCCGAAAATCTCCTCGTTGTAGATCTTCATGTCCGGGGTAACATCGGTGAAGATGGTGGGCTGCACAAACATCGCGTCGGAGTACTCGTCAACCTGCAGCGGCCCGCCGCCACAGGCGAGGGTCGCACCTTCTGCCTTGCCGGACTCCACATAGCCCAGCACCCGTTCGTAGTGCTCGCGGTAGGCCATGGGGCCCAGTGTAGTTTCAGGGGCAAACTGGCTGCCGGCCTTCAAATTGCCGACCAGCTCGACCATGCGCGCCACCAGTTCGTCGTGAATGGACTCGTGAACGAACAGGCGGGNGCCCGAGATACAGATTTGTCCCGAACCCAGCAGGAAGCCGAAAGTGGCGCCCCTGGCGGTCAGTTCGATGGGGGCATCTGGCAACACAATACCCGGCCCCTTGCCGCCCAGTTCCAGGGTCACCCGTTTCATGGTTTCGGCCGCCGCCTTCTGGATCATGGTGCCCGTACGACCAGAGCCGGTGAAGGAAATCTTGGCGACACCCGGGTGGGAGGACAGGGCTGCGCCCACGTCCTGGCCGTAGCCGGTAACCACGTTGACCACCCCGGGGGGCAGCAGGTCCTGCATCAGTTCCATCGCCCGCACCACCGCCAGCGAGGCGGTCTCGGCGGGCTTGATGACCACGGTGTTGCCCGCGGCAATCGCCGGCAGCATCTTGAGGAAAGCCAGGAACAGGGGGCCGTTCCAGGCAGTGATCAGGCCACAGACGCCCAGGGGCTGCTTCACCACCCGGACATCGTGCGCCTCGGGTGCGAGCCGCACCGGGGGATACTCGACAAAGGGGTAGCTTTCCAGCCCCTCGGCGAAGATCTGGATAAACTGCATGACCGCAGGAATATCGAAGCCCTTCAGACGAGTGACGCCGAGGCCGGTACAGGCCGCCTCCAGCGTCAGCAATTCCTCCAGGTTGGCACCCAGCACTAGCGCCATCCGGGCGATGATACCTGCACGTTCGCTGGTCGGGGTGTTTTTCCAGGTCTTGAACGCTTCTGCTGCCGCCGCGACAGCCGCGTCGACATCGGCGGCGTTACCCGCCGCGGCCTTGCCGGCAACCTGGCCGGATACGGGATCGATCAGGTCGATATACTGGCCGGATGATGGCGGAACGAACTCGCCGTTGATGATGTGTTGCTGGGTGGGGATGCTCACTGGGACCTCTCCCTGTTAGGTTGATGTGTTATTTGTGACACAGGCTAGACCCATCCCGGGTACCAGACTTGGCCCTAGCGACAAATAACCCGGCAAAACTGTCGGGGTTATACCCACAGGGCCTCGCCTGCAGATTCAAATGGAGGCCCTAAAAGCAGCACTTTTGCCTACGTAATCAAATTGTTATGCTAGCGCTATCCCGTTGAGGGCATAACGATAACGAGGGAACAACCGCAGGATGAGTGATTCCACATCCGCTACGACTATCGCCTCCTACACCATGGCCATCCACATGGCACTGGAAGCGAATGGCCACGATGCGGCCGCTGTATTTAAGGCCGCCGGGTTGAGTGACGCCCCCAGCCAGGATCCACTGGATCGCTATACCACCGTCCAGATGGCCACGCTGTTCCGGGAAGCGGTCAAATCTACCGGCAACCCCGCTTTCGGCTTGGTCGCCGCGCGCTTTCTCCACCCCTCCAATGTCCACGCCCTGGGCTATGCCCTGCTGGCCAGCGCCACCCTGCGGGACGCCTGTGAACGGCTGGTCTACTATTTCCGTATTGCCAGCAACCAGGGTTCCTATCGCATCGAGGAGAGCGAAGGCCGCTTCTGCCTGGTTCTGGAGGTAGTTGCAGACGGCGTCGCCTTTGAAACCATCGACGCCTGGAACGCCTTCATCATTCGGGTCTTCCGCATGATTTATCGGCCCGATTTCAAGCCCCTATCAGTACGACTGACGCGCCCCCTGCCTGAGGGCTACGTGGACTTGTACACCAGAAGTTTTCACGTGCCGGTAACTTTCGATGCCCCAGACTGTACAATCTGCCTGGACTCTGCCATCGTCGACCTCCCCCTGCTGGGTGGCAACCGGGAAATCGCCAGCGAACACGACAAGATCCTGCAAAACTACATCGCCGCGCTCGACGCGGAGGATATCGTCAACCGGGTCAAGCGGATCATCCTGCGGAAACTCCCTTCGGAGAATTGTACGAAGCAGCATGTTGCCAGCGAACTGGCCATGAGCCCCAGCGCCCTGCAGCAGAAACTGGCGGCAAAGGAAACGAGCTTCCAGGACCTACTGAACCAGGTGCGAAAGTCCCTTGCACTGGACTACATGGAACAGTCCCGCATAAGCATCACCGAGATGAGTTTCATGCTGGGGTTTAACGATACCAGCAGCTTCACCAGGGCGTTTCGGCGCTGGACAGGAAAGTCACCCCGTGACTACCGCCGAGAAAAGGGTGTGGAGCCGTAGCTAAACAAATGGGCTAACAACCTGACCCTGAATACCCCAACTAGCCCGAACGAACAATAAAGCTGCCCTTTCGGTTTTTCCAGGCATCCCCCGAAGCCTTATACGCTATCGTAGCCCCCTGTTAGATACGGGAGGTGCTCGATGAATAAGCTGACACGCATTTTACTGGCAGTGGTATGTCTCAACATGTCTATTGCTACGGAGGCCCGGGCCGCCGATAAACCCAATATCCTCATCATCTGGGGTGATGATATCGGGCCCTACAACATCAGTGCCTACAACATGGGGCGTATGGGGTATAAGACGCCCAATATTGACAAGATCGCGGCCGATGGGATCATTTTCACCGACTCCTATGGTGACCAGAGCTGCACCGCCGGCCGCGCGGGATTCATCACCGGGCAGCACCCGCTGCGCACCGGCCTGACCAAGGTGGGCCTGCCCGGAGCGAAGGAAGGCATGTCCGACAAGGACCCGACCATTGCCACCCTGCTCAAGTCCCTGGGTTACGCCACCGGCCAGTTCGGCAAAAATCATCTGGGTGATCGCGACGAACACCTGCCCACCAATCACGGCTTGGGGTACTAGGGTTTTTCCGTCCAAAAACGACAATAATCGCCGAAAGCCCCGCCATCCGGGGCCTCCAAGAGGGGATTGCTTTTTCTGAAGTCCATATTTACACCAATTTTGGTTAAGATTTGGCCTTTTTAGGCTAAACGTATGGCATATGAAGAACGTGTTCAAATCTTGTCCGATGCAGAACAAGACGATTTTTATGGGCCCCCAATTTTCACGTCCAACGATCAACGCTTCATTTTCGCTCTGAACGACAAGGAACTGGCTGTCGCTAATAAATTCCGAAATCGTGGGCAGCGCTACATGTTTATTGTGCTGCTGGGTTATTTTAAGGCTAAACCTGTAGTGCTGAATCCTGGATTTCATCAGATAAAACATGATCTAAAGCACGTCCACGAAACGGTACTGCCAGGACCCGGCTTCAGACCGTTCAATCTCTCGCAGAAAGAAAACGAGAGGATTTACAAGCGGATATTCGAACTCTGCGAATACCAGCGCTGGAGTTTTAAAGCCCATGGATCTGCTTTGGTAGCCCACCTAACGCAGCAGGCCAAAGCCTGGTCTGCTCCGAGGCACCTCTTCGACGCAGCGATTGAGTATTTATCAGGGCAGAAAATTGCGATCCCTGCCTACAGCACCCTGCAAAAGATCATCAGCCAGGTTGTTGGTCAGGAGCAAGATCGGCTGATTACCCACGTAGATCTCGAACTGCCTCAGGAGCTAAAAGACGCATTGGCTGCCCTCGTAAACGTAGACGGATCGCTAACGTTGCGACAGTTACGTCAATCTGCCCGTAACTTCACAGGAACTGAGCTGGAGAAGGAGCTGACCGTACATCGCCACATCCAGCACTGGATGTCGCAAGTGAATGCCATATTGAGTACGCTATCGTTGTCCCAGAAAAATCAGCAGCACTTTGCAGAACGGGTCGATTACTATGGGGCTAAACTGAAGCGGCAGTCTGTGGGAAATCAGAGGCTTTATCTCCTGTGCTATTTGCAGTTCCGCTGGCAGCAGGCGTTGGAACGCATAGCCGATGGTTTTGTTCATCATGTCCGACAGGCCAAGAATAAATCGAAGGCTTATGCGCAGGAAGTAGTTTATCAAGATTGGCAAAAAGCCGCTAAAAATGTCAGCAAGGCTGCGGAAGTTCTACATCTGTTCATTGATGATAGCATCGATCAACAGCAACCGTTTGGGGCGGTAAGACAGAAAGCGCTGAAGCTGCTTGCGGAGAAAGATCTGAAGTCTGTCTACCTGTTCCTGAATGAACAAAAGCGTTCCGTTGAGGAAGCTATGTGGCAATACTATGACCAGAGAGATAGCTTAAGGGAAGGGTTGCTTCGGCAGCTGTTTCTTTGCCTACGCTATGAAGCCAGCGCAGGCGCCCAACGCCTGGCAGCAGCACTGAATCACGCTCGGCTTGATCTTGCAGCACAAGGGGTCATCTCAAATGCAACGATAGACGCCCGGTTGCCCTCCAAGAAACAATTACCGTTCTTGCAGGACGAGGGTGGGACGTTTAACCCAGATCGCTACGAATGGTACCTGTATCTACAGATCCCCGATCGGTTGAATGGCCAGCTGACCTTGCCTGATGTCATTAAATACCGGGCCTTGGATGCAGATCTGGTGAGTCGAGAACGCTGGCGAAGAGAAAAGCACAATTTGCTGGAGCAAACTCAGCTACCAAAGTTGACCGCTGAACCGAGTAAGCTGATCGAGCGAACAGCCAATGATCTGGAGATCCGTTTGTATGAGGTCAGTGACTACCTGGAACAGGATGACAACCGGAACATTATCCTACGTAATCCGAAGGGTAAGCGCCTATGGCGGTTGCCGACGGGGAGTAAAAAGTACTTGGTCAACAACCCCTTCTTCCAGCAGATACCGACGACGGGCGTTGCCGATGTGCTGCGCATGGTGGACCGTGATACCGGCTTCATTGAGTGCTTTGAACATGTGCTGGGCGCTCAGTCCAAGAACCGAGCCCACGAATATGACCTTCTGGCGATTCTGGTGGGGAATGCAACGAACCAAGGCATCTACGGCATGGCTCAAATCTCCGATCGCACTTATGATCAGCTCAGTACCATCCAAGCGAATTACCTGCGACTGGAAACCCTGAATGCTGCCAACGACAACATCAACAATGCGACGGCCATGCTTCCAATCTTCAAGCATTACAATATCCAAGAGGATATTATCCACGCCAGTGCCGATGGTCAAAAGTTTGAGGCCCGGCGAGAGACCTTCAAAACCCGCTATTCATCGAAGTACTTTGGAACTCAGAAAGGCGTCTCGGCCATGAGCTTAATCGCTAACCATGCCGCTATTAACGCCAGGGTGATCGGAGCGAATGAACACGAATCCCATTACATCTTTGACTTGCTGATGAATAACAGCTCGGAAATCATTCCGGACGTGCTCTCTACGGATACCCACGGAGTTAATCACGTCAACTTCGCTCTGCTAGACTTGTTTGGATACAGCTTTGCACCGCGTTACGCGCAGGTTAGTCGCGTCATCAACGAGATGTTTGATGTAAAAGAAGACAAAGATCAGAGAATTCAGCTACGCCTGAAAAAAGCCATCAATACCAAACGTATCATGCAGCACTGGGACACCATCCAACGGATCGCAGTGTCACTCAAGGAGCGAAAAACGACACAGGCCACGCTGGTTCGTAAACTCTCCGGGTACAAGAAAAACCATCCCTTGCTGGAGGCCCTAACGGAGTACAACCGCTTGGTAAAAGCGAATTACTTGTTGAACTACATCGATGATGCCAGCCTGCGTAACTACGTTCAGCGAGCCCTTAATCGGGGGGAAGCTTACCACCAGCTGCGTCGAGCAATCAGCAACGTCAATGGGGATCAGTTCCGGGGCAGCTCTGATGAAGAAATCCAACTATGGAACGAATGCGCGCGCTTGGTCACCAACGCCATTATTTACTTCAATTCCAGCATACTCAGCCAGCTGCTGACGAGCTTCGAATATCAGAATGACGATAAGCGAATACAGATTGTCAAACAGGCTTCTCCAGTGGCTTGGTATAACATCAACTTGAAGGGTATCTATACCTTCGAAATGAGTGAAAAACTACCGGATCTGGAGGAACTGATGCGCACAATCGAGGGATATTTACCGGTTCGGGAAAAGTAATACCCCCTGGGAGGCCTCGGATGGCGGGGCTTTCAGCGATTCTTGTCGTTTTTGGACGGAAAATCCCTAGTACCCCAAGCTCGGGCTACGGGCCCAGGAGATTGCCCTGCTTCAGATAAAAGAGATCGCGAAGCTGAATCCCTCAGGTACCGACTTCAAGCTGCTCGAAGTCATGAGCCTTCCTGCGGCCTACACCAAGGGCGCTGATGCCATGGGTCGCTCCCAAAGTCAGTACCAGCGGCGCACGGTCAGTTTCGACGTGGAAAGTTTTGATCACGTGGTCCGTCAGGTCGAAGTGCTAGCCAAAGCCGGCGCTGAGGTGAATCCCGAGGATTTTTACCCACCCGTTCGAAAACATCGTGGAAAATCGCGGGATCTTCCTATGGTAGACGCGGCTCTTCGCGCCGCGCTGACGGACTATTTACGCCTTCGGATTGAAATGACAGGAATTCTTAAGCCCTCCTCCCCTCTTTTTATCACTCAAAAAGGCGGGATTTATTCGCCGAATACTCTCCAGGAACACATGGCATTAATACTGCGAGATTGGGCCGGCGTCGAAAAAGCGAGTTCACATAGTGGGCGACGCTCTTTGATCACAAATGTTATTCACAAACAGAAGAAATCGGTAAAGATCGCCCAAAAAATTGCCGGCCATGTCAACCCAGCGACAACTCGGACCAGCGGGGGCATTTGAACGAAAACCTACGGTTTTGAATCCTGTGGCACCCTCGAAACCGTAGGTTTCCGTCAGATAGCCGCTAACCCGGCATTTG
>PBRG01000003.1 GCA_002726615.1 Marinobacter sp.
CATAAAGCAGAAACATCCTCTTGATCAAACATCGTGGAACTGTGCGTTGAACACCTTCGTGTTAACCGACATAAAAGTTCCACATCTGCTACTCAGGCGATCCATGCGTGAATAAACAAAAAAGGAAAGCCGGGTCACTAACCATTGGACCGGGCGGGCACAACCATTAAACAAGCCAAACATCAGGCCATCCGCACAGGTAAAACCATCAGCAGGGCGGCTAAAAATCCCGAAAGCGATACAAGAAAGTCGCAAAAAACGCACAAAGAAAGCGTCACGCGGGTGTTTGGCGAGCGCATTTTACTGGAAGCAGACGGTTTTTTCACCTTAACTGCTGTACATCAATTCACCAGCTACAAAGCAAATAGCGGCGTTAACCTGCAAAACTTGATGTGCAGGTTAAAGAAAAAGTAAAACACTACTCAACGATACGCATCGACACACAAACGAGGTGCTTCATGACGATCGAATGCAAGCGCGCATATGACGACATCAATAAGAATGACGGTTACCGAGTACTGGTCGACAGGGTCTGGCCGAGAGGGATTAAAAAGGAAGCACTGGAACTGGACGACTGGATAAAAGATCTTGCACCGTCAACAGAGCTCCGAAAATGGTTTGGGCATGATCCCAAACGATGGCAAACGTTCTGCAAACGCTATCGGAAAGAACTGGAGGAGCAACAGGAAACTCTCAAAGCGCTTGTGAAAAACGCAGGCAAAAAGAGAATCACGCTAATCTACAGCGCGAAAGACTGCGAGCATAACAATGCCATCGTCTTGAAAGCAGTGCTGGAGGAGTTATGAGAGCACGTGGCTAAACGGACGCCAGAGGTGTAGGAGTGTTTCTGGTTTCGGACTTACTGCAAGGATGCGTTATGTGAGTTGGTACAGCATTTAACATAATATAGATTATGCGCAGTTGTGGATAATTCAGCGGGTAACGGGGCGTGTCGTTTAGCCGACCAGAAGAAGTGCTGAAAAACCTCCAAAAAAAGTACTGAATTTCCAAGAAATCCACTAAATTTGTCGGTCACCTTGTTAATCTACTGTTTTACATGAATTTGTTCTCAGAGCGTTCTAGAGGCGGTTCGACCAATGAATCAGGGAACTAAATGGCCTATTTTCAACACCTGAGATACTCTGATGCAGAGGAACTTGCAGGAAAATGGTCATGAGCACGAAAGCGTCAATCATCTCTGGAGATTGGTACCACCTGTACTTTCAGGAGTTATTAAGTGCAGAGCCCAAAAATGTTTACTTAGAACTCAACCAGCCTCTCGAATTCTCCTTTTCGAAAGAAACAATAAAGGGGCAAACGGTAGAAAACTTAGTTGTGGAGATTCCCTCCGGAATGATGGATGAAATCGCCATCGCTTGGATCAAGAAACGTAAACTACAAGGTGCTGTTGGCGGCCCCGTTGGTCACGAATGGGGAAACCCCGACTGTCCCTGGGACTAAAGCACTCCTTCTACAAGCCGACCTTTTCCACTAGCCCGAAATTAATGTCTTTTTCAAGCTAGATTCAGCTTTATCTGTTGTTATAGCACACCGCTTGAGGCTCGATCTTTTAGCTATTCTGATTTCCTCTCGAGAAGGGCGACAGCCAAAATTTTCCAACATCCAGAGACGGCGCTTATAGATGAAAGTCCTAATTGTCGAAGACAACGCGGTACTCGCAGAAAAAATCTCTGTTTGGCTTGCGAAGGAAAACTTTACTGTAGATGTTGCCCAAAACGGAAAAGAGGCAAACTTCTTCGTAGAGACAAGCAGTTACCAGGCAATCATTCTGGATATAGGGCTGCCCGATGAGAACGGGCTTTCTTGAGGGTTGGCAGACAAACGTGAAAAATTCCCCAGAAACACCCCCAACCCATTGAATTGCCTAATTTTAGGGTAGATTTTTATTCAGCTTCATCCTCAACACTCGTCCGAGCTTTGGACGCTCCCTGAGAGGCAAGTTCAGCCAGTTTCAAATCAAATAGCTGCTGCCCCACCGGTCGCTTCAGATCCAGTGTGTAGTCCCCGAAACGATTGATATGGCGAGTTCGGTACGGCGATAACGCTTTCAAAACATCCTCTGTGATGGCAATTCCTTCTGCGGCCATGTCGCGCAATACCCGACTGAGGGCTTCGACGTTGTGCAGAATGAGCATATTCGCCACCAGGTGGTTGTACTTCACCACTTTTTGCTGCTCATGCCGGAGGTTGGCGGCAATGATGCCCGAGCCACCAAAGAAGCTCCATTTTGCAAACCCGTTAAACTGCTCGTTCTTGTTGGTTGCGGCGTGAATGGTCTGGCGCAGCTCCACATCGTCGATGTAATTGAGCAGGAAGCCGGTGCGCACGACCTTGCCCAGCTCCCGGAAGGCGAAATACAGTTTGTTCTTGCGACTGTAGGTTCCCAACCGTCTCAGNATGGTTGATGCCGTGATTTTACCCAACTTGATGGACACGGCCACNCGCAACATATCCGGCAGATGCCGNTCAATCCGTGCCCAGTCGATATGGCCGTTGAACAGTTCTTCGATATGNGCGTAGCGNAATCGCCGGTCAGGCCGGTAAAAGTTCAGATCCTTGAGGTTCCGGATACGCGGCATCAGCTTGATNCCNAGTAGNTANGACAGNCCNAANACNGGATAGCTNTGNGCCTGCGTATCACCGTGNAAGGNATCCGGCTGNATATCGCTCNGGTTNTNNAGNAGNCCGTCGAGGATGTANACCGCNTCGTGAACGCCACAGGGGATGAAATGACTGAACAGCGCGATGTAGGTGTCCGAGACGTGGTAGTAACCGATGCCGCCGTAGCCGCCATAGCGNATGTGGTACTCGCTGAGCAGGNTTTGCTCGTAAAGATTCCATTTGGTGCCATCGGCGGCGGCNCGCCGCCCTGTCCCCCAGTATCCGGGCANTTCGTATTTCTTNTACGCGTTGATGACCTTGACGATAGCGCGGTCCAGCCTGTCTTCGGTCACGTGGTTAAGGTTGAGCCAGGCTATCTGGCGGCGGTTCAGCTGTTTAATAGAGTCGGCGGTCTGGGAGGGCCCCAGATTGCAGCCGTAGCAGAAAAGCGTCGCGATGAAGCGTAACCGGGGGTCTTCAACGCGCCCCTCATAGCCTGACAGTGGCCCGAATTCCCGGTGTAGCCCAAGCCAACGCTCTGCATCCACCAGAACGTCGACGATGCTGCGGGTGCCAAGCCGACGTGTGATGTCGTCATCAAGGGCCTGCCAATTCGTCGGCAGTCCCTGCTTCTGATTCCGCTTGATGACAATGCGGCCGTCTTCAATGGTGGCGTGTGTGTTGTCCGGGAAGGCGGCGTCCACCGAGCGGCTCACCTGAGTCAGCTGATCCTTGAGGTGGCTAATCAGCGCCTTCGGTTCCATGGGGAGCTCCACTTCCAACCCGTACTGGTCAATTTCCTGTTCGTAACCCGACCAGCTCACCAGTTGATCCCGATGGTCGTCGAACCGATCTCCGTGAACAACCGCCAGGTCCGCTGACTTCAGTTCCTGTTTCACCAGATTCAAAACGGCCAATTCAAAATATTTACGGTGAACCGTCAGGCTGTCCGGACGGATGAAAATCAGACGTCGCCACTTATCGAGCGTCCACTTTGTCTGCTGAATGTTTTCGACCAGATCCGGCGCATGGACGCGCAAATCCAGCGTCTCGGCTTTCAGCGAACGGGTTTTTCGGAGCAGCTCAATCAGTTGAATCGACAAGGTGTCGCTGGAGGTGCTTTGAAACGTCAGTATGTCCAGGCAGTTGTACAGCAGGCTGCGTTTGGCTCGAAACGGTCGCAACATGAAAGGCAGGTAGTTATTGCCCGCGTAGGCCAGATGTTCCTCGCATTCGTCCAGCCACTCCTGGCGCTTGTCTCCGACCACGGCCTGAAGTGACTGCCACGGGTTTGGCTCGGCTTCCATGGCGGTCAGCACGTCTTTAAAGCAGGACACGAGTCGATCCGTGCGCTGGGTCTGCTCCATTTGATAGGTCAGCAGGTTTTGCTGGGCGGTGGTTTCCAGTTGCCTCATCAGCTTGATCAGAAGCTCGGCCGTATCGTCCAGTGCCTGGGCATACTGTTGCCGGATCAGGACGACCGCCAGGGCATAGCGTTTGCGTGCGGGGATGCGGGCCATTCTCGCCACGTCCAGCGCTCTTGCTTCATTGGCGAACTGCCGCCGTTTGGTCACGGGAATGGATTGGACACTCGGTAATCGCTCGACGATATCCCTGAGCCACTTGAGGTGTTGCAGGTAGGACCGGATCTCTTTGTTGGTCGGCTTGCGAATTTCTCGCTTCAGACGCTGCCAACCGCTGATCTCGATCCCCGGTGGTGAGACCAGCAAGTCATTGACCAGTGCCTTTGTGTCGTCGGTCAGTTCGCTGACGATGGATCGGTAACAGCGGTCGTTCACGGTGGCCCGGGCATCCTTGGCAAGCCGCAAAAGCACTGTGAAGCCGGGAATCTCAAAACGGTGACGCACCAGCTCTTCGAGGAGGATGTTGATAACATCAGCCAGCACCTCGCGGGACTCGGCGGCATATATGGCTTGATTTGCGAGCCAGAGGCGGTCTTCATCGTTCAAGACTCGGCTGCCGACATAGGCCCGAATCCAATTGATGTGGCGATCACGGGCACTGGATTGATCATACTGCCTCTGCTGGATCTTGGTCGGTCGTTTTTGAAGGCCGAGGCGTTTAGCGATGTAGCCACTCAAGTCGGAAGGCAAATCAACCGTCGCGCAGAAAAAGCCCTGTTTCTGATAAGCTTTCAGGTGCAACAGCAAAAAGAAGCGTTGTTGAAGTTGTTTAGCACGTCGACGAGCCCAGCGTTGCTCGTTAGGTGCGGGCGTGTAAACGGTATCAAGTTCGTGTTGTGGGATACCCGACCGAAACCGTGGATAAGCCGTATCCTGGATCGCACTCATGATCGACTCAATCCCATGTCTGCCCGGTGGCCGGGTCCGTGATCAGTGTCTCCACCCAGCAGGCTTTGTCGGATGCTATACGGTGTATCTCATCGATCAGGTCGTCCATCGTTTCGTCCAGATGCTCATCCGACGTTGCAGGCACCTCGATGCGGTAGTGTCCATCGGTCTGGTGTTCCACCTCGAACGGTTTCAGGCAATGGGCTTCGATCACCGTGCGGGCCTGGTAGTGTTTGCGGCTGCGCGGGCGCTGTGGCTCCAGAGTAAGCTGGACGGTCAAGGCCCGTAAGCGCGGTTGGGATGCGCTAGCCAGGCGCGGCTGGCCAACCGGTGACGCCATTTCGGTTGGAATCTGCATCAGGGCCTGCTCGAACGGTGACTTGGCTTCGATGTAACGCAAGGCGGTTTGGGTATCCCGCCAACCGACGTATTCCATCAGCGCTTTGATTTCCCAGCCTGAAGCGCTGGCCCAGGTGGCAAACCCGCGTCGTAGTGAATGGCTGCTGAACGCTTCCACGGCATCAATGCCCGCGTCAGACAAGAGCTGGCGCAGCAGCGGCACGACGCTGTTCGGGTGCAATGACACGTCCGACAGGTTCCCCCAGCGATCAATCGCCCTGAACAGGGCTCCGCTGGGTTGATTCAGAAAATCCAGCCAATCCTGACAGGCCTCGACCGGACAACACTGCCTCAGAGCGGGCACTTTATACAGACGCCCTTCGGCCTGACGATCCCCCTTACTTCTCCGCAGGTACAGGGACATACCGGCACCGGGGGCCAGCGTGATGTCTTCAATGGTTAACCGACAGAGTTCATCACTGCGAAAGGCGCGCCAGAACCCGAGCAGGACCATGGCCCGGTTACGCAACCAGACCCCGAGACGCCGTGAATCGTGCTGACGGGCCTGCGCGATCTGTCGGGACAGCCACTGATCCAGTTGCTGGAGCTGGGTGATGGCCAGGGGCTTGGCCTGTTTTTGCCGGTACGGATGCTCTTCGCGAATGCCCTTCAATACCGTGCGTACCAACGGGGCTTTGGTTGGGTCTGGGAACCCCTGATCCCGATGCCAGCGAGCCAGCGCCACCAGGCGCTGCTTCAGGGTAGCGGCCGACAGCCGTTCGGCATGATCGGCCAGATAGCGAGCGACACTATCGGCGGTTGCCGGTAAAAACCCGCCCCAGGTCACCTCAAAATGCTCGACGGCGGATCGGTAGCTGCGTCGGGTGTTGTCGCGGGTCGCCGCCCGAACGTACCGATCAATCGTCATTGGGCCCACCCGCCTCGTTCGATGTCGGCAATGCCGCTATTGCTTCTGTTAACCAGCGCTCGACCGACTCGCACACAGCATCGTTGTCCGCGCTTGAAACCATCTTTGTGAACGTCTTGGCCATGGCATCGCGCACCTGTTGATCGAATGGATCGTCGGGATTGGCGATCAGTGAGCCAGACAGCCTGTCCAGCGTAGACCCCGTGGCTGCTCTATCCTGACGGCCTTGAACCCAGCTTTGCGCCTCAGCCAATGAACCGAACTGCTTGTGCTCCACCCAGAGGAAACTGTTTGGAATCGCGATTGATCGTCCGTCTTTGAGGTAGGCCCTGATCTCCGCGTCAACGTCCGGCAAATAGGCGTCCTCGCTTTGCAGACATTCAAGGGCCGCACGAAAGCTTGGTAATGGGGCGGGAAACCGGTTGCGAAAATCAAACGCCCGGAAGGCAAACACCTGATCCAGTGGATCGGCTTGTGTGTGCATGTGTGACCTCCTGCTGCGTGGCCTTCGTCCGGGGCCATATCGTACCGGTCGTGAGTCAGTATAGCCGCTGAAACGGGCATCACAATGGATAACGCTGGATTATCACATGTTTATTTTATTCTGCTTATCAACTATATTTCTAACTTATATAGTATGTAATTACGTATTACGTAACACAGTAAGAAATAAGCATGAGGACACCATCATGGCCCGAGGCGGCATCACCCAACCCCTGGTCGAGGACGCCCGCAAACGTCTTCTGGCTCGCAATGTTCGCCCCTCTATCGACGCCATACGCGCCGAATTGGGCAACACCGGCTCAAAGACCACCATCAGCAACCATCTGAAAGCGATTGAGGCGCGAGAAAGCACTCGTCTGGATGATGAGGCGCTTCTGAGTAACCACGTTACCGAGTTGGTCGGCCGACTCGCCAGGCAATTACGCCAGGACGCGCAGGAGACCATCGAACAGGCTGAACAACACCACAAGGCCGAGATCGCCAGCTTGCAGGAGACCCTCAAGGCACAGACCGCTGAGATCCGGCAACACCAGGCGCAGAACGAATCGCTGACTCAGGAGCGGGATGCGTTACAGGCCGACGTCCGCTGGCTTCAGAAGGCGCTCTCGACACTCGAAGGCGATAACCGCGCACAGGCCCAACGCATTGAAAGTCTGACTGAGCAGGTTCAGGACAAGCAGCGCCAGGTAGACTCGCTGGAAGAAAAGCACGGACATGCCCGCGAGGCACTAGAGCACTATCGCGGCTCCGTGCAAGAGCAGCGCGAGCAGGATCAGCGGCGGCATGAGCAGCAGATCCAGCAAGTCCAGGAAGAGCAACGCCATCTGCAACAAGCCCTGGCCGTGAAACGCGACGAGCAGGCCCAGGCCACCCGGGAGATTACCCGGCTGTTCACGGAGGTGACTGAAGTTCGAAAGCAGTCGGATCAGTTGACGCAGCAACTTGGCGAGCGGGAGCGCGAAAATCGTCGTCTGGCCGACAAAACGGTGCGGCTAGAACAGCAAGCCGCAGCGTTACGCCAACGGAAGACTGCCCTTGAAAAGCAGCAGCGCGTGAACGACCAACTGAAAGCGAGGGTTCAGCAGCTTGAAACCGAGCTGAGCGTGAAGAATGAGCTGTTGGATCGTTTGAGCGCTGGCAACGATTCCGACGAGACGATTAGAGGGTTGGCAGACAAACGTGAAAAAAAGTCCCAAAATAGCCACAAAGCGTTGAAAAAATAGTTTATGTTGCCTGCGCCATAGGAAGGGAGCTTCATCAGGTGTTCACTTCCAGCATATCAGTGAAGGCAGCTTGTACGATTCCTATTCCCAGGTGTAGTGGGTGATGGTGTAAAATGAGGGACCAGTTTTCCCAGTGCGGCGCAGGCGTGAACCTGAAGATGCTCGCCGAGCTATTTTGGCCCTATGAAAACGGGCGGTATTTACTCCTGATATTGACTATTTTATGTTCAGACACGGCGTTTCCGGATGGATCAGCAGAAGCCGGTGAATTGCTTGTTATCAGAAAACAGATTTTTCGCAGGGTCGACTAACTTTGAGAAAACCGGAACAAGACTTCACCAAGGTCAGTAAATTTTTAAGCTATGTGCTTCGACATAAGCCCGAGGCTATTAACCTAACGCTTGATGATAAAGGATGGGCATCGGTTGCCGATATTATCGAGAAAGCCAAACCACAAATCACACTCACACCTGCACTTATCAGACAGGTCGTCATCGATAATGAAAAAAAACGTTTTTCACTTTCTTATGATAACCAATATATTCGTGCTAACCAAGGTCACTCAATTAAAGTAGATTTACAACTCATTCCGGAAAAACCACCAGCAGTACTTTATCATGGAACTGCTACTCGGTTTTTAGATTCAATAAAACGGGAGGGATTAAAACCAGGGAAGCGACATCACGTACACTTGTCATCAGATATCGAAACAGCTACTGCGGTTGGGAAGCGCTATGGCAAGCCTTCTATTATAGAAATCCCTGCTAGCGCTATGCACCAGCAGGGATTTAAGTTCTTCCTATCCAAGAATAAAGTCTGGTTAACAGAATATGTACCAGCCAATTTCTTAACGGTTATTGTTTAGAGAGCCTTCTTTCTCCGGCAAGACTTCCCACGAATCAGCTATAATTTCATAACAGCCATCACTATCAAAATAGATCATATAGTGATTAAGAATCCATGAATCTCGGTGATCACTTGACGTCGATTCAATTAGTTCGTCGATCCATGTAGATTCTGAAAGCTTGACCAGTTTGTCGTAAGCATTTTCTATTTTCCACGCAGGACAATGCATTTCGGCAACATGGGAATGCGCTCTAACTTTTTCGAAACGCAGACCAGTATTATAGATAATGCCATCCCTGTCGTAGTCAAAATAAAGACAGAGAATGCCGCCAGGGAACTCTAGCCGAACACCTGATACTGAGGATGTTGAGGGTTCCGGTAATGTATAGCATTCAGCAGTGCTGACCATATTAGTTACCACCACTTCGCCTTACAGTTGGTATCCCCTGATCGGGTCCACCTCACTATTACGGTTAAGTTGCCCGGTCAGCCTTGCTTCGTAAGCTGTAAAATTACAGGAGGACTATGCCTGTTTTAAATAACCTCAAACATCGATTTCGGATACAAATAGTCCTCATCTGTGTCATCAACTATTCTGTAATATTCATCATCTTGCTCTACGACATCGTAAATCTTATTCAACGTTAAGCTGATCATTTCTCCCTCGAACTCTCCTTCGACGAAGCTTCCATCTGGCTTCTCATCTAAGTAAGGTTTTATAGAGACGCATCGTACTTTTAATCCAGCCATGTCTTTACCTTAAATTCAACTTTACCTACACCATGAGCTTCATACCAATGGACTTCTGCTCTCCTGACATTTCCAGACGTCGTAACCTCATCTGCATCGCCTGATCGCTTCAACCAATTTTTAGCTTTGCCTCCATACTGTTCAACCAGTCGCCCGA